>DASZCR010000255.1:0-18949 GCA_035942915.1 Pyrinomonadaceae bacterium | reverse complement strand
GGGTGGTGGTGGGGAGTGCCGCTGGCGGCCGGGGTGGCGAGCCTATGGTATGCGCCCGTGATGGCGCGGCACGGGTGGGCGTTCGTTGACGAGTTTTTCGTGCAGCACCATTTCGCGCGTTACGTCTCGGACAAGTATCACCACAGCCAGCCCTTCTATTTCTACCTGCCGATACTGGCCTTGCTGGCGCTTCCCTGGACGCCCTTTCTCGTCGCGTCGGTGGCGGGCGCGCGGCGTTGGAACTGGCGTGCGACGGATGCGTTCGGGCGGCTGCGACTGTTCGCGCTCGTGTGGATGTGTCTGCCCGTCGCTTTCTTTTCGCTGTCGGGGTCGAAGCTGCCGGGATACATCCTGCCTGCGTTGCCGGGCGCGGCGTTGCTGGCGGGAGACGCAGTGGCGCGCTTCGTGCGCGGGGAGAGCGGGCGCGCAGCGATGCGTGCGACGGGCGCGCTCGCGCTCCTCTTCGCCGTCGCAGCCCCTTTCGTCGCGCATTACGGGCGCATCGTGACTATCGGTTGCGCGCTCGTCATCGCCGCGCCGTCGGCCGTCGCAGGCGTGTTCATCCTGTGGCGGACGGAGCAGCGCGCACGCTCGGCGGCGATGGTCGTCGGCTGTCTGTTCCTGACGGTGATGGTGATTGCGGCTTGCGGGTTGGGAGAGGTGGCCGAGCGCGATTCGGTGCGCGGGTTGCTCAGGCGTGCCGATGCGCGTGGCTACGGGTCGCTGCCGGTCGTGCAACTGCACACCATCGAGCGCACTTCGGAATTCTACGCGGCCGGGCGTCTCCTCTACGACGAGCACGGCGAGCCACGAAAGTTTGAAGGCACAGGCGTCGTCCTCGAAGCAGCGCGCCAACGCGGCGGACGCCTCCTCGTGCTCGTACCGCTCGAAGAACTCCATCAGGTCAGGGAAGACCCCCGCCTCGAATCCGAACTGCTTGGCGACAACGGCGTCCACGCCCTCGCCTACGTGAGAGCAGTGGTAAGTGATAAGTGATAGGTGATAGGTGATAGGTGATAAGAGAAATCCTGTCTTCTTCCTATCACCTATCACCCATCACCTATCACTAATTTCCTATCACCCATCACCTATCACTTGTCACTTATCACCGCTGAGATTGCGGCTGAAGTATTCGATGACGCGGCGGTCGTAGGTTTCGCCCTGTTCGCCTGTCGAGTAGGCGAGGGTCGAGCCTGTCAGCGGGAGGTCGGTTTTGACTTCCACCTCTGACTGTCCGCCGAAGCAGGAGGCGAGGGCGTCGGTCGAGGCGCGCAAAGAACCGGCATCTTCGCCGGAGAGCAGGAGCACGCGGCGGCCTTTCAAGTCGCGTGCGGCCACGCACGACTCTATGTTGTGATAGCCGCTGAGGAAGTAGACGCGCGCGCCGAGGCGTGCCAGTGCGCGCAGCAGTCCGTTGTCCATCCCGGTCGATGTCTTGACGGCTTCGCCGAGCAGTTCGTCGGGCGAGGCCGGGACGGAATCGAGGACGAGCGCGGCGATACCGGGGTCGTGGCGTGCGGCGAGCAGCGCGGCGTATGCGCCCAACTGCGCGCCGTAGAGTCCGACCGAGCGGCCGACGAGCGGACGCCCCTGCGCCGTCGTCAGCGAGCGCAGATAGTCGATAGCGGCCGAGACATCCTCCGCTTCGCGCGAGCCGAAGGAGTTGGCGGCGACCAGAGGCGTCTCGCCGTGACCGCGCAGGTCTGGGAGCAGCACTGTGAAGTTGGAAGACTCGTTCAGTTTGACGCCGAGGTTGAGCACCCACGAGCGGTCTGCGCCGTAGCGATGAAGGAGGACGACGGCCGGTGCGCCCTCCGCGCCGCGCAGCAGCCATCCGCGTGCGCGCGTGCCGTCGCGGTTCGACCACGTCTCATCGGTCGCTTTGAGGCCGCGTGCGCTGAGTTGGCCGAACTTTTCGGGCGTCACCAGATAGGCGCGACGCGGCGGATGTGTCGCGCCGTAGACGACCCACGCGGCGAAGGCGACGAGCGCCAGCACGATGAGCAGCGCGACGGGGAGCAGCGCCTTCAACAGTCTTCGTCCGGTGCGCGGTCTTCGGTACATCGGCTCTCGATTGTATCAGCCTTCCGTCTTCAGCGCCGCAAGCTCGCGCGCCGCTGCGGCGTAGTCTTCCGGCGTGTTGACGTTGCGGAAAAAGAGCGGTGCGCCCGCGAGGTCTGACAGTTCGGCGAATTTGACAAGGCGCGTCCGCAGGCGTCCGAGTAGTGCGCGCGGTCGCAACTCGCCCGCGCGCAGCAACGCTTCGGCCGTCGCCAGACAAGGCTCGCGTCTGTAGAGCGCGCAGAGCGGCTGGAGGCGTCCGTCCTCCTGCACGGGCGCAACCGCGTCGGCATCCGCACGCACGAAGGCGGCGAGGCGCACGAACAGTTCGCCACTAACGAAAGGGAGGTCGCAGGAGACGATGGCAATCCAGTCGGCGCGCGCCGCTGTCAGCGCGGCATGGAGGCCGCCGAGCGCGCCCGCGCCTTCGTAGATATCCGGAACGACGGCAAGCCCAAACGCCTCGTCGCCTACGTGCGAACTGACGACGCTGACCTGTGAAGCGATGGCCGCGAGCGCCTCGCGTGCGCGTGCGACGAAGGTCTGCCCGCCGAGTCGCAGGTGCGCTTTGCTCTCGCCCATGCGGCTCGATGCGCCTCCCGTCAGGATGAAGCCTTCGATAACGCTCATGTTGTCGGCGGCAGGAGATAGCTTCATGAGGAGTCGTCCGAAACGGCGCACGCGTTGCGGGCGCACGTTAACATGGCCGACGGGGATAAGTCCAAGCAACCGTAAGGGTTCGGGCGACATCTCTGCTTCGTCGGAGATGTCGCTTGACCGCCCCTTCAGGCGAAAGCTATATTCAAGGCCATGGCGGCGCTTTGAGGCCGCCTGCGCCGTGCCGCCGTGCGGAGAGTTTGAAGACCCCCTGTCGAGCGACGGAAATTCTCTCCGGCGAGAGAGGTTTCCCGGTCGCTTTGCCGTTTTCCGAGGTACATAGATGACACGAAGGCTGTTCCTCCTCTTGGCGCTCGTCGCGGCGCTTGGCACGAATGCACTCGCGCAACAGACGGTCGTGACCGGCAGCAAGACCAATGCTACGCCGACCGCGCTCTTCCCGCTCGATGAGTTGCGCCCCGGACAAAAGGGCGTCGCGCGCACGGTCTTCACAGGCTCAGAGCCGCAAGAGTTCTCCGTCGAGATTCTCGGCGTCCTCAACGGTTACCCGAACCCGCGCCAGTCAACCATCATCGCGCGCCTCTCAGGCGGAGAGGTCGCGCGCACGAGCGTCTTCGCAGGCATGTCCGGCTCGCCCGTCTTCATCGACGGCAAGCTGGTCGGCGCGATAGCCTACAGCTTCCCTTTCTCGAAAGAGCCTATCGCCGGTATCACGCCGATTAAGCAGATGATTGACATCTTCGAGCAGGGCACGGGGCAGGGCGGCGCGCTCGTCGCAGGCAAGGGCGCGGGACGTGAACCGCGCGCCGTCTCTTACGCGCAACTGGCCGGAACCGACTGGAAGTTTGAACTGCCGAAACAGGGCGTCGGTGCGGCGACCTTTCTTGCTCCCGTCGCTGCAGGCTCGCCCATGTCGGCGCTGCTCGGCCAGCAGCTTGCGCCCATTGCGACGCCGGTCGTCTTCGGCGGCATCTCGTCTGAGACGCTCGCGCGCTTCGCTCCGCAGCTTCAGACGGGCGGATTGATGCCCGTCTCCGGCGTCGGCGGCGCAGCGCCCATCACGCCGCTTGCGCCCATCACGGAAAAGACGCTCGCGCCCGGCACGTCCGTCAGCGTCCAACTCGTGCGCGGCGACTATTCCATCGCCGCCTCCGGCACGGTCACACACCGCGAGGGCGACCGCATCTACGCCTTCGGTCATCCCTTCCTGAGTCTCGGTTCGTCCGACATGCCGATGGCCGAGTCGGCCGTCGTGACAGTTATTCCGAGCACGATGAACTCATTCAAACTGGCCGTGCCCGGTCAGATGGTCGGCGCGATTTCGCAAGACCGCGCGACAGGCATCTACGGACAGCTTCGACAAGCGCCGAAGATGATTCCCGTCCGCATCAATCTGCACACGAGCCGCGACCGCGTCGAGCGTTACACTTATGAAGTGGCGAACGACGAATTTCTGACGCCGCTCCTGCTGAACATGACCATCTACAACACCATCGCTTCGAGCGAGCGCAGCCTCGGCGATTCGACCATCAGCGTGCGCGGCGAGATTGCGGTCAAAGGGCAGGAGACCATCAGATTAGAGCGACGCTTCTCGGCCAGCGGCGCAGGCATCGCCGCTGCCGGTTCGGTCGCCGCGCCCGTCGCGGCTCTCCTGTCGAGCGGCTTCGACGGCGTCGAACTCGGACAGATTACGCTCGATATCGCTTCGAGCGATTCGCGCCGCGCGGCCAATCTCGACCGCATCGCCATCAACCGCACCGAAGTCGGTCGCGGCGAGACGGTCGAAGTGCAGGCTTACGTCCGCACCGAATCGGGCAAGCAGTTCGTCCAGCGCATCCCCGTCGTGATTCCGACGGACGTGCCGCTCGGTCAACTCCTGCTCTTCGTCGGCGACGGCGGCACTTTGCAGCAGGTCTCGGCCGCGCAGAACTTCGTGCCGAAAGACCTCGGTCAACTCGTCGGCGCCATCAACAAAATCAAGAAGAACGACCGGCTCTATTGCAAGCTCTACCGCATCACGCCGGGCGCGGTCATCGGCACGGACGAGATGCCGAACCTGCCGCCGTCCTTCGTCGCCACACTCAACAGCGACCGCACGTCGGGCGGCTACACGCCGACCGTCCTTTCGCCCATCGACGAGAAGGAACTGCCCGCCGCCGAATACGTCATCACGGGGCAGCAGATGATTGGCATCAACGTCGTGCGCTAAAGAGCCTGCGGCGCGCCTGCGAAGAATCGAGACGAGGTGAGGAGCGCCCGGCGCGCGCGTCTCTCACCTCGTTTCGCTTTCAAGACTATTGTCGTTCGACGACGAACAGGAAACGGCGCTCGCTCGACGGCACGAGCAGAGAACTGTAGGCCATGCGCGCTCTCTCAATCTCCGCGCGCAGGCTCTCGCCGCCGAACAGCAGCAGCAGTTTGACATCCATCGTCCATTCGACCAGACGCGGAAAAAGCTCCGTGAAGCGGTCGAGCGCGCGACATGTGACGGCGGCGACCGTATCATCCGGCGGCGCAAGGCGCTCGAATCTCTCGTTGACAACTTCCGCCGCGTCCTGACGCCCGACCGCGCGCAGAGCTTCGCGGAGGAAGACGGCCTTCTTCGTCGCCGCCTCGACGAGCGTGGCCGTCACGTCCGGCCGCAGGACGAGACAGGGAATGACGGGCAGCCCCGCGCCCGAACCCACGTCGCAGACACGCACGCCCTCTCTGAGATAGCGCGCGGCAAGCAGCGATTCGAGCACGTGGCGCACGGCAAACTCCTGCGGCGTGCACGGCGCAACCAGATGCAGGCGCGGATTCCAGAGGCCGACCAACTCGAAATAACGCACGAGCCGCGCCGTCGCATCCTCGCTCAAACTCACGCCAAAGGTCGGCGCGTGCGTCTCAAGCGCATTCACAAACTCGCGCGCAGGTGGTAGTTTTCCCTCTGTCATAAAACTCATGATAAAAGGTTCGTCAGGAGCATATCCGAAGTCCGACGCGATGGACAGCGAAGAGAATTTCACTGCCGAAACACTGGGGCGCGAGCACGAGCGACTCGGCCGCGCGGCGACTAACATCATTGCGGCCTACGCGCGCTCGCTCGACGGCGCACCCGTCTGCTCCGAGGCGACGCCCGCCGAACTCGAACAGCTCTTCGACGAACCGCTCCCGCGCGCGGGCACGGGCGTCGAAGAGCTGTTCGCGCAGTTTGCGCGCGACATCGTGCCGCACGCGATGAACATTCCGAGTCCTCGCTACTACGGCCTCTTCAACCCGACGCCGCTCGCCGTCGGCGTCTGGGCTGATGCGCTCGCCTCCGCCATCAACCAGAACGGCGCGGCGTGGCGCAACTCGCCTGCGGCCAGCGTCGTCGAGGCGCGCGTCCTGCGCTGGCTCTGCGAGTTGGTCGGTTACGGCGCAGAGAGCTTCGGCACGCTGACGAGCGGCGGCTCGGAAGCGAACCTCGTCGCGCTCAAGTGCGCACGCGACCACGCCCTCGCAGGCGCGCGAGACGAGGGAGTAGCGAGCGCCTTGAGAGGCCGTCGCGCAAGCGTGCAGAGCAGCGGCGGAAACCTCGTCGTCTATGCCTCCGAACAGTCTCACTACTCGCTCGTCAAAGCCGCCGACATCCTCGGACTCGGCCGCGACAACTTGCGTAAGATTGACACCGACGAGAGCTTTCACATCCGCACGGACTTGCTGCGCGAGGCCATCGAGCGCGACCTTGCGGAAGGCCACATCCCCTGTTGTATCGCGGGCGCGGCGGGCGCAACCTCGACCGGCGTTGTTGACCCGCTCGACGAGTTGGCCGACATCGCCACGCATTACGGCGTCTGGTTTCACGTCGATGCGGCCTACGGCGGCGGCCTCGCCCTCTCCGGGCAACACGCGTGGCGGCTGCGCGGCATCGAGCGCGCCGATTCTGTGACGATTGACCCGCACAAGTGGATGTTCGTGCCGTTCGCCTGCGGCGCGGTCGTCGTGCGCGGCGGCGGCCGCGTGTTGCGTGACGCCTTCGACATCACGCCTGAATATTTGAGCGAGGAGCGGCAGAGCATGAAGGGCGCGGATGCCGATTACGACTTCTTCCGCTACGGCCAACTCGGCACGCGCCGCTTCAACGCGCTCAAAATCTGGATGGCGCTCAAGCATCTCGGCGTCGACGGCTACGCACGCCTCATCGAACGTCAGATAGAGTTGACCCGTTACCTCGCCGCGCGCCTTGATGAACTGGAAGAGTTCGTGCGCGTCGGCGAAGTCGAGACGGCCGTCTGCTGCGTGCGTTTCGTGCCCGCGCGCTTTCGCGGCGGCGACGTTGAAGACGCGGCCGCGCTCGACGAGTTACAGAAAGCTTTGCAGCAGCGCATCGAACGCAGCGGAGAGGCGTGGTTTTCGACAACTGTGCTGCACGGACGACGCGCCCTGCGTATCAACGTCAACAGCTTCCTGACACGACGGCGTCACATCGACTATCTGGTAGAATTGCTCGTGCGCGAGGGCAGGAAACTCGCGGAGGAGGAATAGGTCTGATGAAGTTCAAGGGAAAAGGTCTGACACGCGGCGGCGCTCTGCTCGCGCTCTTCATCGTCGGCGCAGTCTTCAACTCAAGCGTCTCGGCCGCGCCCGTCCAAAGGTCGAAACGACGTGCGACGGCGACGACGAAGAAAGCTGCCGTTCGCAACAGAGCAGCTTCCGTCGAAACTCCTGAGGCGCAAACGAACGCTTCCGTCTCCGCCATCCGCTCGCGCGCGGAGTTCGATGCGCTCGCGCGCGTCTACGACGACCGCCCCTACGCGCTGCCGCACGTCCTCTTTGTCATTGACCGCAAGGACAAGAACCGCGTCTACTACGTCAACTCGCAGCGTTATCGCTTCCACAAGGATTTCGTCAACGGCACTTACCTCTCGCTTGAGCGCGGGCGCGAGTTCTTCGAGAACAACTATCTCAAGCCGAACCGTCGCTTCATTCTCGGCACGCTCGCCTACCAGACGCCGATTAAGCGTTGGACGTTCGAGTTCTGGGAAGGCGACCTCATCCTGACCGAACAGATTCAACTCGTCGCCGACCTTCTCAAGAGCACCTTCTTCGAGCCGGTCGCCTTCAAAGCCAATTCGCTCAGACAGGAGGAGGCCGCCGCCGCGCTGACCGGTGTCGAGCGCGTGACGCAGGCCGACATCTCGCGCGAACAGGCTTACGAGCCGCTCAATCTGGCGCGCGGGCTGGGCCGCATCCACGTCATCGACAAACTCGACGAGCACACCGAAATCGGCTTCAACGAGATTCTCGTCCTCAACGAAGTGCCCATCTCTCTGCCGCCGGTCGCGGGCGTCATCGTCTCCAAACCCTCGACGCCGCTCTCGCACATCAACCTGCTCGTCAAAGGTTGGGGCGTGCCGAACGCCTACATCAAGAACGCGCACGAGATTCTGAAGCAGTACGATGGCTGGTGGGTGTCGTTTGAGACGCTGCGCGACAAGTACGTGATTCGCCGCGCAGACATCAAGGAACTCGACGAATATCAGAAGCGGCTCGCCCTTCAGAAAAACGTCATGACGCCGCGCTTCGACCTCTCGGTCAAGCGGCTCGCTCCGCTGCGTGAGCAGAGACGGCGCATGATTGTCGCCTACGGCGGCAAGTCGGCCAACCTCGGCGAAGTGATGAACGCGCGCCTCAAAGGCATCACCGTCCCCGAAGGGTTTACCATCCCGTTCTATTACTACGACCGCTTCATCAAAGATAACGGCCTCGAAGAGGCCATCTACGAGATGATGAACGACCAACGCTTCGTCCACGACCCGGCCTACCGCCGCGAGCGTTTGACGGAGATGCGCGCGCGTTTTCAGAAGGGGCGCATCGACGAAGGGTTGAGGAGCGAGGTGCTCAAGATTGTGCGCGCGCAGTACGCGGGCAAGGGGCTTTTCGTGCGCAGTTCGTCGAACTCCGAAGACCTCCCGAACTTCAGCGGCGCGGGACTCTACTCGACCGTCCCGAACGTGCGCGACGAGGAACAGTTGTTCGAGGCGATTAAGACCGTCTGGGCTTCCATCTGGAATTTCGAGGCGTATGAAGCGCGCGAGCGCGCCAACGTTGACCACTCGAAGGTCTATATGGCTGTGCTCATTCAGGAGGGCATCAACGCCGACAGCGCAGGCGTGATGATTACGACAGACCCTTACAACGAGGAGAACCGCGACGCGATTTATATCAGCGCCAAACGCGGTCTCGGCATCAAGGTCGTCGAAGGAAAGCGCGTCGCGGAGCAACTCATCTACCGTCCGCGCTCGAACTCGGTCAAAGTCTTAACGCGCTCGGACGAAGAAAGCCTGCTCACGTTTGACGAGCGCGGCGGCGTCAAGGAAGTGCCGATAACGGGCGAGCGCGCGGTGTTGACGGATGCGGTCGTGCGTCGTCTGGCGCGCACGGCGGCGCTCATCAAAGGGCTCTTCGGAGGGCGCGAGCAGGATATCGAGTGGGTCTTCATGGGCGACCAGATTTACATCGTCCAATCGCGCCCTTACATCAAGGGAAGCTGAAGGGAGCGGGCTTGAAGAGAGCACACACGGCACAGTTCTGGGCGGCGATGGGCGCGGCCTTACTCGTCGCGCTCACGTTCGCCGCGTGCGGCAGGGGCGGTTCGTCGGGCGGCAACAAGACGGCCAACGCCGAGGCGACTCCGACGCCCGCCACGGGAACGGCCGACCTCGCGCAAATCGACGCCGACATTGCGCGGCTTGAGAAGCAGGCTCAACGCAATCCGAACGACGACACGGCACGTGCGGCGCTCGCCAGCGCCTACGTCCGGCGCGGCAACGCGCACCGCGCCGCGCAACAACTGCCGCAGGCGCTACGCGACTACCAGAACGCCCTGCGCATCAACCCGGACGACGAGGACGCGCCGCGTAACATCGCCGAAATCTCCCCGCAGGTCGAGGGCGAACCGACCGGCGAATACGGCGAACCCGCGCCGCTTCCCATCACCCCCAACGTGACGACCGGAACGGACGAACAGACCCCCACGAATCAGGCGACCCCCGCGAAGAAGAAAGGCAGTGATAAGTGATGAGTGATGAGTGATAGGTGATAAGTGATGGGGATAGGATAAAGGACAGCCTCACTCTCATCACTCGTCACTCTCAAACGACCATCAAACAATGATAATCGACTACTTGTTTTTAACTCATCACCTATCACCTATTACCTATCACTCAATAGATGCTGATTATTCCCGCGATTGATTTGAGAGACGGGCGCTGCGTGCGTCTGACGCAGGGGCGGCGAGCGGAGGTCAGGGTTTATGACGGTGACCCCGTCGAAATCGCGCGCCGCTTCGAGAACGCGGGCGCACGTCTGCTCCACGTCGTTGACCTCGACGGCGCTTTCGCCGACGCGAACTCGCTGAACCGCAAGGTCGCGCGGCGCATCATCCGCGCCGTCGAGATTCCCGTGCAGTTCGGCGGCGGCTTGCGTAGCGTGACGGACGTGCAGCAGTTGATTGAATACGGCGCGGCGCAGGTCGTGATTGGCACGCTGGCGGCCGAATCGCCGGAGACGCTCGAACGCTTTGTGCAACTGTTCGGCTTCCGCATCTGCGTCGGCATCGACGCGCGCGGCGGACAGGTTGTGACGCACGGTTGGGAGCAGGAAGGGAAGATTGGCGCGGTCGAGTTGGCGCGTCGTGTGGCGGACGCGGGCGTTGACCGCATCGTCTACACAGACGTTTCGCGCGACGGGATGCTCGAAGGCGTCAACCTCGAACAGACCTGTCATATCGCGCGCGAGTCGGGCTTGCGCGTGACGGCGTCGGGCGGCGTCTCGTCGCTGGCCGACATCGAGCAGTTGAAAACCATACGCCAGTGCGGCGTTGACAGCGTGATTGTCGGCAAGGCGCTCTATGAAGGCCGTTTCACATTGGAGGAGGCATTGAGGGTCGCATGAGTGTCGAGCAGGAAAACGTCTTCGCCGCAGGGCTGCTGGCGGGCAAAGTCGCGCTGGTGACGGGCGGCGGCACGGGCATCACGGGCGGCATCGCGCGCGCACTGGCCGAAGCGGGCGCGCGTGTCGCGCTCGTCAGCCGCAGCGCGGAGCACCTCGAACCGGCGGCGGCGCGCATCGTCGAGAACGGCGGCGAGGCGTTCGCCCATCCGGCAGACGTGCGCGACTTCGGACAGGTCGAGCGCGCCGTCGCTGCGACCGTCGAACGCTACGGCGCGATTGATATCGTCGTCAACGGCGCGGCGGGCAACTTTCTCTGCAAGGCCGAAGAGCTCTCGCCCAACGGCTTCGGCACGGTCGTCGATATCGACCTCAAAGGCACGTTCAATGTCTGTCGCGCGGCCTTCTCCGAGTTGCAACGCACGCGCGGTCACATCCTCAACATCAGCGCGACGCTCCACTACGGCGGCACGCCCTATCAACTTCATGTCTCGGCCGCCAAGGCGGGCGTCGATGCGCTGACGCGCAACCTCGCCGTCGAGTGGGGCGCATACGGCGTGCGGACGAACGCCATTGCTCCCGGCCCCGTCGAGGACACGGAAGGGATGAAGCGCCTCGTGCCGGAGCCGGTCAAGGAACGCCTCCGCCGCAAGATTCCGCTCGGCCGCTTTGCGCGCATCCGCGACATAGAAGGCTGCGCCGTCTTCCTCTGCTCCGACGCCGCCTCATACATCAACGGCGCCATCATCCCCATCGACGGCGGCCACTGGCTCGCCAACTCTTTAGGGTGAGAAATACTGATGGGTAATAAGTGAGAGGTGATAGGTAATGGGTGAGAGGTGAGAGGATAAAACCTGTCTTCCATCTCATCACCCATCACCTATCACCCATCACTTAATCACTATTTGAACCGATGATTGACCTTCAGCCCGCCACCTTCGAGGAGTTTGAGCGCGAGACGGCACGGGGTAACGTCGTGCCGGTGGTGCGGACGGTGCTCGCGGATTTACAGACGCCGGTCGGCGCGTTCCTGCGCGTGGCCGGGCAGGAGCCTTATGCCTGTCTGCTCGAATCGGTCGAGGGCGGCGAGCGCGTCGCGCGTTATTCGTTTCTCGGTGCGTCGCCGGAATTGGTCGTGCGCGGGCGCGGGCAGGAGACGTGGGTCGAGCAACACGACGGCGAGACGCAACACTTTGCAGGAGTGACGGCGACCGATTACGTCCGCGATTATCTGCGCGGGCGCAAACTCGCGCGGCGTCCCGGCCTCGCGCCGCTCGCAGGCGGCGCTATCGGCTATCTCTCATACGATGCCGCGCGCTGGTTCGAGCCTGCGCTGGCGCACAGAGGCCGCCACGAAGCGGCCGGAGACGACGCCGTCTTCATGCTCTTTCGCACCGTGCTTGCCTTCGACCGCGTGCGCCAGCAGATTGAAATCACCTCCGTCGTCCACACGGACGAAGCCGATGGCAACCGCGAGCGGCTTGCACAGTTGTACGCCGATGCGGTCGAAGAGACGGCGCGCGTCGAGGCGCTGCTGGCCGTCGGCGCACGCCCGACGAAGCCGCGCCCGCGCACGCGCCGCGCCACGTCCAAACTTGAGCAGGCGGAGTTCTCCTCGAATTGGTCGCGCGAGGGCTACGAGCAGGCCGTCGAAATCGTCAAGGAACACATCTCTGCGGGCGACTGCTATCAGGTCGTGCTCTCGCAGCGACTATCGAAGCAGACAAACGCGCCGCCGCTCGACATCTACCGCGCACTGCGCGCGACGAACCCTTCGCCTTACATGTATTTTCTGCGCATGGGCGATGAGACGGTTGTCGGCGCGTCGCCGGAGATGCTCGTGCGCTGTCGCGGCCAACGGCTCGACTATCGCCCCATCGCCGGGACGCGCAAACGCGGCGCAACCGAGACGGAAGACTGGCTGCTCGGCGAAGAGATGCGCGCGGACGAGAAGGAAGTGGCCGAACACACGATGCTCGTTGACCTCGGCCGCAACGACCTTGGGCGCGTCTCGGACTTCGGCTCGGTCGAAGTCAGCGAACTGATGACGATTGAGCGTTACTCTCATGTGCAGCATCTCGTGACGCACCTCAGAGCGCGCCTGCGCGACGGCCTCGACGGCTTCGACGCGCTCGCCGCCTGCTTTCCGGCAGGCACCGTCACGGGCGCACCGAAAGTGCGCGCCATGCAGATTATCGAACAACTCGAACCCTCCGCACGCGGCATCTACGCAGGCGCGGTCGTCTACGCCGACTACGCGGACAACCTCGATTCGTGCATCGCCATCCGTACCATCGTGCTGCGCGGCCGACGCGCAGAGGTGCAGGCCGGAGCAGGAATCGTCGCCGACTCAGTTCCCGAACGCGAGTACGAAGAGACGCTCAACAAGGCGCGCGCGCTCGTCAACGCCGTCAAACTCGCCGAGCGCGGTCTGTAAACTAACGAAGGTCGTATGTTGATATGAAGCGGACGACGAATCTCATCATCCTTCTCATCACGCTGGCGCTCTGCTCCGGCGCGTGTGCCTCGCATCGCGGCGCGACGGACGAGCGACAGTTGACGGTTGACACGGCGCGGCGTGAACTGTTCCTGCGCGGCCACGACTACCGCGAGGCCGTCCTGCTTGAACGCGCTGCCGAAGGCGACCTCATCGCCGTCAAGCTGTTCATCACGGCCGGGATGAACAAAGAGTCGCGCAACGCCGACGGCGAAACGCCGCTCATCGCCGCCGCCAGACGCGGCCACGCAAGCGTCGTCCGCACGCTGCTCGCGGCGGGCGTTGACCCGAACGCCGCCGACAAAGACGGCCGGACGGCGCTCATGCAGGCCGTCCGCGAAGGCTCTGTCGAGACTGTCCGCGCGCTGCTCGAACGCGGCGCGAACCCGAACGGTCATGCGCGCACGGGTTCGACGCCGCTCATGTATGCCGTCTGGCGCAACCAGCCCGAAGTGGTCGGTGCGCTGCTCGATAGCGGCGCGGATGTCAACGCGAGCGACGGGGAAGTGGGAACGGCGCTCACGTGGGCTGTCTTCTACGACCGTCCCATCCTCGCTAAAATGCTGCTCGAACGCGGTACAGACCCGAACGTCGCCAACAACTACGGCGGCACGGCCTTGATGGTCGCCGCGACGAAGGGCAACGCGGAGGTCATCCGCATGCTGCTCGAACGTGGCGCGGACGCGCGTGCGCGCGACATCAAAGGCAAGGACGCCGCGCATTGGGCGCGCGCGGCTTACCGCTCCAACGTTATCCCGCTCTTGCAAGAGGCCAGAGCCGAGAAGAACCGGAAAGAATGATGCCCGGCGGCACAAAGAAGAAGACCCGTCTGTTATGATTCTCGTCATCGACAATTACGATTCCTTCACTTACAACCTCGTGCAGTACCTCGGCGAGTTGGGCGCAGAGATGCAGGTGCGCCGCAACGACGAGGTGACGGTTGACGAGATTGAGGCCAACTGCTGTCCCGATAAGATTCTGATTTCGCCGGGGCCGGGCACGCCCGACGAAGCAGGCATCACGCTCCCGCTCATCGAACGCTTCGCCGGTCGTATCCCCCTGCTCGGCGTCTGTCTCGGACATCAGGCCATCGGACAGGCGTTCGGCGGACGCGTCGTGCGCGCACCCGCGCCCGTTCACGGCAAGGCCGCAGAGATTTGCCACGACGGCAAGACCATCTTCGAGGGGCTTGAATATCGCTTTCAGGCCGGTCGTTATCATTCGCTCGTCGTCGAGCGCGAGACGATGCCGCTCTGCCTCGAAATCTCTGCCACGACGCCCGATGGCGTGGTGATGGGCTTGCGCCACCGCGAGATGAAAATCGAGGGCGTGCAATTTCATCCCGAATCCATCCTCACGCCCGAAGGCAAACGCCTGCTCTCGAACTTCCTGCGTCTGTGAAATAAACCTTGACGACGCGCCGCCCCCTTCGGTTATGCTGGCGCGGTGCGGAATTCTCGGCCACAGTGCACAGAATCGAACGCCCTACGCTACCCCTCTCACAGCCTTTTCGAGTCGAAAGATTTTCTCAGCGAAGCGACTAGCCATGAGCGCAACCGCTAGAACTCCCGGCACACCCGCGCGCGAACAGGGGCGCGTCCTCATCGTCGCCGACGACCCCTCCATCGGCAGGTACAAAGAGGCGTTTGAAGGCGAAGGTTTCTCCGTCGTCGGCATCTCGGCCGGGCGCGCCGCGCTCGTCGCCTTGCAGCGCACGCGCCCGCATCTCGTCGTCGCGCACACGAAAGTCAGAGGCGTCACGGCAGACGAACTGCGCCTCGTGCTCGACGCTTCGCACGACCAGACTCCCCTCCTGCTCATCGGCGAAGAGCGCGCCGACACAGAGACGCGCGCACGCGCCATCGCCTCCGGCGCGTTCGACTATTTCCAGATGCCGGAAGAGACCGAACTCCTGCTGGCGCGCACCTCGCAACTCATCGCCATCCGCCAGATGATTGATTCCTTGCGCGCAGAGGCCGACCGCGACTACCTGACGGGGCTTGCCAACCGGCGTCGTTTTCGCGGCGCGCTCGGCAAGGAACTCGAACGCTGGCGACGCTACAACGTGCCTTGCGCGCTGCTGCTTGTAGACGTTGACCACCTGAAGAAGATTAACGACGCTTACGGACACCCTGCGGGCGACATGGTGATACGCGGCGTCGCCGCCGCCCTCACCGAACTCTCGCGCGACAACGACACGGCCGCGCGTCTCGGCGGAGAGGAGTTTGCGCTCCTGCTCGCCGGGGCCGACGGCGCGAGCGCCTTCGCCGCCGCCGAACGCCTGCGCCAGACCGTCGAATCGACGGCCATTCAGGGCGTCGGTTCCTACACCGTCAGCCTCGGCGTCGCCGCCTGCCCCGTCCACGCGCAGAGCGAACGCGCGCTCTTCACCGCCAGCGACACCGCGCTCTATCAGGCCAAACGCGACGGGCGCAACCGCACCGTCGTCGCCCCGCCGCTCGGATGAGAATTTCGCTGGCCGCACGCCGCGCCCGAAGGCTATAATGCCCGCTCGCAGTTTCGTTTGAACCTCCACCGCCACTCCGGTTGAAAAAAAGTTCTGTTGCACGCATGAAACAGTGTTCCATTCTCGCGCCGTCTGTGTTATATTAGGCCGGTCTTGTTAAAAGACCGGTTTTCGACAAGCACAACCGACGTTGAGAAAAGGGGACGAGAAAGAGTGATAGCAACGATGGCTGAGACTAAAGGGGGCGCAGATCGCAGCAAGGCGATTGACGCGGCGCTCTTAAATATCGAGAAGAAATTCGGCAAGGGATCGATTATGCGTCTGGGCGAGAAGGAAGTCTCGGACGTGGCTGCGATCTCGACAACTTCATTGAGTCTGGATGCGGCGATGGGCGTCGGCGGCGTGCCGCGCGGCCGCATCATCGAAATTTACGGCCCTGAGAGTTCGGGGAAGACGACTCTGGCGCTCCACATCGTCTCCGAGGCGCAGAAGGCGGGCGGCGTCGCCGCCTACATCGACGCCGAGCACGCGATGGACGCTGAGTACGCAGGCAAACTCGGCGTCAGCATCGACGACCTCCTCATCTCGCAGCCCGACTCCGGCGAGCAGGCTTTAGAGATTGCCGAGGCGCTCGTGCGCTCGAACGGCGTCGATGTGATTGTCATCGACTCGGTGGCGGCGCTCGTGCCGCGCGCCGAACTCGACGGCGAGATGGGCGACTCTCTGCCCGGCCTGCAAGCCCGTCTGATGTCGCAAGCTCTGCGGAAACTGACGGCTATCGTCGCTTCGACGAACACCTGCCTTATCTTCATCAACCAGATTCGCGAGAAGATTGGCGTCATGTTCGGCAGCCCTGAGACGACGACCGGCGGGCGCGCACTGAAGTTCTATTCCTCTCTGCGCGTTGACATCCGCCGCATCGGCGCGATTAAGGACGGCGACCGCGTCGTCGGCAACCGCACGAAGGTCAAGATTGTCAAGAACAAGGTCGCGCCGCCGTTCCGCGAGTGCGAGTTCGACATCATGTACGGCGAGGGCATCTCGCGCGAGGGCGACGTGATTGACCTCGGCGTCGCCAACAAGATTGTCGAGAAGAGCGGCGCTTGGTTCTCCTACAGGGGCGAACGGCTCGGACAAGGACGCGAGAACGCCAAGCAGACTTTGAAGGACGACGCGGGGCTGCTGCGCCGCATCGAGAACGAAGTCCGCGTCGCGCTCGGCATCCCTGCGCTTCCCGAAGTCGAGGCCGACAAGTCTGCCGACAAGGCTTCGGCCGCCGCTTCCGACAAGAAGTAGGGACGGACTTGTTCGTCTAAGCTGAGACTAAACGCAGGCCGTCAGCGTACAGGGTTTCCGCCAACGGGAATCCTGTACGCTGACGGCTGAACTTTTGTCGTGCGCGCGCCGGCCGGGCGTTTCTCCGGCGCTTTACAGTCCCCGCACAGCATCGCATAATCCGCGCAGTCTCACTCGTGACGGCCTCGACGCGACATCTCCCGAAGGCATGAAACCGACGATTCTCATCAAAGGCGGCACGCTGGTCACGATTGACCCGGCAGACACGGTCTTGTCGGGCGACCTCCTTGTGCGCGACGGACGCATCGAGGCCATCGGCGACGTGTCGGCCTCTGCGGCCGACATCACGATTGACGCGCGCGGCTGCGCCGTCCTCCCCGGCTTCGTGCAGACGCACGTCCATCTCTGCCAGACGCTCTTTCGCGGCGCGGCCGACGACCTCCAACTCATCGACTGGCTCAAGCGGCGCGTCTGGCCGATGGAGGCCGCACACAACTCTGCTTCGGCGCGTGCCTCTGCGCGCCTCGCCGTCGCCGAGATGGTGCGCGGCGGGACGACCTGCGCGCTGACGATGGAGACGGTCGAACACACGGACGAGGCGTTTCGCGTCGTCTTGGAGACTGGCTTTCGCGCCACTGTCGGCAAGTGCATGATGGACAAAGGCGGTGGAGACGTGCCGCGCCAGTTGCACGAGCAGACGCGCGACTCCATTGGCGAATCGCTGGCGCTACTGGAAAAGTGGCACGGCCGCGCGGACGGGCGCGTGCGCTACTGCTTCGCGCCGCGCTTCGCCGTCAGTTGCACGGACGAGTTGCTGCGTGAGGTCGGCCGTCTGGCACGCACGCACGGCGTGTTGATACACACCCACGCCTCAGAGAACCGCACAGAGATTGAGTTGGTCGAGAGCGAGACGGGGATGCGCAACGTCCTCTACCTCGATGCCGTCGGCCTCACCGGCAGACACGTCCTGCTCGCGCACTGCGTCCATCTGGACGACGCCGAGACAGCCGTCCTCGCAACAACCGGCACACACGTCGCGCACTGCCCATCGTCCAATCTGAAACTCGGCTCCGGCCTTGCGCCCGTCGCGCAGTTGTTGGAGCGCGGCGTCTCCGTCTCGCTCGGCGCAGACGGCGCGGCCTGCAATAACCGCCTCGACATGTTTACAGAGATGCGCACGGCCGCGCTGCTGCAAAAGATTGTGCGCGGAACGGAGGCGCTGCCCGCGCGACGCGTCCTCAGAATGGCGACGATTGACGGGGCGCGCGCGCTCGGCCTTGCAGACGAGATAGGCAGCCTCGAAGCAGGCAAGCGCGCAGACCTCTCCATCATCGACCTCGAACGCCTCCACCTGACTCCGCGCCCAGACCTCATCTCGACCTTAGTCTACGCCGCCGAAGCGAGCGACGTGCGGACGGTCATCATCGACGGCCAACTGCTCATGCGCGATGGCGAGTTGCAGACGCTCGACGAGAGGGAACTCCTCACAGAGTCGCGCACTCAGGCTGAGGCGTTGTTTGAGCGTGCGCAGGTGGTTTGAGTCGCGCCTGCCACACAGTCAGCAATTCGACACCAGACAAGTGAAGGCGCTCGTGTTCTCACGCGAGCGCCTTCAACATGCGCACTGCTGAGGTGTGCTGCGACCTTCTTTACTTCAACACGCTCCTTTTTTACTGTGCCGGCCTCCGAGTCCTGATACGGATTCGATTAAGGCCGGTTGCTGTTCCGGTTGGCCGGGCCGCGCGGCGTGCCGGGCAAGCGGCCACGCCCTCGTCCCCCTCCGTTGGCGTTGGCGTTCGTGTTGGCATTCGTGTTGGCATTCGTGTTGCCGTTTGTGTTGGCATTCACGTTGCCGTTCGAATTGGTGTTCGTATTGGTGTTGATGTTCGTGTTGGCGTTGACGTTGGCATTACCGTTGGTATTGCCGTTCATGTTGCCGTTCGTGTTGGTATTGGCGTTCGTGTTGGTGTTAGCGTTGGTGTTGGTATTACCGTTGGTGTTCCCCTCGTTGTTCCGGCAGGTGTCCCGACAAGCATCAAATTCTTGCCTGCACGTGTCCTGGTTTGCATTCGTTGCCCTCCTGCACTGTTGGA
>DASZCR010000254.1:0-7551 GCA_035942915.1 Pyrinomonadaceae bacterium | reverse complement strand
GTTGTGCCCCAACGCCGCCCGAAAATTCTTTTGCCGAAACCGACCGAAAAGGTTTCGACGCGGATGCCGAGCAGTTTGGCGACGATGAAGTGGCCGAACTCGTGCAGGATAACGGCCGCGCCGAGGATGAAGATGAAGGCTAAAAACCCGATGATGTTGTCCATAAATTTCCCTGCGCGCCGAGCGAGCCGCCGCCGTCCGAATTAGAACCTTAGAGTCTCATGCCGTATGTGCGGTTGTACGGAAGTTTAACGGGCGGGGCGGCGAGCGTCAAACCACCACGCCCGCCGCTTCCGCCAGCCGCGCAATCTCGGCGCGCGCCAATTCTCTCGCAACGCGGTCTGTTTCGAGCACCAGCGCCAGATTCTCCACCTCGCGCGTCTCGTGCGCGTCCATCACGCCCTCGATAACGCGCGGCACGTCCGTCAGACGGATGCGACCGCCGAGGAAGGCCGCGACCGCCTCTTCGTTGGCCGCATTCATGGCGGCGGGCAGCGTGCCGCCCGCGCGCAAGGCGCGATAAGCCAGTTTGAGACAGGGGAAACGCTCCGGGTCGGGCGGCTCGAAGTGGAGCGAGCCGAGACGCGTGAGGTCGAGCGGCGGCAGCCGACAGGGGTGACGCTCCGGGTAGGTCAGCGCGTACTGGATGGCGTGGCGCATATCGGTCACGCCCATCTGCGCGATGACCGAACCGTCAATCATCTCAATCATCGAATGGACGACCGACTCCGGGTGAACGACGATGTCAATCTCGTCTGCGCCGAAGCCGAAGAGCCAGCGCGCCTCGATGACTTCAAGCCCCTTGTTCATCAACGTCGCCGAGTCGATGGTGATTTTCGCGCCCATCTCCCAAGTCGGATGGCGCATCGCCTCGGCGGGCGTGGCCGCCTCCATCTCGACGGCCGTCCATTCGCGGAAGGGGCCGCCTGAAGCGGTCAGGACGAGACGACGCACCTCGCCGCGCCGCTCGCCGCGCAGGCATTGATGCAGCGCGTTGTGTTCGGAATCGACCGGGAGCAGTTGCGCGCCCGACGCTTCGGCCGCCCTCGTCATCAACTCTCCGGCCATGACGAGCGTCTCCTTGTTGGCGAGCGCGACGCGTCGCCCGGCTTCGAGCGCGCGCAAAGTCGGGACGAAACCGACCGCGCCGACCGTCGCGCTGACCACTGTCGCCGCCTCCTCGTGCGTTGCGACCTCGACCAGACCGGCCTCGCCGACAGAGATGCGCGGCGCGCCGACGCCGCGCCTGTGCAACTCTGCTTCGAGTTCGAGTGCGCGCGTCTCGTCTTCGACGGCGACGAGTGCGGGACGGAAATTCTCGACCTGTTCGGCGAGGCGTGCGACGTTGCGACCGGCGGCCAGCGCGACAACGCGGAACCGCCCCGCCGGAAAGCTCTCGATGACGCGCAGGGTGTTGCGCCCGATTGAGCCTGTCGAACCTAAGATGGAAACCCCTTGAGCCTTCATGACGTTAACGCTCGTCTCCCCTCGACGCTTCGCCTTCAACCTCGTCGGCCTCATCGGCCGCGCCATAGCTGTCCAACAGTTCGACCGTCCGCCCCGCGTCGTTCTTATACGAGGCTCCGATGGCGCGCCAGCCGAAGCCTTCCTTGTAGATGAGATTGACGCTCGCTTTGACCGTGCGGCGCGCGCCGACGACATCGAAGTTGAGCGTCGCCGCGCTCACGCCCGCGTCCGACGTGATACTGCCCATCACCTGCGAGCCGAACTCGCGCACCTCGCCCGTCTCCTGTTTGAGCCGCTCGTTGTTCTTGAGAAAGACGCGCGCCGCCTCGGCCGCCTCGCTGTTGGCGAGTGTGCCGGAGGCAAACCACACAATCGCGCCGACGAAGAGTGCCAGCAACAGCACGAGCGCGGCGACGCACGCGCCGACGATGACGAGCACCCTCTTCGTCCGTCCTTCAGCGCCAGTCATAAAGTCTCGCAAAATAGTAGATGAGCGGCGCGTTAAAGAGCAAGCTATCCAACCTGTCGAGCAGCCCTCCATGACCGGGAAGAATCTGCGCCGCGTCCTTCGCCTTCGCCCCGCGCTTCAACGCGCTCTCCGTCAAATCTCCGACCACGCCGAGCACGTTCATCACGGCCGCCAGCCCCAGCGCCACCGGCAGAGGCAACTCGCGGAAGAACCAGAAGTGCGCCAGCGCGGCAAAGAGCAGGCTGGCGACAAGTCCGCCGAGCGCCCCTTCCCAAGTCTTGCCCGGACTGATGCCCGGCGCTAGTTTGTGACGGCCGAGCGCGCGCCCCGTGTAATAAGCGCCCGTATCCGAACCCATCAGGACGAGGAAGAAGAAGGAGAGCAGGTGCGTCGAGAGCGTCGCGGTTTCGTTCAGTTCGGGGAAGGTCTGCGGAAAGCCCGTGCGAACGGCGATGAGATGGCCGCCGAGGAAGGCGACGTAGAGCACGCCGAGGACGGTTGTGCCGACGGAGAGAATCATCTTGTCGAAAGGCGCGCCCCGCAGCATCTCCGCAGAGAGCGCCCCGGCCGTGACGCCGATGACGGTCAAGACCATCCACTCCGGCCACTGCGTCGGCATGTCGAAAAAGAAGCCGACCAGCATCGCCGCTGCGCCTGCGTAACCGACGACGATGTCTGGCTTCGCTCCGACGCGTCGGCCGAGCAACCAGAACTCGTAGAGCGCGACGGCGATGGCGGCGACGGCCAGCGCGACGAAGAGCATTTCGAGCGGCGGATAGACAATGGAAAGGATGATAACGGGAAGTGCTATCGCGGCGGTGATGAGTCGTGACATTCTGTATGTAGTTGGTGATAAGTGATGGGTGATGGGTGATAAGAGAAATCCCGTTTTGTCCTATCACCTATCACCCATCACTTATCACTTCTATCCCTTCACTTGGCGTTAGCGACGAGTTGGAGGCCGCCGAAGCGCCGGTCGCGCCTCTGGTAGTCGAGGACGGCTTCAAGCAGGTGCGTGCGCCGGAAGTCAGGCCACAGCGTTTCGGTCACGTAAATCTCGCTGTAGGCGGCCTGCCAGAGCATGAAATTGGAGATGCGCAACTCGCCGCTCGTGCGCACCAGCAGGTCGAGCGCGGGCAGGTGGCGCGTGTAAAGTTCGGCCTCGATTCTCTCTTCGGTCAACTCGTCTGCGCCGCGTCCCTCCGCTAAGAGGCGACGCACGGCGCGGTTCGCTGCATCGACTATCTCTGCGCGCCCGCCGTAGTTGAGCGCGACGCTCAAGACCATCCCCGTATTCCTCTCCGTGCGCTCGGAAGCCTTCTGCAACTCGCGGCGCACGCTCTCCGGCAATCCGTCGAGGCGGCCGATGGCCTGAAAGCGGATGTTCTGGCGGTCAATCGCTTCGAGTTCGAGCCGCAGGTAACGCTTGAGCATACGCATCAGCGCATCGACTTCGAGGCGCGGACGCTTCCAGTTTTCGGTCGAGAAGGCGTAGAGCGTGAGCGCGCCGAGGCGCAGGCGCGCGCAGGTATCGACGGCAGCACGCACGGCCTCGACTCCGGCGCGGTGTCCGGCCACGCGCGGCTGCCCGCGCTGCCCTGCCCAACGCCCGTTCCCGTCCATGATAATTGCGACGTGGCGCGGCAGCCTGTCCCACGCGACGCGCGCCAGCAGCGACTCGTCACGCGAACCCTTTTCCACGACCTCGGCAAAATCCGCGAGCATTCCCCGATTTCCCTTTCCGCACCTGACCGCGCTCAAGACGGAGGCAACCTCCGGCGCATCATAATCGCAAACGACTTTAAAATGCAAAGTCGCCCGACCACTCGCGTCTCAATAATGGACTTCGACGAGCGTCAGGCCGCAGGCCGGAGCGGTCGCGCCGACCAGCGTGCGGTCGCCCGTCGCCAGAGCACGCGCGACGGTCTCGGTGTCCTTCTCTCCCCTCCCGACGGCCAGCAATGTTCCCGCGATAGAGCGCACCATGTAGCGCAGGAAGCCCTCCGCGCTGGCGTGAATCTCCACGAGACGGCCGCGCCCGCGCGTCGTCACGCGTGTCGTCACGTCGAGTCGTGTGACGCGCCGGACGCGCGTGCGCGTCTCTGTCTGCAACGCGGAGAAGGCCGTCCAGTCGTGTTCGCCGACGCAGAGCGCGGCCGTCTGCCGCATCCGTTCGATGTCGAGCGGACGCGCCTCTGCGTGCGCGTAGCGCGACCAGAAGGGCGAGGCGAAAGGCTCGTTGAAGACGCGGTAGCAATAGGTCTTGCCGCGCGCCGAAAAACGCGCATGAAAGTCTTCGTCTGCGAGGCTCGCCTCGATGACGCGCACGTCGCGCGCAAGGTTACCGTTAATTGCCGCGCGCAATTTCTCTCCCGTCCACTCGCGCCTGAGATGCACGCTCGCCACCTGCGCCTCTGCATGTACACCCGCATCCGTGCGCCCCGCGCCGTGAACGACGACCGCGCCGCCATCGATGAGCGACAGCACACGCGTCAGTTCCCCCTGCACGGTGCGCGCCTCGTCCTGCATCTGCCAGCCGTGAAAGTCCGTCCCGTCGTACTGAATCGTCAACCTGTAATTCATAAAGATGGTGATAGGTGATGGGTGATAGGTGATAGGACAAAAGCTTTTCTCTTATCACCCATCACCTATCACTTATCACCTATCACTTATCACCCATCACCTATCACTGTTTTCTGCTGCCCGGTTTGATGGCGGGGATACCTGCGGCGCATTGGGGGCAGGCGGAGGGGGCGATGGCCGGGACATCGAGCGTGGCAAGCGCGACGCGCGGCACGCCGACATCGGCACGGCCGCCCGAACGGTCGATGATGGAGGCTGCGCCGACGACGCGCGCGCCCGCCGCGCGCAGCGTCTCTATCGTCTCGCGCGTCGAGCCGCCCGTCGTGATGACATCTTCGACGACGACGACGCTTTCGCCGGAGCGCACAGTGAAGCCGCGCCGGAGCGTCATCGCGCCCGCCTCGCGCTCCGTCCAGATGGAACGGACGCCGAGCGCGCGTGCCACTTCCCAACCGATGACGATGCCTCCGATGGCAGGCGCGACAACGGTCTCGACCCCGTGCGGCGCGAAGTGCTCGGCGATGGCGCGGCCGAAGCTTTCGGCCTCCGCAGGGTGTTGCAGGACGAGCGCGCATTGCAGGTAACTGCTGCTGTGCAGACCGCTCGTCAAAACGAAATGGCCTTCGAGCAGAGCGCCCGTTCGCCGAAATCTTTCCAGAACATCTTCGCCGTACATCGCTCCTGCCGCCTTCCTTTTCGCCGTGCTACAATGCGCCCGGATGCAGACCTTTCGCAACCTTGTTTCCGATTCAACACTCGTTCAGGAGGCCATCCAACTGTTGCGCCTGCGCGGCGGACGCGTGCCCGCCGCACTCGTCGCCGATGCCGTCCTGCAACTGCCCGACCTCGACCCACAACTCGCCGCCCTGCTCGTCGCCGAACTTATCAAAGACGACTGGCGTCTGCGCATCCTCGACGAATCGAGCGAAATCGAACTCGTCTGCGACGACGACGAGTGCCGAGTCATCTCGGAGACCGATTATGTCGTCTTCGACGTGGAGACGACGGGGCCGAAGACGCCGCCGTGTCGCATCATCGAGTTGGGCGCGTATCGCGTCAGTCGCGGGCGCATCGTCGCGGAGTTTCAGACGTTGCTGAATCCGGAGATGAAGATTCCGCCTTTCATCGTCGGCCTGACCGGCATCTCGGACGAGATGGTGGCGGACGCGCCGCGCTTTCCCGAAGTCGCGCCCGAATGGCTCAAGTTCGCCGACAGCGCCGTTCTCGTCGCGCACAATGCACAGTTCGACGTGCGCTTCATCAACCACGAACTCTCGCTCGTCTTCCCCGGCCGACGGATGGTCAACCCGCATCTCTGCACCGTCTCGCTGGCGCGACGCGTCCTGCCAGACCTCGCCAGCCATCGCCTGCACATGCTGGCCGAACACTTCGCCGTCAATATCGCCAAACGTCACCGCGCCGGAGACGACGCACGCGCCACCGCCGAAGTCTTCATCCTCCTGCTCGAAGTGCTCCACCGTCACGGCGTCCGCAATTTAGCGCAGGCGCGCAGTTTCCGCGTCAACGGACACAGTTCGCAGGCGGGCGTCTAACTCATCCTTCGGCCTCGGCGCTCTTTTTCCGCGTCAGGCTTCGCAGGATGAAGACGGCGATGACGACGGCGACGAGCGTCAGCCCAATCCACGCGAAGTTGTCTGCGAGAAACTGCTGCGCGCGTTCGCCGTAAGTGACAGCCACCCACCCTTCGAGAAAGAAGCGCGCGGCGCGACCGGCCGCGACGGCCAGCGCAAACCGCACCACGTTGAGGCGAAAGACCCCTGCCGTCACCACGAACAGTTTGAAGGGAAACGGCGGCGGCAGCAGCGAGGCGACCAGCACCGAGAGCACGTCGTAGCGTTCGACCCATCCCTGAACGCGCGCTCGCTTCTGCTCCGAGAAGCGTTCGAGTGCGCTGCGCCCGGCGCGCCGCGAGATGTAGTAGAGGATGACGCAGCCGATGGTCGAACCGAGCGTGGCCGCCAGCGCGTAGACGGGCATCAACGAAGGATTACGCCCGGAGAGCACGAGCATCACGGCATCGGGGCCGCCCGGCAGCGGCACAAACGCCGAGTCGAGCAGGGCGATACCGAAGAGTCCGAACGCGCCGAAGGCTTGCAGGTAGTCTCTAACCTCGGTCAACCATTCCGCGATTTTCCGCCAGATACCCTTCACCCCTCTCGCGTCATCCTTTCATCAACTCGAAACTTCCTAGCCCGCCCGTCCCTTCTATCCTTCAGACTCGTTGACGACGGCCGCGCTCGAAGTTTTGTCGGCGCTACGCCGACGCTTGGCGAACAGGCGCGTCCAGACCAGATAGCACGCCAGACCGGCCAGACACGCCAGCGCCGCCCAACCGAGCATCTCCAACCCGCGCTCATGCAGGAACGTGAGCACCTCCTTGCCGTAGAAGACGGCGAGCGCGCCTTCGACCGTGTAGCGGAGACTGCGCGCGACCATGATGGTCACGACAAAGCGCCAGCGCGGATATTCGAGCGCCCCGGCCGTAGCGACGAAAATCTTGAAGGGCATCGGCGGCGGCAGGATGGCGGGCACGGCCAGCGTCAACACGCCGAAGCGCGCGTAGGCTCGCTCGACGCGCTCGATGTGCTCGGCGCGGAAGCGGCGGCGCAACAAAGCCTGTCCGCCGCGTCGCATGATGCTGTAGAGCAGGAGGCTTCCCAGAACCGACCCGGCGGCGGCGAAGAGCGGGAAGTAGAAGGCCGCCTTGTGGTCGTCCATGCAGCGGATGACGACGAGGTAATCGTTAATCTCCGGCAGCGAGAGCAGCGACGAGTCGAGCGCGCCGACGATAATCATCGCCGGGCCTGCCACGTAGATAGGCACACCGACGATGAACTGCTGCAACCACATGAAGACATAGACGGCCGTCTCACGCAGCCACGCGCCCACCTCGCTTAACCACTCGAACATGAAAGACAGTTTAAGGTGCGAAGCCCAAAGTTCAAAGGACAGTGATAGAACATGGGTGATAGGTGATGGGTGATGGGTGATAGGAGAAGACTGGATTTCTC
>DASZCR010000253.1:0-8933 GCA_035942915.1 Pyrinomonadaceae bacterium | reverse complement strand
AGCCGATGTAGTTCCGTCGGCATTCGTCGCTTCGGAATCGGAAAATTTCGCTTCACTGATTCACCGGCTCATCGACTCATGGAATCGTCGAGCCGGTGAATCAATCGCTAGAGTACGACCTGTTCGACGAGGCCGACCCAGTGGTTCGCGTTGAGGCGACCGGCGGCGAATTCGGCGACCACGTCGAAGACCTGGTCGGAGAAGCCGCCGACGTTGAGCACGTCTTCACGCTCCTGCGCCTGCACGCTCCGGTACGGCTGCACGTCGACGCAGACGAGGCGCGCACGCGGGTTGCGCGCGCGGAAGACGCTCCACTGTCGCATCATCTCCGTGCCACGGCCGACGCGTGGGTCTGCCCACGACTCGTAGTCCGAGACGAAGATAACGAGGTCGCCCTCGGCCTGCCACCCGTTCAACAGAGCGAGCGGCGCGGAGCAGTTCGTGCCGCCGCCGCCGACCGACGCCAGCTTCTGCGCGTTGGTCAACACGCTGTCGCGCGGGTTCAGACGCAGTTTGCGAACCACCTCCTGCTCGAACGCGATGACCTCTGCGCGCGGGTTCTTCCTCAGGACAGAGGCCGCAAACAGCGCCGCCACGTCCACCACGCGCACGACCGAAGACGCGCCCTTGCGATAGCCCGTCACGGGCGACAGCATCGAGCCTGACACGTCCACGCAGACGTAGACCTTGCCGCGCACGGATGGCACGTTCTCGATGGCAACCTCCAACGCGTCCTGAAGCGCCTCGCGGATGGATGCAGGCACGCGCTCGTCGGCCGAAGCGTAGGTCGTCATCAACTGGTAAGGAAAGACGCGCGAGCGTCTCACCTTGGACGGGTCGCGCAGCCGGCGCGCAATCAACTCGGTCATACCGGGCTGGTCGAAGACGCCATGACGCGCGAACGTGTTGAGGTTCATGCGGGTCGTCTGCCACGAGGCGCGACGCGCAATCACCGCCCACTCGGCCGCGCCGAGTTCGAGCGACGTGAGCATCTGAAACGGCACGTCGGGCACGTCGCCGCGCACGGCGCGACCGTCCTTGAAAGCCTCGTAACGGCGCACCACCTCCGGCAACTCTTCGCGGCGGTGCTCGCGCCCGACGAGATAGCCGTAGAGCGCCTCGCGCGATTTCGTCTTCGGCTTCGGATGCACCATCTGGAGGATGTCCGCGAGCGAAGGCTGCTGGCCGACGGAGCCGTTGAAGAGCGCCGTCTCGTCGCGCGCCTCAAGCCACTCGCGCACGAGCCGCTTGGGCGCGGAGCCGAGCGACTTGCGACCGGCGACGCCCGAACGCACGATTTGCACGAAGGTGCGCAGCATGCGCGCGTTATCGACGACGCGCGGGAAGACGGCCGCCAACAATTCCGTGTCGCGCGCCGCCAGCACGGCGCACAAGAGCGCGGGCACGTCCTTCATGTAACCACGCTCGCGCGCGTAGACGGCCGTGCGCGCGACAAACTCCGGCTCGACCTGCGCGCACAAGTCCAGCACGCGCGCCAACTGCTCGGCGGCGCTGGCGTAGAAAGTCGCGTTCAGACAGCCCGTCGCAGCGTACTGCGCAAGCTGCTGTCTGGGCGTCAACGCGTAAGCCGGCGCACGCTCCTCGTTCAACGCGTCCGCCGCCGGCACAAGCCGACCGACCAACGACTTAAAAAGATTCTTGTTAGCCATGATGCTCACCTCGAATCGAAGCGCCTTGTGAGTAGCGATAAGTGATAGGTGATGGTTGATAGGAAGAGCGTGATGGGTGATAAGTGATAGGTGATAAGAGAAGACAGGTTTTATCCTATCTCCTATCACCTATTACCTATCACTCTGTTCCTCACACCTATCACCAACTCGAAAGGGGTGGATGCAAAATAAGAACTCTTATGCTAAAAAAAAGTTGAAGGCAGGGAGCGGCGCACCGCAAGACAGACTTCGGGGCACACTTCTCCTGAGGATGGCGAAACCCTCGGACTCTCGCAAAGCACCGGGTTTCATCATCCGACGAAGGCTCGCTGCCTTCAACACTCACAAGATACTTCGATTATCAAACAACAAATGGAGCGGTCGTCGGAACTTCACAAGGGAAGCCGACCCGCTCCATTCAAGTCTCTACCGAATTTTCTTCGAGATTTGGGAGCGGGAGAGCCGCTCCCGCAGAACTAATCCTGATAATGACGGCTATCCGAAAGCTGCATGCCTTCGAGTCTCGTCTGTCCTTGCGACAGGTTGCCGCCAATAAAGCTGTTGGGGGACGGCTTCGGACAGAAGGCACGCAGGACGACAGCGACGGCGTAATTTTCGCCGCCATACTGCCAGACGGTCGCCGGGGCGACGCGCCGCTTGCTGCTGATGTTTGTCCGATTCGCCATCATTGAAAGTAACCTCTTGAAGGTTGAAGCGACCCTGCTGGTGAGCCGCGCGCTCTTGTATAAGCCACGCCGCTTTGTTCTGTCAAGCACTTTTTCTTTCGCCCGCCGAGCGCCTGTAAGCAACTCTCTACGCGGGGGCGAAAGATAAAGTTCCGCGTGAATCGGCGGCGGCGGCTTATGAATTCCAGAACGCTTCGGTCGCAATGCGGCGCGCTTCTTCGAGGCTGAGGTCGCCGCGCGCGAACTTAAAACCGATGGTCTCTTCATACTGGCGCGCGCCCGCAGAGGTGCGTAGGGCAGCCTGTTCGGGCGTCAGTCCGGCGCGTTCGAGCGCCTGCGCGGCCTGAGCCTCGAAGCAGCGCGCGTCGAGCCAGTCGGAGACCTCTTCCGGGTCGTCGAAACCCGCTTCGAGCCACGCGTGCGCCTCTCGTTCGAGCGACGGGGCGCGTTCGCGCACCTCCGCGTGGCGGCCGAGAATCTCGACGAGCGTCCGCACCTGAAGTTCTTCGTCCTGTGTCATGGTCTTTCTGTGTCCTCGCTTTATCTCTCTGCGGTTGCGGTAGTACCATAGAGGCACGCAGCGCAAAAATTCAAACGAGCCGGAGGAAGCCAAGCATGTCCGAGAAGACGCGTAAGAAGAAGGACGGCGGGAACAAGGACAAGAAGAATCAAGCGATGAGAGAACGCGAGAACGAACGCAAGCAGGGCACAGACTCACCGCTCAAGGGCAGAGACCAATCCAACTTCACCGAGACGGAGGCGGGCGCGGCGACGAGCAACCGCGACAACGACCGCCAGACTTAAAGGCCGATGGAAGGGTGCATCTATCAACTCAACCTGTCGGACGGCGGCGTGCCGAAGACGCCTGTCGCGGACGCGCGCGTGACGCTGACAGGACTCGTCGGCGACCGTCAGCGATACACCAAGATTCACGGCGGGCCGCAGCGCGCCCTCTGTCTCTATTCGCTCGAACGCATCGAGGCATTGCGCGAAGAAGGGCATCCTATCTTTCCAGGCTCGGTCGGCGAGAACGTGACGGTCGCCGGGCTTGACTGGAATCTGGTCAAGCCCGGCGTGCGTCTTGCGCTCGGCGAAGAGGTGCTCATCGAGATTACGAGTTACGTCACACCCTGCAAGACTATCGCCGCCTCTTTCGCCAAACGCGACTGGCACCGCATCAGGCAGGAGAAGCATCCGGGCGACGCGCGACTCTACGCGCGCGTCCTGCACACGGGCAGGCTCGCCGTCGGTCAGAGCGTCAGACTGGCCGACACGCACGAGGCCGCCTGAGTCTGGCGGCCATGCGCTCTACACGTCCTTCGTCAAACTCGCCCAATCGGTATGCACGAAGCCGTCTGCCGGACGGTCTGCGCGCTCGTATGTGTGCGCGCCGAAGAAGTCGCGTTGCGCCTGCGTGAGATTCTGCGGAAGACGCGCCGTGCGAAAGCTGTCGAAGTAGGCGAGCGAGGCGGACATGGCCGGGACGGCGATGCCGAGTCGTTGCGCGGTCGAGACCGTGCGCCGCCACGCCGCTTGCGCGCCCGTGAGAGCCGCGCCGCAATCCTTATCAAGCATCAGGTTGTCGAGGTCGGGCTGCCGTTCGTAGGCGCGCATGATGGTGTCGAGAAAGCGCGCGCGGATGATGCAGCCGCCCTTCCAGATGCGCGCCATCTCTTTTAAGTCAATCTTCCATTCGTATTCGTCAGAGCCTGCGCGAATCAGTTGCATGCCCTGTGCATAGGAGCAGATTTTCGACGCGTAGAGCGCGTCGTGGACGGCGGCGATGAGACCCGCGCGGTCTTCGTCCGAGTCGTTCTCGACAGTCCACGAGAACTGGCGACTCGCGGTGACGCGTGCCTCCTTCATCGAAGAGAGCACGCGCGCGTCAATGGCCGCCGCGATGGTCGGGACGGGAACGCCGAGGTCTAAGGCGACCTGCGCCGTCCACTTGCCCGTTCCTTTCTGCCCGGCCTTGTCGGCAATCAACTCGACGAGCGGCTCGCCCGTCTCCTCGTCGCGGACACGGAAAATCTTCGACGTGATTTCGATGAGAAACGATTCGAGCACCCCGCGATTCCACTCGCCGAAGGTATCGGCCAACTCCTGCGCGCCGAGTCCTGCGCCCCGCCGCAGGATGTCGTAAGCCTCTGCGATGAGTTGCATGTCGCCATACTCGATGCCGTTATGCACCATCTTGACGAAGTGGCCTGCGCCGTCCGCGCCGACGTATGTCACGCACGCGCCCGAATCCGTGACGGCGGCGATTCGTTCAAGCACGGGGCGGACGTGCTCGTAAGCTTCGCGCCGTCCGCCCGGCATCAGCGAGGGGCCGAAGCGCGCCCCTTCCTCGCCGCCGGAGACGCCCATGCCGAAGAAGTTCAGACGTTCTTCGCGCAGTGCGGCCTCGCGTCGCTGCGTATCTTTGAACCACGAATTGCCGCCGTCGATGAGAATGTCGTCCGCTTCGAGATAAGGCTTGAGCCGTTCAATCGTCGTATCGACGGGAGCGCCCGCCTTAATCATCAGAAGAATGCGGCGCGGGCGTGCGAGCGCGCGTGCAAACTCCTCGAAGGTCTTCGTCCCGGTAAACTGCCCGCGCTCGCCGTGCTCCGCCATGAAGCGGTCTGTCCACTCGCTTTCGAGATTCCAGACGGCGACCGAAAAGCCATGTTCTTCGATGTTCAAGGCGAGGTTCTCGCCCATCACGCCAAGCCCGACGATGCCGAACTGCGCGCCGCCCGTCTGCGTCTGCATGCAACTCCCTCCGTTTCTTTTCGCCGATACGTTAGAATAGCCTCGAACCTTTTTTGAAGAGCAGCAGAGTATAGCCTACAACTCACAGATGAGATTGATTGTCACCGAGAAGCCTTCGATGGGGCGCGATGTGGCCGCCGCGCTCGGCGCGACGCGGCGCGGCGAAGGCTTCATCGAAGGCGCGCAAGACATCGTGACATGGTGCATCGGCCATCTCGTCGAGCCTGACGAGCCTGAGTCTTATGACCCCAAGCTCAAATCATGGAAGCTCGCAGACCTGCCCATCATCATCAACAAGTTCAAGTATCACGCCTCAGAGAGAACGCGCGAACAGTTCCGCATCATCGAAGCTCTCCTTCAGCGCGAGAACGTGTCGAGCCTCGTTAACGCAGCCGACGCCGGGCGCGAAGGCGAGTTGATTTTCGACCTCGTCTATAAACTGGCTAACTGTCAAAAGCCTGTCGAGCGGCTCTGGATTTCGTCGCTGACGAAAGACGCCATCCTTGAAGGTTTCGCCAACCTGAAGCCTGCGGCCGATTATCTAGGGCTGCGGCAATCGGCACATGCACGCCAGCGTGCAGACTGGCTCGTCGGCTTCAACGCGACGCGCGCCTTGACCATCAAAGCGCGTCAGGCCGGGCATGAGGGCGTCTATTCGGTCGGCCGTGTGCAGACGCCGACGCTGGCGCTCATCGTCGAGCGCGACCGCGAGATAGCCAACTTCGTCCCCGTCGATTACTACGAAGTGTTGGCCGAGTTTCGCGCCGCTGCGGGCACGTATCGCGGCCTCTGGTTCGGCAAGGAGGGCAGCCGCTTCGACAAAAAGGAAGTGGCTGAGGCGTTGGCCGCCAGAGTCGAGGGCAAGGGTGGCACGGTCGAGAAGGTCGAGAAGAAGGCGACGAAAGAGCGTGCGCCGTTGCTCTACGACCTGACCGCGCTCCAACGCGCCGCCAACGCGCGCTATTCATTCTCCGCCGCGCACACGCTCGAACTGGCGCAGACGCTCTACGAAAAAAAGTTCATCACCTATCCGCGCACCTCCTCGCGCCACCTCTCTGCGAGCGTCAATAAGGAGTTGCGCCCACATATCGAAGCGACACGCGTCGGCCCTTACGTCGCTTTCATCGAGAAGATTTTCGCGGCAGGAAAACTGACGCTCACGAGCCGCCACGTTGACGATAAGAAAGTGACCGACCACCACGCCGTCATCCCGACGCGGCAGCGCGTGGACTCGGCCGCGCTCTCGCCCGACGAGAAGCGCATCTACGACTTGATAGCGCGCCGCTTCCTCGCAGCCTTCTTCCCTGATGCAGAGCTTGAGCGCACGACCGTCACGACCGTCGTCGAGCAGGAGCGTTTCATCACGCGCGGCACGGTCGTCCTCAAAGCCGGCTGGCGCGAAGTTGACCCGCCGGGCAGGGATGCGAAGAAGGCTTCCGCCGCATCGGACGAAGAAGAAGCGGACGACGGCGAGTTGCCGCCGCTCGTCGCGAAGGAGTCGGTCGAGACTCTCAAGGCCGACGCCGTCAAGAAGCAGACGAAAGCGCCGCCGCGCTATTCGGAGTCGAGTTTGCTCGGCGCGATGGAGACGGCCGGACGCAAGATTGACGACGAGGAGTTGCGCCTCGCCATGCGCGACTCCGGCCTCGGCACTCCGGCGACGCGCGCCTCCATCATCGAGATGCTCCTCAAGCGCGAATACATCACGCGCGACAAAAAGTCTCTGGTGGCCGCGCCGCGCGGTGTCGCGCTTATCAAGATGCTTCCGAGTCCGTTGCTGAAGTCGGCCGAGTTGACAGGGATGTGGGAGCAGAAGTTGGCGCGGATGGCGCGCGGCGAGTACGCCTTCGAGACGTTCATGTCGGAAGTCAAAGGCATGGTGACGGAGTTGGTCGCGCAGATTGCGGGGGCGGAAGTCGAACGCGCCGAAGGCGTCGCACGACAGGCGAGAGCGGAGGTGGCACGACCCGAAGGCGCGCACGATTGTCCGAAGTGCAGGCGCGAAGAGCGCGCGGGCTTTCTCGTCGAACGCGAAGGCGCAAGCGGCAAGTTTCTCGTCTGCTCGCAAGGCAGAGACGCGTGCGGCTTCATCAGCGACGCGCCGAAGAACGCGAAGCAGCGCAAGGCTCTACTGCACACGGCCTGCCCCGCGTGCGGCGGCGCGCTGCGCCTGCGTCTGCCGAAGGAGAAGGGACGCACGCCCTGGCTCTCTTGCGTGCGTTACCCGGACTGTCGCGGCGCGCGGCGCTTCGACGAGAAGGGCGCGCTCGAAGAGCCGCAGCCCATCGCCGAGTCGGGGCCTGCCTGCCCGCAGTGCAGCACGCCGACCGTCAAGCGCGGCCCTGCCAGTTCCGGCAACTTCTTCTGGTCGTGTCCGCGCTGGCGCAGCGACGGCACGGGCTGCAACTCGAAACCAATCTGGATAAATCATCAATGAGCCGACGAGCCGATGAAGCAATTGACGGATGAACAGGTCAGGGCTTACGAGCGCGACGGATTTCTTATCGTCGAAGATTTTGTCGGGCGCGAGGAGTGCGCGCGTCTGCGCGAGCGTGCGCAAGAGTTGGTCGCGGACTTCGACCCGCGAGGCGTCGTCTCCGTCTTCTCAACCCAAGAGCAGACGCGCACCAGCGACGACTACTTTCTCGAATCGGGAGACAAGATTCGCTTCTTCTTCGAGGAGGACGCCTTCGATGCCGCAGGCCATCTCCGTCAGCCAAAGGAACGCTCGATAAACAAGATAGGCCACGCGCTGCACGACCTCGACCCGGTCTTCGACAGCTTTTCGCGGACGCCGCAACTCGCCCGCCTCGTCTCCGACCTCGGCTTTGCGCGCCCGCTCCTCATCCAGTCCATGTACATCTTCAAGCAGCCCGGCATCGGCGGCGAGGTGACGTGCCATCAGGACAACACGTTTCTCTACACGGAGCCGCCGAGCGTCGTCGGACTCTGGTTCGCGCTCGAAGACGCGACGCGCGAGAACGGCTGTCTGTGGGCGATACCCGGCGGCCACCGAACACCGCTCAGGTCGCGCTTCCTGCGCGCCGCGGCGGGCGGCACGCGCTTTCTCAAACTCGACGAGACGCCCTTCGCGCTCGAACGACTCGTGCCCCTCGAAGTGCGCGAAGGAACGCTTATCGTCCTGCACGGTTCGCTTCCGCACTTGAGCAAAGCGAACCGTTCCGCACGGTCGCGCCACGCCTACACGCTGCACGTCGTCGAAGGCGAGGCGCGCTACCCGCAAGACAACTGGCTGCAACGCGGAGCAGACCTGCCCGCGCGCGGATTTTAAACACGAAGACTCTCAAGAGACGGCCATGACGACAGAAGCAGCAGAGATTACCATCCGCCGCGCCGACGAGCGCGACGTGGAGGCGCTCGTCGAGTTCAACCGCGCGATGGCGCGCGAGACGGAGGCGAAAGAGTTGGACGTGGAGGTCTTGCGCGCGGGCGTGCGCGGACTCCTCGACGAACCGCGTCACGGTTTCTATCTCGTCGCGGAGCGGCGCGCTTCAGACGCAAATGACGAAGGGACGGCCGAAGTCGTCGGTTCGCTGATGGTGACCTATGAGTGGAGCGATTGGCGCAACGGCCTCTTCTGGTGGGTGCAGAGCGTTTACGTGTCGCCTTCCTTGCGCCGTCGCGGCGTCTATCGTCGTCTCTATCAGCACGTCAAAGAGCTTGCCGCAAGCGACGCGAGCGTGCGCGGCTTCCGTCTCTACGTCGAGCGCGAAAACGTCGTCGCACAGCGCACCTACGAACAACTCGGCATGGAGGAGACGCACTACAAACTCTACGAAGAACTGCTCCGCCGCTAATCTCC
>DASZCR010000252.1:0-13632 GCA_035942915.1 Pyrinomonadaceae bacterium | reverse complement strand
CAGCAGCACGTAGCCGTAGCCCGCGAGCAGCATCCCCTGAAAGAACAACATGCACGTGTTCCACACGGCAGGCGTCCCCCCAAGCAGCGGCAGCAGCATCTTCGCAATCAACGGCTGTACCCAGAACAACAACACCGCGCTCACAAAGAGCGTTAAAGCGAACAGAAGGGGCATAAGCTCTCAAGTGATAAGTGCTAGGTGATAAGAAGGGAGTGATAGGTGATGGGTGATGGGTGATAGGAGAAAGCCTGTCTTCTTCTTAACACCTATCACCCATCACCTATCACTCTTGTTCTATCACTATTTCACTATCTCAAAATCTATCCACTGTGTCGCCGTGCGCTGCTTCTCTTTGGCGAGCGTGTCGGTGACGACGACTTGGAGGACGTACTCGCCGGGCGGCATCTGCGCGCCGAGTCGGAGGACGGAGCCTGCTTGTAGACGCTTGAGGTCTGTCTGTCCTTCGACGGCGAGCGGCATGGGGCGTCCGGCAAAGACCTCCTGACCATCGCGGAAGAGTCGCACCTGTGTTTCGACTTTCGGCTGCCGCGTCGTCTTGTCGAGTCGCGCGTTGTAGATTTGATAGCCGATTTGCATCACCATCCCCGAACGGAAGCGGCGCACGGCCGGACTCGCCTGCGGGTCTGCGCCGTCCGCCGCACCGTCGGCAGGCGGCGCAGCGGCAGCGGCCGGAGGCGTCTGCCCCGTCGTCGCCCCAGAGGCGGCTGCCGGGTCGATGCCGTTGACGACGACGCTTGAGAGCGTCAGGCGGTTCTTGTTCACGTCCGGCACTTCGACGAACTGGCTGGCAGAGCCGACGCGCTCGGTCGCCGTGTCGCGCAAGGCCGTGCGCAACTGATATGCGCCCGGCTTCTTCACCGGGACGGTCATGTTGTAGAGGATGCCGTCGCGCAGCGCGAGCCGGTAGCCCGCCTCGCTCAGGGTCAGGCTATGAGTGCGCCCGACCTGGTCAACTATCTGCCCGTTGTCGCCGAAGGTGATAGCAACCACGTCGATGGTCGAAGTGTGCGTGCCGTCGGGCTGGCGTCTGAAGGTCAGGTCGTTGGCGTCGATGTAGAGCCACGAGCGGACATAAGAGCCTTGCTCGACGTTGCCGACGAAGGAGGTCAGACGCAGGCGCACGCCGCCCGTCGAGAAAGGCGACGTGATGGCCGCCAGCAGTTGCTCGTCGCGCGTGCGCGGACGCTGTGGACGCGCCTCCTCATCCGTGAACCCATAAAAACCTGTGCGCGTGCGATAGCGCACGCCGGGTCGCTTTACGCGCAGTTCGAGCCGGTTGAAACGACGGCGGCCGGTCTGCGGGTCGAAGGTCGCGTCGTCCGGCCGGTAGGCGATGAGATAGTAGCCCGATTGGTCTTCGAGCACGCGTTCGACGCCGCGACTGATGTCGTTCGTGTTGCGGACGCCGAAGCCGCCCGTCTGTCGCGCCAGATAGTTGAGCGCGCTCTGCGTCTCAAACAGTTCCTCAGAACGCTCGGAAAGTTTCTGGCGAATATCCTGTTCCGACAGCCCGGACACGTCGTCGGCAGCCGTCAAGCCGGTCGTCATGAGGCCGCGCGCGTCGATGGTGTAGATGACGACTGAGGCGCGATTGGCGAGGTCTGTCAGGCGTTGCAGCGCGTCGAGCGTGCGGCGCGTCTGCTCCGTGTTGTCGCGGTTGAAAATGCGGAAGCCGTCGGACAAGAGGACGACGGATTTGCGTCCGGGCAGTTCGCGCAGGCCGCGCACGACGAAGTTGAGCGCGCCGAGCGTGCCGACGGCAAAGAGGTCTTCGCGGAACTGTTCGAGCTCTTCGATGGCGTTGGCCGACTCGCCTGCGCTGCGGCCGGGGCCGCCGCGCGTCGAACTGTTCTGCGCCTCGGCGCGCGCGAGCGGGTCGGAGGCGATGGGCATGAAGGCGTTGATGCGCCCGCGTCCTGAAGGATTCCAACGCACGCGCTCGATGGCGGCGTAGAGTTGCTGCTTGTTGGAGGTGAACTGTTGCAGCGCGCCCATGCCTGCGCCGGTGCGGATGATGGCGACGAGGTCGCCCGGCTGCATCTGTTCATCGACGAACTTGCGCAGAGCGCGCCGGACGAAGTGCGTGCTCTCGAACGAAAGGCCGAGGTCGTCGACGACGAGCGCCACGGTGCGTCGCACCTGTTCGGGACGCAGGCGCACGGGCGGGACGGGCGCGGCCGTCGCTCTCTGTGCGGGCGCGGGCGTCGGCGTGCGCGCAGCAGCAGCCGCCGGTGCGAGCGAGACGAAAGAGAAGTTGGTGATGGCCTGTGGCTTGCCGTTCTCTAAAATCTCGACCTCTTCGGGTCGGATGTCGGTCACGAGTTTGCCCTCGCGGTCGAGAAAGACGGCGTCCACCTGCACGAGATTCGACGTGATGCGGACGACCTCGTCATCATCCTGCGACGTGGCGGGCTGCGACGGCGGGGCTTGCGTCTGTGTCTGCGTAGTCGGCGCAGGCTGCGGCTGTTGACCGGCGACGTTGAAAGTCGTGAGCAGCAAGCAGGCGACGAGGAGGCAAGAGAGCGACGCGAGAGAGTTTCTGAGTTTCATAATCAAATTGCCGGATAGTGAATGGCAGATGGGCGACAGCGGTTTCCATCTACCATTGACCAACTACTACTTAACAATCTCGAAATCTATCCACTGCGAGGCGACGCGCGGCTTCGATGCGTCTTGCCGGTCTGTGACGACGAGTTGGAAGACGTACTCGCCGGGCGCGGCCTGCGCGCTCAGTTTCATGCGCCCTCCGGCCAGCAGGTGCGAGGCGTCTGCCTGCGCGCCGACCTCGACCGGCATGGCCTTGCCCGTAAACATCAGGCGGCCGTCGCGGAACATGCGTACCTGCGATTCGAGGCGCGTCTGACCATTGGCGGAGCGTGCGTTGTAGACGGCGAAATTGTAGAACAGTTCCGCTCCGGCACGGAGTCTGCGGATGGCGGGGCCGGATTGCGGGTCAGGCTCAAGCGCGCCCGCGCCGCCGAAGAGGCTGCCCGTATAGCTCGTCACGACGCCGCCGGTCGGCGCAGCAACAGGGAGGTCGTTTCCGCTGAGCACGATGCCTGAGAGGGCGAGCCGTTTGTCTGAGAGGTTCGGCACTTCGACAAACTGGCTCGCAGAGCCGACGCGCTCCGTCGCCGCATCGCGCACGGCGAGCCGCAGTTGATATGCGCCGGGACGCGCGGCCGGAACGTTGACGAGATAGACGAGGCCGTGACGCAGGACGTTTTCATAACGGTCGGCGGCGACCGTTACGGTGTCGGTACGGTCAACCTGATTGACGACGCGTCCATCGTCTCCGTAGGTCAGGGCGAGCACGTCGATGGTCGAGCGATAAGAGCCGTCGGGTTGCTTGTCGAAGGTCAGAGAGCGGGCGTCGAGGTGGACGAGCGAGCGCATGAAAGAGCCTGTCTGCGGGTCGTCTGCAAAGAGCGAGGTCATGCGCAGGGGCAGCGCGCCCGACGAGAAGGGAGAATTTATCGCGCCCTGCAACTGCGCGGCGCGCGAGGCGCGCAAGGGACGCGCCGCCTCATCTTCCGTGAAACCGTAGAAGCCGTTGCGCGTGCGGACGCGCAGATTCGGACGCTTAACGCGGACGGTCAACTCGTGGAAACGACGCGCGCCGGTCTGCGGGTCGAAGGTCGCGTCTTCGGGTCGGTAGCCGATGAGGTAATAGCCCTGCTGGTCTTGCAGCGCGAGGCGGACGCCTTCGGCCACGTCGTTCGTGTTGTGTATCAGGAGGCCGCCCGTCTGCTCTGCCAGATAGCTCAATCCGTTCTGCGACTCGAAGTAGTTCGCGCCGCGTTCGGCGACGGCCGCGCGGATTTGCGAGCTTCGCGTCATGGCCGAAGTGTTGTCCGCACCCGTCAGCGCAAGCGATTGCAGGCCGCGCGCGTCTACCGAATAGATGACAACCGAGGCGCGGTTTGCGACATCGACCAGACGCCGCAGGGTTTCGAGCACGCGCTCGCTTTTGCCATCCTTGCGAAAGATGGGGATGCTGTCCGAGTAGAGCACGACGGATTTGCGGCCGGGCAACTCTTTGAGTCCGCGCACGACGAAGTTGAGCGCGCCGAGCGTGCCGGAGGCGAAGAGCTCTTCGCGGTAACGGTCGGTCAGGTCGTTCGTGTCGCGCAGGTCGAGGATGCTCGTCGATTGGTCTGGCAGGTTCATCGTCCCGGCCGCCGTCATGCCTGTATAGGTGGCGCGGTCTGTCGTGTTGGCGCGGATGGTGGCCGCCGTGTTGTTCGACTCGCTGACGAGGTCTTTCTCGATGGCGGCAAACGCGCCCACTCCGCCGCGTCCCGGCGGATACCAGCGCACGCGCTCGATGGCCGCATAGAGCAGGCGCTTCTCGGAAGTGAACTGCTGAAGCGCGCCGACGCCCGCGCTTGTGCGGACGACGGCGACGAGGTCGCCCGGCTGCATCTGCTCGTCAACGAACTTACGCAGAGATGCACGCGCCGAGGCGATGCTCTCAAACGAGAGACCGAGGTCGTCAACGACGAGCGCCACCGTGCGCCGCACCTGTCCGGGGCGCAGGCGCGCAGACGGCGGAGGCGGAGCAACCTCTGCGCCCGTCTTCTCCGCGTTCGCCGTGCGCGACGCGTCGGCGCGACGCGCGGCCTCTGAAGCGGTGACAGGCGCGGCGTCGAGCGCGACGTAAGAGAGATTGGTGATTTGCTGCGGGCGGCCGTCTTCGAGCACCTCGAAGTCTTCGGCGCGAAGGTCTGTGACGGGGCGGCCGTCCTTGTCTCTGACGGTCGCATCAATCTGCACGAGATTCGACGTGATGCGTACCACCTCGTCATCGTAAGGCGTGACGCTCTGTTGCTGAGTCGCGTGCGCGACAGGCTTCGAGACTTCCTGCGCGTGCGACGCGCGCGGCGGAGGCAGCAGGCAGAGGAGCGAAGCGAGCATCGTCGCGGCGACGGCATGCGAGGATGTTGTCTTCATGAGAATTTCTCCTTGCGCTCTTTCGCATGGGAACGCGTGCGCGCGCGCAGTCCGCGCGTGAGCTTCGCTGGCATTTCAAAAGTGGATGTGCGATGCTTCGCGGGAACAAGCCGAACAGACGAAACGGAGTGATTATGACAGAGCCAGCGAAAAACGGCGACACCGTGCGCGTGCATTATACGGGGCGCTTCGAGGACGGAGAGGTCTTCGACAGTTCAGAGGGCGGCGAGCCGCTGGAATTCACACTGGGGACGGGACAGGTCATCCCCGGCTTCGAGCAGGCCATTCTGGGAATGCGCGTCGGCGAAGCCAAGCGCGTCGAGATTGAACCGGACGACGCCTACGGGCCGCGCCACGAAAGCCTCATCACCTCGCTTGCGCGCGAGCACGCGCGCTTCCCCGTCGAGCCGCAGGTCGGCATGAACCTCCTGCTCCCGCTTGCAGACGGCCAGCAACTCGAAATCGTCATCACCGAAGTCACCGAGACACACGTCACCATCGACGGCAACCACCCCCTCGCCGGTCGCACACTCACCTTCGACCTCACACTCGTCGGCAACGCCGGATAAGAGAGCACTGACAGGTGATTGCTGATAGGTGATAGGTGATAGGATAGAACCTGTCTTCTTCCTATCACCTATCACTTATCACCTATCACTCTAGTCCTATCACCTATCACAATCTTTCTCTCGCGTCATATTCTCGTGTGGCCGTAGTCGCAGTATTCGACGATGGGGCAGAGGTCGCAGAGGGGGTCGCGTGGGCGACATAGTTTGCGGCCATGACGGATGAGGTTGACGTGGAAGGAGTAGAACTTGCCTGCGGGGACGAGGCGGTTCATCAGTTCGTGTGCGCGCGTGTCGGAGGTCTTCGCCGGGATGAGGCCGACGCGGCGCAGGATGCGGAAGATGTGCGTGTCGAGCGGGAAGGTCTCTTTGTGACAGGCGAAGAGGAGCGTACAGGCGATGGTCTTGGGGCCGATGCCGCGAAATTCGGAGAGGTAGCGCGCGGCCTCCTCGGTCGGCATGTCGTGGAGAAAGGCGAGCGTCAGTGCGCCGTGTCGCTCTTGAATCTGGCGCAGCAGGTCGCGGATGACGGCCGCCTTCTGGTTGGCGAGGCCGCCCGCTCGTATCGTCTCGGCGAGCGTCGAGGGACGCGCGCGCAAGACGGCCTCCCACGTCGGGAAACGCTGCTTGAGCGCCGCGAAGGTGCGCTCGCTGTTCGTGTCGCTCGTCGCCTGCGAGAGAATGACATGGACGAGCATGTCGAGCGGGTCAACCGTGCGCGGCGCGCGTGAGTTGACGGGCACGCCGTAAGTGCGTTCGAGATTCTGGATGATGTAGCGGACGGGTTTGTCGTCCGCCTCTTCGTCGAAGCGTGCCGACGGCGCTTCAGCTTGCTTGTCCGTCTTTCGACGCGGCGATGACGCGCTCATAAAATTCGACGTACTGCGGAATGACGAGGTCTGTGCTGTAACGCGCGACGGCCAATTCTCTGGCGCGCGCGCCCATCTCGCGGCGAGTCGCTTCGTCGGCGAGCAGGAAGGCAGCGTCGGCGGCCATCTTCTCCACGTCGCCGACTTCGGCGAGACAGCCCGTCACGCCGTCCGTCACGACTTCCGGGAGACCACCGACGCGCGAGGCGATGACGGGAACTTCGCACGCCTGCGCTTCGAGCGCCGCCAGTCCGAAAGATTCCTGCTCGGACGGCATCAGGAGCACGTCCGCGATGGAGAGATAATCGACGATGCGGGGCTGCTTGCCGACGAAGAAGCAGTGCTTTTCGATTCCGAGGCAACGCGCACGGTGCTCCGCATGTAGACGCTCGCTGCCATCGCCGACCATCACGAGGCGCGCATCTATTCCGCGCTCGCGCACGCGCGCGAAAATCTCGACGCAGTCAACGGGTCGTTTGACCGGGCGAAAGTTCGAGACGTGGACGATGAGCGGTTCGCCCGAAGGCGAAAGTTCCGTGCGCAGTTCCGTCACGTCGCGTCGCTGGTAGTCGGATGCGCAGATGAAGTTGGGGATGACGGCGATGTGGTCGAACTGAAAGGTCTCGGCCGTCGCCTGCTTGAGATGATGCGAGACGGCCGTCACGCCGTCCGATTGTGCGATGCCGTAGCGCGTAATCGGCAGGTAGGAGCGGTCTGCGCCGACGAGCGTGATGTCCGTGCCGTGCAGCGTCGTAATCACCGGCAGCGTCCGGTGCGGCTTCAAAGACTCGCGCGCGAGGATGGCGCTAATCGAGTGCGGGATGGCGTAGTGGACGTGCAGCAGGTCGAGGTTTTCACTTTCGGCGACGTTCGACATCTTCGTCGCCAGCGCGAGCGTGTAAGGCTGATGCTCGAAGAGCGGATAAGACATCATCTCGACTTCATGGAAGCGGACGCGTTCGTTGAGTTGGGTGAGACGCGTCGGCAAGGCAGATGAGATGAAGTGAACCGTGTGGCCGCGCTGCGCCAATTCCTTGCCGAGTTCCGAGCCGACGATGCCGCTGCCGCCGTAAGTCGGATAGACCGTGATGCCGATGTTCATAAATGAAAAAGTAGCCAGTCGTCAGTAATCAGTAGAAAGACAGACGCTTTCGGCACTGACTGCTGACTACTGGCTACCGGATATAGCAAGAGGCAGTTGGCCCTCGCTACCAACTGCCTCTTGTCTCAACTTGTCTCACCTGCGAAAGGGGGGACAAGCGAGAGGAGCTAAAATATACGCGCGCTTTTCTGTTTTGGCAACTTAAATTCTCGCCTCAGCCATCTTTTTTTCGTCCTGACAACGTTCGCCTCTCGTCGCGCTTCAAAACTTAATGAAATCCTCTGTTTTAGCACGCCGCACGGATGGGGTCTCGCACCCCGGAAGAGGTTATAATGGAGGACACCGATGCGCAGTTTTTGTGACGAAGTGATTTTATACGGAGATTAAGGGCATGCCTAAAATAGACAACATCGAAGAGACGCCGAACCCGAACGCCGTCAAATTCATTCTCAAAGAGCCGGTCACAAACGGCACGACGCGCTCTTTTCATGCCGCGTCGGAAGCGGCTGACGACCCGCTCGGCAGGTCTCTATTCGAGGTCGGAGAGGTCGTCTCGGTCTTTTACATGGACAGGATGATTACGGTCGAGAAGACGGACGACGCAGACTGGGACGACCTGCTGCCGCGTCTGGCCGTGCCGATTCGCGCGGCCGCGTCCGTGACAGCAGCGGCCGGAGCAGCAGCAGCAGCGGGCGCAGGCGCGGCGGCCGGGATGGGCGGCGCGCTCGGCGCGGTCTTGAGCGACGACCCGCGTCTCGTGCGCATCAACGAGATTCTCGACGAGCGGATTCGACCGGCGCTGGCCGGTGACGGCGGCTGGCTCGAAGTGCTCGGCCTGCGCGAAAACACGCTCTCGATTCGTTATCAGGGCGCGTGCGGCAGTTGTCCGAGTTCCCTTTCAGGCACGCTGATGGCGATTGAGGGGATGATAAAACAGGAGGTTGACCCGGAAATCGAGGTCGTCGCCGTCTAAGGCCGAAACCCACCTTCTGACGAAGCGGAATCATGCCGCGCCGGGCTGCTGCGTCCGGCGCGGTTTTTTCTGTCGCACGTCCGCAGACCATTCGCGGGAACTTGCCTTTTGTCGCGGACGAATAAAGAATGGGGCTGTCGCCGCGCGTTCCCGGCCAAGCGTCTCCCCACCCGGCAAAGTTTCTGGAACTGTCTACGTCCGCAGCGCGTTAATTGTGCATCCTTGTGTAGAGCGTAGGACGGCAAACCTGCGCTTACAGTTCAAGGCCGTCGGTTTGAGGCTGAGACTCCGTCCGTCCTTCGTCACAAGCAGCAGCGAACAATCGAATCAAACGCCGTGTGAAGCGCAGGGAGCGCCAACTTCTCCCGGCCGCGCCCGCGCCTGAACCCCTCGGAGAGAGAATATGTTGCGAAAAGCCCGCCTCCTCATCTGCGCCCTCTTGCTTTCGGGCGTTCAACTTGTCCCTGCCGCCCTCGTCGGCGCGCAACAACCTGCGGGCGCGCGCCCGAAGGGCAAAAAGACGACGGCGGCGGCCGATGCCCCTGCGGCCGACATCGACCCGATGGAGGAAGTTCGTCGCACGACCGCCATCACGCTGCTGACGACGCTTGCCGACGACGCGCGCAACTTCCGCGAGCAACCTCTGCGCGCACGCGTGCAGGCACGCGCAGCCGATACACTCTGGGACACGGACAAGGAGCGCGCACGCGCCCTCTTCCGCCGCGCGTGGGACGCCGCCGAGGCGGCCGACACGGAGAGCGCCGCGCGCGCCGCCGAGGAACAACGCCGCGCCGGAGGGAGCGGACGCTCTGCCGCCTTCGTCTCGCGCCCGAATTTGCGCCGTGAGGTGCTGCGTCTCGCCGCACGCCACGACCGCGCGCTCGGCGAAGAGTTTCTCGCGCGTCTCGACGAGGCGCGTAAAGCTGAGACCTCTGCAACTAGTCAGGTCAATGCCAACGCCGCTGCCGCCACACCGGGCGGCGAGCAACAGGCTAAACGCCCCGACCCCGGCAATCCACCTGTGTCCATCCAGCAGAGACTGCGCCTCGCGCTCCAACTGCTCGAAGACGGCGACAAGGAACGCGCTCTGCAATTCGCAGACCCGGCGCTGACATCCGTCAACACCTACTCGATAAACTTCCTCGACACTTTGCGTACGCGTGATGCGGCCGCCGCAGACCAGCGCATCGCCGCGCTGATGGCGCGCGCCGCCAACGACCTGGCCTCCGACGCCAACACCGTCTCGCTGCTCTCGGCCTACTTCTACACGCCGTTCCTCTATCACGTCTTCCAGCCGGGCGGCGGTGCAAACACGATGCGTTGGAGAGGCGAAGACGTGCCGCCGCCGTCCGTCTCGCCGGAACTGCGCGCCGCCTTCTTCAACACGGGCGCGCAGATTCTGCTGCGTCCCATCCCGTCGGCAGAGGCCGACCGCACCTCTTCGGGACGCGCCGGGACGTATCTTGTCATCGCGCGCCTGCTGCCGCTCTTCGAGCAGAACGCGCCCGACAAGGCCGCGCTCCTGCGCGCGAAGATGGCGGCGCTGACGCCCGACACGCCAGAGCGCGCACGCTCGACCGAGAACGGCGCACTGACGCGCGGCCTCGTCCCCGAAGACCCCTCGCGCGACCGCGTGCAGGAGAACCTCGACCGCCTCGACCGCGCTAAGGACGCGGCCGAGCGCGATGAGATTTACTTCAACGCCGCACAGTCGGCCATGAGCCGCGACGAGCACGACCGCGCGCGCTCGCTGGCAGACAAGATTGAAGACCTCGACCTGCGCCGTCAGGTGCGCGGCCTGATTGACTTCGAGGCGACCTCAAAGGCCATCCGCGAGAAGCGGCCGGAAGATGTTCTGCGCGTGGCGCGCACGGGCGAGTTGACCAACCTGCAACGCACTTGGGCGCTGACGGAAGCCGCAGGGCTTCTCAGCAAGGACGAGCCGGGACGAGCCGGCGAGTTGCTCGACGAGGCGCTCGTCGAGGCCAAACGCATCGACCAGGCATCGCCCGAACGCGTGCGCGCGCTCGTCGCCATCGTCACGCACATGGCGTCGCTCGACAAGACGCGCGTCTGGGAGGTGATGCAGGAAGTCGTCAAAGCGTCGAACGGTGTGACCGAGTTCACAGGCGAGGACGGTGGTCTCGTCTCGCGCGCAGGCACGAAAAACCAGATGACGACGATGAACTTCAGCGTCGAGAGTTTCGACCTGACGAACATCTTCAGCGCGCTCGCGCGCGAAAACCTCGACCGCGCCGTCGAGTTAGCGAAGACCTTTACGGGCGAGTCGCCGCGCGCCATCGCGACGCTCGCCGTCGCGCGCGCCGTGCTCGATAAGAAGAAGGCCGAGAGCGCCGCCATGCGTTAAAGGCACACTCTTCCGAGTCAGGAGATAAAGATGACAAGCAGACTCCTCGCCGTCTCTCTGGCCGCGCTCTGCACAGTGGCGGGCACACTGCCCGTCGCTGCACAGACGCCTTCGCCCGCCCCTTCGTCGCCTGCACAGAAGTCGAAGCCGCGCCAGAAGACAGCGCCCGCGCCCGTCCCGAATGCCGAAGCGAACGTCGCCGCCGACCCGGAAGCAGAGGCGCGGCGGACGACGGCCGTCCTTCTCGTCAACTCTCTGGCCGACGACGCGCGCGAGTTCCGCGACTTGACCTTGCGCGCGCGCGTGCAGGCGCAGGTCGCAGAGTTGCTCTGGGAGACGGAGAGCGAGCGTGCGCGTGCGCTCTTTCGTCGCGCGTGGGATGCGGCCGTCGTCGCCGACCGCGAAAACGAACGGCGCAGGGACGAAGAGATTGCAGCGCAGTTGAAGTCGCGCGGCAATGCCGTCACGGCCGACCTTCCGGCCTTGCGCTCCGAAGTCCTGCGCGCGGCCGCGCGGCGCGACCCGAAACTCGGCGAAGAGTTTCTCGCACGCATGGAGGAGGAGAAGAAACGCGAGGAGGAAGAGGCGGCCAACAAGTCGGGCGCAGGCAGCACGCCGACCGCCAGCAACGAACTGCCAGCATCGCTCTCACACCGTCTCGGCTTCGCCACCGAACTGCTGCAAGAGGGAGACACCGAACGCGCTCTGCAATTCGCTGCGCCCGCGCTCGAATACCTCACGCAGCAGACCATCTCTTTCCTCACGCTCCTGCGTCCGAAAAACGCTGCGGTCGCCGACCGTTACTACGCCGCGCTCATCAATCGCGCAGCCGTAGACCCGACGGCCGATGCCAACACCGTCTCACTGCTGGCGACCTACGCCTTCACGCCGGGTCTCTTCATCACCGCATCGAGAAGCGGCGGGCTGTCGAGCCAGAGCAGCGACATGCTGCCCGCGCCGACGCTTGCGCCCGCTCTGCGCGCGGCCTTCTTCCGCGTCGCTTCGGCCATCCTGCTGCGTCCTCTGCCGCCGCCCGACCAAGACCGCACGACGGCCGGTCGCTTCGGCACACATTTCATCGCCGCGCGCCTGCTGCCGCTCTTCGACCAGCACTCGCCCGACACGGCCGCGCTCCTCAGCGCACGCATCGCCAATCTGGCGCAGGAACTTCCTGAGAACCGTCGCAACCCCAATCGCAGTTTCCTGACTCAGGGCTTGGTGCCCGGCTCGCCGCCTGCCGGTTCGGTCGCCGCACGCGCCGCCGATGACGACACGCCCGGCACGCTCGACGAAATCGAACGCCGTCTCCGACCCGACATGTCGGCCGACGAGCGCGACGCCTTGTATGCGCGTGCGGCCATCCGCGCAGGCGCGCGCGGCGACATACGCGGACGCGACTTCGCCAGCAAGATTGCCGACGAAGACCTGCGGCGTCAGGTGCGCGCTTATGTTGACTTCGACCTCGTGCGCGGCGCGCGCTCGAAGGGCGACGCGCAGGAGACGCTGCGCCTTGCACAGACGAGCGAGTTCCAACATCTCAAACGCGTCTGGGCTTACACGGAGGCGGCGCATCTCATGGCGCAGACCGATGCCGGACGCGCCGTCGAGATACTGGAAGCGGCGGGCGAGGAGGCGCATCGCATCGACCCTTCTGACCCGAACCGTCCGCGCGCCTTCGTCGCCATTGCCACGCGCATGGCTGAGGTCAATCGTCCGCGCGCGTGGGAAGTGATGAGCGAGGTCGTCAAGTCGGCGAATGCGGCCGAAGCCTTCACGGGCGCAGACGGCCACATCGTCTCGATAGTGCGCGGCAAGAATTTCACCAACAGCACAGACCCACGCATCCAGACCTTCGACCTCACGGGTCTCTTCCGCACGCTCGCGCTCGACGACCTCAACCGCGCCGTTGACCTCGCGCGCAGCTTCACGCACGAGTCGCCGCGCGCCGTCGCCACCATCGCGGCCGCGCGCGCCGTCCTTGACAAACAACGCCCGCGACCGGCGCGCTAAACGCCACGTCTCAGAAACAAACTCGCCGGGGCGGAAAACTTGGTCTTCTGTCCCGGCGAGTTTTCTGATTTGTGTGAGTGTCTACGAGTAGATGTTCATCGGGCGTGTGAGCAGGGCGACGGGGTCTGCGACGTTGAGCGCCTCCTGTACGTAGAAGGCTTCACCGGCCGCGACGCCAATCAGCGAGCCGTTGTAGCGCAGGCGATACTCTATCTGATTGAGGAAGCCCTGCTCGCTGATGCGCGTCTGCGGCTCGCGCGAGTCGGGCGAGTAGAACTGCGAGGCGTGCGCGCGGATGGCCGCCATCTTCCCTTCGACGAAATCCGAGACATCGACGATGAACGACGGCAAGACCCGCCGCGAGTAGACCGAGTGCGCGATGGCAGGCATCTTGATAGCCGCCTGTCCGTGCGCCTCGTCGTAGCGGCGCATACTGGCAAGGCGTGCGCTCTCGCGGACGATGCGACACGTGTTCGCGTGGTCTGGATGCGGGTCGTCCCAGTGCGCCGTGAACACTATCTTCGGCCGGTACGCGCGCAAGACTCGGACGAGCGCCGTGCGCGACTCCTCCGTCAGCCAGACGTGGCCGTCCGGCTGTTCGAGGTTGAGCCGCACGTCGAGTTTCAACAGACGCGCGGCCTCGCGTGCCTCTTCGGCGCGAATCTCCGGCGTCCCGCGCGTCCCCATCTCGCCCCGCGTCACGTCGAGCACGCCCGTCCGGTAGCCCAGCGCCTTCAGCTTGAGCAGCGTCCCGCCCCCCGTCAGCTCCA
>DASZCR010000251.1:0-5463 GCA_035942915.1 Pyrinomonadaceae bacterium | reverse complement strand
AAACAGCAGGACTTTGGCCGAGGCGCTAATCTGCGAAAAGCGCGGCAGCCAGATGCCGTCGCTCATGCGCGTCTGCTCGAAGGCGAACGACGAGCCGGAGCGAATCGAAGCGAGGAGTCCGCCGCCAATCTTGTAGCTCTTGTCGAGCCGTGCTTCGAGCCGTATCACCTGTTTGTCGGCCGGGTCTATCCAGACCGTCCCGACCATCTTGGCGATGATACTCTCCTCGTCGTTGGTTGGCTTGAAGTTGGGACGCGCACGGAAGTCGAAGACGATGGCTTCGCGGTCGCGGAAGTGTTCGCGGCGCGGGCTGACGAACTCGCAGGCGCGCAGGAAGGCGGCGATACCGCCAAGGTCGTCGTCTGCGCCCGATTGTGCCGCGCCGCCGCCGTGCTCGCGTTGCCGACGCTCGCGTTCGGCGCGTTCGCGCTCGCGCTTCTGCTTGCGCTTCGCGTTCTCGCGTTCGAGTTTCTCCAACTCGTTCGCCACGCGTCGCGCCTCTTTCTCCTGCTGTTCGGGCGTGAGCGCGACGCCGTCCGTGCTGACGAGTTTGTAAACTTCTCCGCCGCCCGGCGCGGGATAGACCTCATGCACCGTGACGGTCTCCTTCTTCAACTCGCCCCGGTCGTTAATCTCTCGCTGGACGCCTTTGACCGTGTAGGTGTACTCGCTGACGCGCTCGTCTATCTCGTCCTGATTGCGTCCGACTTCGAGGAGCAGCGCCGGGATGTCGAGCGAAGATTCGCTCGGCGGCTCGAAGATGGAATCGGCCACTCCGGCGTTGTAGCGCGCCTCGCGCAGCACGAGCGACAACGTCTCGCCGCCGTCGCGCTCAAACTCGATGCGGTGCGGTTCGAGCGTCTGCGCGCCGCGCGCGCGATAGTCCATGTATCGCCAGCCGAGCCGGCGCGTCTCGTCTCTGACTTTCAGGAGCAGTTTGCTCGTCGTCGAGAACCAGTAGGCGAGACGCGCGCCCGTGCGCGTGGAGAACTCGACGCGGTAGGCCGTGTCGCCGCCGACCGCTTCGAGCGCGGCCGTGCGCGCCAGCACGTTCTGCTTCTTGTAATCGACGAGGCGGCTTGCATCGAGCAGCGCGTGCAATCTGGCGGCATAGGATTCGGCGTCCGTGAGCGTGCGCAGACGCCCGTCCGGCTCTCTCACCCAAGCCGAGCGGGCGTTAGCGACGATGTCCAACTCGCCGCCCTCTGCGAGCAGGATGTCCGTGCGCGCCGCGTCGGGCGCTTTGAGGTGGACGCGCGCCGTCCCGGCCTCCTGTCCGCGCCGTTCGACAGACCACTCGGAGACGGAATCGCGCACGGCGGCGAGCCGTTTTTTGCCCCCGACGGCTTTGAAGTACTCGGCGACGATTTTGTCAGGCGCGGGCAGTTTCGCCGCCCGCTGCGCCGCAGCATCGGGAGCGGCGCAGAGGGCGAAGAGGCACAGGAGGCTGATTTTCAGGAGGCCGCCTGTCAGCAAGCGTGAAGGTTTGACGAGGAGTTGTTCTTTCATGAGGGATGGACTCTAGGGCTTCAAGATGAGACGCAGACGAGAAAGAGCGACGAGAAGCTTTACGTTCCGTCGCTCTTTAAGTTTCGCAGTGTTTGTAGCCGGAGTGGTCAGGAGGGTTGCCCCTCGGTTGTCTCGTCGGCGTGAGGCGGCTGCGGCACGTCGGAATCCATCGCGGCGGCCGAGTCCTGTTCGGCGGCGAGGCCTTCTTCCCGGTCGTCTTGTCCCTGCTCGCGCGCGCCCGCGTCGCCGCTTGCGCCCGCCGCTGCTGCTGCTTGCTGCTCCTGCTTATCGTTTGTCATAGCTTTCCTGTGCTCCATAACTGAGAAAGTTTTGAGAGACGCGCCTTCAGCCGCGCTTCGACCCGCCGCGACCCTTCACAGACTTTTTGGGCGGGCCGCCTTTTTGCGGCGCGCCCTTCGTTGAGCCGCCCTTCGTGGACGCGCCCGATTTCTTCGCCCCGCCTCTCCCGGCAGACGACTTGACAGCCCCCTTTGCCGCACCCTTTTTGGCCGCGCCGCCCTTCGCCGCACCCGATTTCTTGGCCGCGCCCTTTTTCGCGGCGACCTGACCGGACGACTTCTTCGCGCTCGCGCCTGCGTTGCCCTGCGAGGCCGAAGCGCGGCGCTGTTCTCTGCCGCGCTCCTTCTCCTTGCGGCGCTGCACCTGCTCGCGCGCATCGTCCATCATCTGCTGGATGCGCTCGGCTTCGGTCTGCGGCTGTTGAGCGGCTTCACCCTCGCGCGCCTCGCGCTCGGCCTCCTGACGGGCGAAACGCTGCTGCTCCTCCTCCGTCATGTCGCCGTGATTTTGCGTGAACTCGAACTCGTTGAGCTTCTGCCCGTCGACCTTGTAATGGTCGATATGCTTGGTCGCGTCCTTAGCCATCTCGTTTCTCGTCCTCCTCCGGCGCGCTCGCTTGACAGTGTGCGCAGCCCTTCGTATATTCGTTGAACCAGCCCGAAAGCCACCTTAGCTCAGTTGGTAGAGCAACGGTTTCGTAAACCGTAGGTCTCCGGTTCGAGTCCGGAAGGTGGCTCCATTCACTCCTTCAACATCTCGTATCTTATCTTTCTTGTTCGCGCGACAGTGTACCTCATGACGCGCCGAAGTATTCATTACAATTTACTTCTCAAATGTTCGCATTTTGCTCTGTCAGCAGGAGCAGCGGAGGCGCGCGCAGAGAGCAGGCGCGGGTCTTACATGTCGTGTGCGGCGTGGATGGCGGGGATAGAGACGGGCGTGTTCGTCAGGCGATAGGTCTGATTGTTGGCGAGCAAGGCGGCCGCGCCTGCGGCGTCAACCGGCTTCGAGAAGTGATAGCCCTGCCCGTACTCGCAGCGCAGCGCGCGCAGTTGCGTCACCTGATGCTCTGTCTCGACGCCTTCGGCGATAACGTCCATGTCGAGGTTGCGCGCGAGCATGACGATGGTGCGGACGATTTCGGCGTTCTCGTTGTTGCCGTCCATGCGGCCGACAAACGAGCGGTCAATCTTGAGCGTCGAGACCGGAAAGCGGTGCAGGTAACTGAGGCTGGAATAGCCCGTGCCGAAGTCGTCGATAGAGAGTTCGACGCCGAGCGCGCGCAGGTGATTCAGAAGCGCGATGGCCGATTCGATGTTCTCCATCATGATGCTCTCGGTGATTTCCAGCTTGAGTGCGCGCGGCTCGATGCCGGTCTCCCGTAGCACGCGTCTGACCTGCTCGATGAGGTCGGATTTCATCAACTGTTTGCCGGAGATGTTGACGCTGATTTGCAGGGGCGGATACGAGGGGAAACGCTCCTGCCAGCGTTTGACTTCGCGGCACGCTTCGGCCAAGACCCATTCGCCGATGGGGATGATGAGGCCGGTCTCCTCGGCGACCGGGATGAAGTCAATCGGCGAGACGTGGCCGCGCTCCGGGTGTTGCCAGCGCACCAGCGCCTCGAAGCCGCGAATGAGGCCGGTTTCGAGCGAGACGATGGGTTGATAATGAAGGAAGAACTCCTCGCGCTCGACGGCGCGGCGGAGGTCTGTTTCGAGTTGCAGGAGGTTGAGCGCGCGCGCGTGCATCGCCTTGTCGAAGACTTCGTGGCGCGCTTTGCCCTGAGTCTTGGCGCGATACATGGCCGTGTCGGCGTCGCGCAGCACTTCCTCGGCGCGCTCGTAACCCGTCGTCGAGAGCGCGATGCCGATACTGACGGTGGTGAAGACTTCGTGGCCGCCGAGATTGAAGGGTAGAGACAGTTCCTTCTGCAAACGTCCGGCGACTTCGATGGCCTCGTCGGCGTCGTTGAGGTCTTCGAGCAGGATGGTGAACTCGTCGCCGCCTAATCTGGCGACCGTATCGCCGGGGCGCAGGCACGTCTCAAGGCGCCGCGCGATGCCGACCAGCAGTTGGTCGCCGACCATGTGGCCGAGCGAGTCGTTGACTATCTTGAAGCGGTCGAGGTCGAGAAAGAGGACGGCGAAGAGGCGGCTGTCGCGTCGCTTGGCGCGCTCGACCGACAGTTTCAGATGGTCCATGAAGAGCGCGCGGTTCGGCAGTCCCGTCAGCACGTCGTGGAAAGCGTCGTGCATGAGCCGTTCTTCGGCGCGCTTGCGGTCGGTGATGTCCTGCGTCTGGAAAATCAGTTCCGTCGATTCGCACTTCGAGTTACGCACGAGCGTCACGCTGACGAGCGCCCAGACGGCGCGCCCCTGCCTGTGCATGTAGCGCAACTCCATCTGAAAGTTCTTCAACTTCCCTTCCAGCAGGCGGCTCACCTGCGCGCGCAGGGCTGCGATGTCGTCCTCGTGCGTGACGGCGTGGAGCGTGGTCGCCAGCAGTTCTTCCTCATCGTAGCCAATCATTTCGCAGAGCGAGCGGTTGACCTGTATCCAGCGTCCGTCGGCGGAGACGAGCGCCATCCCGGCCGCGTGGTCGAAGGCGCTGCGGAAACGCTCCTCCGATTCGCGCAGCGCCGCGACGTGCTCCTCTGCCTGTCGCGCCTGCGCCGCCGACGCCTCGACGTTCTTTAAGTAGAAGGCGTAGGTGAAGTAGACGATGGCGATGATGGGCGTCGTGGCGAGGAAGGCGTAGAAGCCGAAGGCGTCGATGAGTTTGGCAATCATCCCGGCGGCCGAAGCGCCCGCGAAGTACGAGATGGATGTCCAGAAGAAATGCCTGCGCCACGTCGTCCAGAGCGGCGTCTCGCTCTTGAGCGCGTAGCCTGCGGCGACCATCCCGGAATTGGCGATGTACTGGACGAAGGCGAGCAGGCTGATGCCGATGATGTAGGCGGCCGAATAGCCCCCGCGCAGTTCTCCGACCGACCCGTAAGCGAGCCGCAGCACGCAGACGGTGAGGTAAGTCGAGAAGGCCATCACGGCCGCGTTGAAGAGGATGGTTATCTTCAGGCGGCAGAAGCGCAGCGACGAACAGAGCGCCTCGGCGGCTGCCAGCAGGACGGCCGCCTCCATCCCGAAGAGCAGCACGCAGAGGAAGATGAAAGTGTCGGAGACGGAAATCTGTCCCTTGTCGTAGGGAATCTTGATGGTGACGCGTGAGCCGATGCCGATGGTGACGAGCGCGAGCAGGAGGAAGCGCACGTCCAGTTGCGTGAAGCTCAGTTGCGCCGCGCTGAGGGCGACGACCGAACTGCCGAGGACGATGACTGTTAATTGGAAAGGGACAGCTAAACTTTTTTTGCTCACGGCTGCGGCGCTTCGAGGCTTCGAGTTTTCAGGACTTCAACGCTTTCGGAGGAGGCTTGGGGCGCGCGAGCGAGAACCGAACGAGACTTCACGCACGGACGCACAGGGCAAGCCCCATGCCGCCGCGTCCCAACGGTCGAGACGCCGATTCTCTGCGGCTTATTTGAAGAGCGGGCGACGCGCCGGAGGGCTTTCGGCGCGTCGCTGGTCAGCTTGACGTGTCAGCCTGACGGGCTTGACCGAAACAGAAAAGCGCCGGAACGACCGCTGAATCATCGGC
>DASZCR010000250.1:0-6799 GCA_035942915.1 Pyrinomonadaceae bacterium | reverse complement strand
TGTTGCAGCCTCTCCCGGCGGTGATGCTTCGACCTCTGTCTCAGCGGCGCGCTTGCGCACCCCGGCTCTAAGCGCGCGCCAGTTCGGATTGAGGATGGCGAGCGCGGCTGTCGCATAGACCCGAAGGTCAAGCCCTTCGTTACGCATCGAGGCGCGAACCTTCTCCCAGCGCCGGACGCCAGCGCGCATCGTCGGCCGTTCGCTCCGGAGTTGCCTGAAGTAGTCTTCGTCGCGCCCCTCGGGGAAGTGACAGTAGCCGGGGCCGGACTCGCCGATGGACAGGCGCGCGGCCAGCGTGTCCTTCGCCGTCTCGGTGCCGACCGTGTAGAGTTTCACCCTGTGCGGAGGCTTTCCCTGCATCGTCGGCTTCGACACTAGCGGCTTGCCCGGCGTGTTCGCCCCCTTGACGGCGCGCCACCGGCGGCCAGCGTTCTCCGCGCAGAAGCGATAGACCTCATCGGTATGGTGGCCGCCCGAATCAACGCACGCGGCCGCGACTCGCATCTCCGTGCCGTCTGAGCGTCTGAGAGGCGTGAGCCACAATTCCTTCAACTCGTCCCAGACGGTACGCTTCGCCGGGTCTCCCTCGATTACACGGTAGTCGAGCGACCATGATTCGTCGTCGAGGCCCCATCCGACGATCTCCGTCTCGATCCGGTCGCCCTGGATGTCGGCGCTGGCCGTAATCACCAGGACCCCGTCGGGCGCTTCCGCCTCATAGGGCTCGCAGCGGGCCGCTAGGTCGTCGATTGACGCCATCTCCGCCAAGTCTTCCCACCCTTCCGCGAGCGAAGTGTTGACGAAGACTTTGAGGGTTTCCGGACTCTTCTTCGCCTTCAGGAAGTCGCGCGCCATCTCGCCCCAGGAGGTGAAGGGCGAATAGAGTTCGTTGATCCAGAAGCCCGCGCAGCCTGTCAGCGGTTTCTCCGCCACCCAGTGGCCGCGCGCCAGCATCTCGCCTTTGTGCGCGTGCTCGATGACGCAGCCATTCGCCACGCACATATAGACCGCGCTGAGCGGGTCGCCGTCGTCCCAGACGACGTTTTTCCAACTGAGGACCTGATACTCGCCGCAGTGCGGGCAAGGGACGTGATACTTGCGCTTGTCCGACAATTCATAATCCCACTCGATGGGCGAGTAGCGTGGCGCGTCGGGCGCACTGCCCGGCGGATTCTCCAGACGGTTGCGGGGGGTCGAGACCTTGATAATCACCTTCCGCTCGCGAAACGTCAGGGTTCTCTTCTCTGCCAGCTTGACGGGGTCGCCTTCTCTGGTCGGGAGGAAGGCGTCGCGCTCGTCCATCAGGACGACGCGGCGGGGACGTGATGAGAGCGTTGACGGAGACGTCGCCCACGCGATGGCGAGGTGGCCGCCCGGGAACATCTTCCCCTGAATCGTGTTTCCGCTGTCGCGCTCGCGCGCTGCGCCGAACAGGCGACTGAGCACCGGGGTTTCACGCACCGTAGGAGCAAAAGACTCTTTCGACCATGCCTCGGCCTTTTTCTCGTCTTCGGCGACGAAGAGGATCGGGCACGGTTCGATGTGCGCGAAGTAGCCGAGCACGTTGTTGAGGAATTCGGAGCCGCCCACCTGCGCCGACTTGACGAAAATAATCTCGGTGACGCCGGGCTTGCCGACCGTGTCCATCGGCTCGACCAAGTAAGGCACGACCTCGTTGCGCCAGCGGCCGGACTGGTCGGCGCGCTCAGCGGGCAGATAGCGGTAGGCGGCCGCCCACGCGCTGACACTCAGCGTCGTGAGCGGGATGGCGGTCTGCCGCGCCCGCCGGAAGGTCTCGACGACCCGGTTAGAGATCGCGCCACTCATTCAGCACCCGCCCGATGTCGTGTTTGAGAATCTCGATGATCTGCTCCGGCGATTCGGCCTTGTACAACGCTTGCGACATTTCGCGCGGGAGTTGGGCGAGCAGCCGGTTGAAGAGCCACTGGCACTCCTTGACGCGCTGGTTCTCGACCTCCCTGACTGGTAAGAATTCGCCGCGCTCGACCGCCAGCGCATGCTCCTTCAAGTCAGCTTCAGCCTGAGTCTTCCTGAGTTTGGCCTCGTCCATCTCCGCAGAGCGGCCAGCGACCAGCGCTGGCAGTGCGGCAGACAAGCTGTAGGTTTTCGCGTTCTTTGCACCGCCCTCGTGCGGCACGCCTTCGAGATATTTTTTGACCGTCGCGCGGTCGAGCGTCGTCAGCGCTGACAGTTCCGAGATTGAGTAAAGTTGCTCAGCCATCGCGATAGACCTCACTTCGCTGTCGCGAGCGCCTCACCGAACGCCTTCTGAAAGTTCTGACCGAAGCGCCGCTCGACGACCTTGACGGTCGGACCGATGACAGTCGACTCCTTCCTAATCCTCGCCCGCGGCTCAAGGATGTACATCGCACGCATGTCGTCGCTACGCTTACCCTTCCCGGCGCGCTGGAAGATGATACGCGTGCCTTTCTTGGTCTTGACGACAAAGGTGCGCTTCAGATTCTTCGGCCGTTGAGGCCGCTGGATGGTCTGGCGCGGCGTGTGGCGGACGTTTCTGGTCGGGATGGCGAGGTGCGAGCCCTTTGGCGTCTTCGTGCCCGAAGTCTCGTGCAATTTCAGGAAGTCTGCATCGGTGTGCACGGCCGCTTCGAGGTTTTGCTTTGTCGCCGGAGTGATGCGCACGCCGAGTTTGTTGCCTGGCAGGTACCACGGCCCGCGCGTCGTGAAGGTCTGCTCAATAGCGTTGATGGACGCCTGCTGCGCCTCTTTAGCGGTAGCCGTCAGAGCACGCGCCGCAGCGAACGTAATCTGACGGTCGAGCGAGCGTAACTGGTCGAGGTCGCCGGTGACTTCGGGCACGTCCATTACTCCTCGGGAGGACGTCGTCGTCGCGCCTTCATACGCAACTCGATGACACGAAAAACGATGACGACGACCAGATTGAGAATGCCGAGAATGAGCCCGGGCTCCAGCGACGTTAGAAGGGCGACGGGCGAGAATCCGACGCCCGCCAGCGCGGAGTCTTTGAGCACGTCGCGCGCGGTAATCAATTGTAAGAACACTGACAATCTCTCTTTCGGCATAGCAGATTAGGCGTCAGCTTCTGTCGCGTCCGTAGCGGTCGGGCACGGTGTTCGGCTGGTATGCGTAAGCGACGATTAGTGCGAGCACACGCCGTTCGCAGCCGACGGCGGCCGCTATCTGCTCGTCTGTGTAGCCTGCTCTGCGAGCATCTGCACGCTGAAGCGCGAAATAGTTGGCGATGGCTCGGAGGCTGACCTCGATGCCAGCAAGCGCACGCTGGTAAGTCTTATTGTGCGGCAGCAGGTTGAGCGCTCTGGTTTGCTCAATCATCTCCGCGACGAGCGGGACGAGCGAAGCCGGGTTGGGACGTTCCTGCGCGAGCACGTCGCGCAGCCCCACGTTGAAACGGTCGATGAGCACGCGCGAACGCTCGAAGCCTGAGACGAGGCGGTTGTGGGTGGCTTGGTCGATGACGCCCTCATGTAACAGAGAGGCTGGGAGCGTGTGGTTGGCTTCGAGCAGCGCCGAGAGTTGCTGCCCGTAGCCGGCGACCTTGGCGAGTCGGTCGCGCGACGGGCCGCAGCCGGTCTGAATGAAAATCAGCGCCGCGCACATGATGCACGCCAGCACGGGGGATAAGAGTCTGATCTTCACGTTCTTTTTCTCCTGTTGTAGCCATCACCGGCGAGGATGCCGATGAGGACGATAAGGGCGGCAGCGAGATTGCCTTGCTGCGCCGGGGTCAGTTCGAGGCCGAGGCGCGCCCCGACCATGACGAGCGCGCCGACCACTCCGGCGGCCGTCGTGCGCGGGTTGCGCACGGCCATCAACCAGAGGGCGGCAACGATGCGAGAAAGGAATTCTTCGAGTTGCTGACGAACCACGTGTGACCTCCCTTAAAGCTTGACTTAGGCGCGCGCGAATCGTTCGAGCACGTCGGCTATCCCTATGGCGACACGCTCCTCGTTGGCGAGAAAGCGGTTCATGTCGCCGTCGTTGGAGATGAAGGCCAATTCGAGGATGACGCCGCCGGCCTGACAGAAGGCGAGCCGATGGTGTTGCCCGGAAGATTGGTCTTTCCAGCCGTTAGCTCCGCGCGCAACGAGCCCGGTCGCAGCCGAGACGGTCTTAGCGAGCGCCTGCGCGAACGGCTTGTGTTGCGGCAAGGAGAGCGCTTCGACGCCGGTCGCTGTGGGCGGGCCTGCGTTGAAGTGAAACTCGACCTTCGGGCCGGGCGTTTGCCGGGCGATGGTGAGCGCGTAGGTAAGCGGGAGGTTCTGGCCGTCCTCGCCGTCCTCGACGACACGGCAGCCGCGGGCACGCAACATCGAGGCGACCGTGTCGCGCATGACAAGTGCGAGGTCGGCCTCTTTCAGTTTGCCGTTGGGCGATACGGCACCGGGGTCGCCGGCTCCGTGTCCAGCACTGACGAGAATGGCTTTCATAGTCTCTCTTTCCGCCGGACACAGCGGGCGCGTGAGCGGCCCAAGTGGTCACCGACAAGCACGGCGCCCTGCGGTATCCGACGAGGGCGAGACTAACGAAATGGGAAGTTTTATTTTTTGAGGGGTGCTGGCTCAGGGCAGGACGAGGTCGGTGTGCGCAGGCCCGTCGGTGAGGAAATAGAGCCAGCTCTGAGGCCCGCGTGCGGTCGACGTGGTCGAGCGTGGCCGCCGAAAGGCGCTGCCGACGGCAATCATGCCGTCGAGCACCTTCTGCACGTCATGGGCGGGGATATTGGTCTGGTCGCTGATGTCCTCGACGCTGTTACAGAAGGGTTTGGCGAGCGCTTCGGCGACGGCTTTCGCGTCGCGGTCAGGGGTGCGCTTGCCGCTCTTACGGATGCGCAGGACGAGGCGATTGATCTCGCCGCGCCACTCGTCGAACTCCGCGCTGGCAGGAACCGTGTCAAGCGCGAAGAGCAAAGCTTGGGCGGTCTGCTCGGCGTGACGCTGTCGCGCCGAGCGCTGCTCATCTTTGCGCTGTCGACGACGCTCGGAGTCACGCTGGATGTCCGAACTGGTTCGGATGCGGCGCGCCGACTCGGTTTTCAGGGGAATGTTCGTTGACATGCTGAAGCAAAGGTCAGGTCAAACCGTTCTGGCCGTTAGCCGATGGCGCGACACACGCGCTTGATGCACGGAAAGTAGCACTTCCCGAGAGCATTATTTTGCGAGGGGTGCTGGCACGGCTCGCGCGGAGCAGGCGGCGATTGCGCTGCTCACCCCTGAACTGTATTGAGATGCGAGATTTAAGGTTGTGTGAAGTCGCCCGCGCTCGTCTTCTTAGCTGCTTCGTCTTCCAGCGACCACTGCTGGGCGAACAGGCATTTTTGAGCTGAGGCGTGCTGCGCCAGATTGAGGACGCGGTGCGCCCCTGCGCGGTCGCCGAGGCCGCGCAGCAACTCGGCGGCGGTTTGGTAGTTGGCCTGTGCGTTGTCGAGAGCCTTGACGATGGCGACCCGAGCGGGAGTTTCGGTGTAGAGGTAGATCAGTTCTTCCAAGGCTTGTCCCTCCAAAAATGGTGTTTCGTTCCGCGTGAAAACGGGTTATCATCCCGTCACTTGGCCGAGTAAACTCTGAAGCCACCATTCTTTAGAGGGCGGGCGCCAGCGTTGTGAGGACGCTGGCGCCTTCGCTTTTTAATTCAGCTTCCGCGAGTGGAACATTGGGTATATACTGCCTGCACTTTTCGAGAGGAACTAGTGTTATGGGCATCATCGACCAACATAATGGTGGCACTGTCGAGCATCCTAGTGCCATTGGCGAAATAAACAACCCTCCCTTTTGCGGCTTGGTTGATAGCCCAAGCGTCGTTGGCGACATCCACACGCTGCATCGTGTCGGCGATTCTGACTTTCCTCCCTGCGTTGGGGACATTGATCAGCCAGCGCTCGGTGAAATCAGCCATCCTCTTTGCATCAGCGATTCGCACTTCCCTCCTTACGCAGGTGAAGCTGGGCTGCCAGGAGGCTTCGCACAACAAACAGAATTTTTGGCGGGGGTAATGCACTGTCCGATCATCATCGGCGACATGCACTGTCCCATTGCGCTGACAGTTTCGTCTCGCCTTGGAGAGATCAGCATGCCGCCCTTCAGCGGCGACTCCGACATGCCTTTCGCTGGTGATGTGGACATGCCGCTGGTCGGCGATATCCCTATCGGGCCTTTTACCGGAGAAATTCCCATGTCGCGGTTTGACGAAATCCCCATCGGCGCGACCGCTGGCGAGGTGCAGAACCCGCCCTACCTCGGCAACTCCAATTTTCCACCTTTCTTCGGAGAAACTCCGTTGCCAGGAGGAATCGTGAATAAAGCAGGATTGTCGGCTGGAGTGGTTCACTGCCCGGTTGTTGTCGGTGACGTTTATTGCCTCGCTGCCCCATCGCACCTCGGCGACATTCACTGTCCGATGGCGCTTGATAGAGAGATCAGCATTCCACCTTTCTGTGGTGACTCTGAGATGCCTTACGCGGGCGAAATACCCATTGGACCTTTCGTCGGCGAAATCGAGATGCCAGTCGCCGGGGAAATTAGTTGCCCCCCTTTCGTTGGGGAGATGGATACAGGATTCGTCGCTGGTGAGATCAGCAATCCGCCTTACCTTAGTGAGATTCATCAACCTTCCTTTTAGCCTCCTGCGGCAGCCATCTCTGCGTAAGTTAAGCCTCCGACTCGCCTTCCGGCTCGTCTCCGGCACTGGCACAAGAAGGACGCCGGGGCATGGGTACTCGCCTTGAATCACACAGGCGCAGAAATCTCCCGCGCAAAAGCACTCCAGAAAACCCAAGCCA
>DASZCR010000249.1:0-33439 GCA_035942915.1 Pyrinomonadaceae bacterium | reverse complement strand
CGCTCGATTCAAAGGTCGGGCGGCGAACGCGCTTTTGCGTGCGCGGTGTGATAGGATTTCCCGTCAATCATTCCAAAACTTATCGAGGTGGCAGAAGATGCAGGACGAGTTTCGTAACGAGTCGTTTACCGACTTTAGCGTGGAGGAGAACGCACGCGCCATGCGCGCAGCCATCGAACAGGTGCGCGGCGAACTGGGGCGCGACTATCCGCTCGTCATCGGCGGCGAACGGGTGATGACGGGGCGCACCTTCGAGAGTCTTAATCCGGCCAACAAGACGGAGGTCGTCGGCCGCTTTCAGAAGGCGACGGAAGAACTGGCTCGCCTCGCCGTCGAACGCGCCGACGAGACCTTTCAGACGTGGCGCACGACGCCCGCCGAAGAGCGCGCCGCGCTCCTGTTTCGCGTCGCCGACATGCTGCGCGAGCGGCGGCACTACTACTCTGCGTGGATGGTCTTCGAGGTCGGCAAGACGTGGGCGGAAGCCGACGGCGACACGGCGGAGGCGATTGACTTCTGCGACTTCTACGCGCGCGAGATGCTGCGCTACGCGGGCGACCAACCGCTTGTCAGGATAGAGGGTGAGCAGAACCGTCTCGAATACATCCCGCTCGGCGTCGGCGTCGTCATCCCGCCCTGGAACTTCCCGCTTGCCATCATGGCAGGCATGACGGTCGCCTCCGTCGTCACCGGCAACACGGTCGTCCTCAAGCCTTCTTCTGACGCGCCGACCATCGCCTATAAATTCTTCGAGTTGCTCGAAGAGGCCGGGATGCCGCCGGGCGTCGTCAACTTCATGACGGGTTCGGGCGCGGAGGTCGGAGACGTGATAGTAGACCATCCGCGCACGCGCTACATCGCCTTCACCGGCTCGAAGGAGATTGGCCTGCGCATCAACGAGCGTGCGGCCAAAACGCACGAAGGACAAATCTGGATTAAGCGCGTGGTTGCCGAGATGGGTGGCAAAGACGCCATCGTCGTTGACCGCGACACGGATTTGGACGACGCGGCGGCGGGCGTCGTCGCTTCGGCCTTCGGCTTTCAGGGACAGAAGTGCTCGGCCTGCTCGCGCGCCATCATCCACGCCGAAGTCTATGAGCCGATGCTTGAGAAGATTGTCGAGCGCACCGAGCGCCTGCGACTCGGCGACCCGACCGAGCGCGAGACGAACCTGAGCGCCGTCATTAACAACAAAGCCTTCCGCGTCATCAACGACTACATCGAGCGCGCGAAAGCAGAGGGCGGGCGCGTCCTCACAGGCGGCGGCTCTGACGGCGAGCGCGGCTACTTCATCGAGCCGACCGTTGTCGCCGACGTTAAACCGGGCGACACCATCGAACAGGAAGAGATTTTCGGCCCCGTCCTCGCCTGCATCCGCGCCTCCGATTTCGACGAGGCGCTGAAGATTGCCAACGACACCGAGTACGGGCTGACCGGCGCGGTCTATACGAACGACGAGGAGAAGTTGCAGCGTGCGCGACGCGAGTTCCACGTCGGCAATCTGTACCTCAACCGCAAGTGTACGGGGGCGCTCGTCGGCGTCCATCCCTTCGGCGGCTTCAACATGTCAGGCACGGATTCGAAGGCGGGCGGACGCGACTACCTCGGCCTCTTTATGCAGGCCAAAGTGGTCTCGGAGAAAGTGCGCGCCGGGGAAACAGCTAAGGAGAAGCGGACGGCAATTTGAGATACGCACGCCACATCTTCGCGGCGTCTGTAGTCCTGACGCTTTTGACGAACTCTGTCATCAGAGCACAGACGAGCGCGCGCCGCGAGGCAGACCCGCGCGCCGCGACGGTCGTCTTCATGGTGTCGAAGTGGACGGGCGGTGTCTCGGTCGAGCCGGTCGTGCAGGTCGAACGGGGCGGCCGTCTGGCGGTGCCGAATCTGGGCGAGGATGGGCATGAGCATTTCAACGCCACCTATTATCGCGCGGGACAGCGTCATCGTCTGATTTTCGGAGGCGCGGAGGCAGGCTCCGTCATCATCACGCAGGCCGAAAAGGGCGAGTGTGCCGGGGCGGACGCGAGCGCCGAGTTGGAGACGAGCGTCAAACTGGGCGGGGCGGTCAGAGCGTTGGCCGTCAGTGCGCCGACGCTTGGACGCGCGAAGGGTTTGCGCCGCGCGCCGACCGAAAGCGAGCGCGCCGAGGTGCTCCGTCTGGCCGAGACGGTCTACCGGCGCAACCGCGTGGCTGCGGCCGCGCTGGCGCGCACGCAGACGATTAATCTGACGGCCACAGACCTCGACGCAGACGGCGCGGAAGAGTTCATCGGCTCTTTCCTCGTCAAGAGCGGCGCGCGCACGCGCGAACTGCTCTTTCTCATCGCCGAACGACGCGGGCGCGGATTAGCCGTCGCACACTCCGTCTACGAGCACATCAGCGACCGCGAGTTGATGAACCCGGAGATGATTGACGAGATAGGCGTCGAACTGTTCTCGGAGGCGTTCATCGACCAGTTAGACCTCGACGGCGACGGCGTCGGCGAAGTCTTCACCTCCCTGCGTAGCTTCGAGGGGTCGACCTTCAAGATTTATCAGAAGCGACGCGGGCGCTGGCGTGAAGCCTACGACTTCTACAGTTACCGCTGCGGCTATTAAGTAAGTCGGCGCGCGGATGGCACACGCGCTGATTGCGATTCTCTCATGCGTTTAGTTTTCATGGGCACGCCGGAGACGGCCGTCGAGACCTTAAGGCGTTGCCTCGCAGATGGTCATGAGGTCGTCGCCGTCTGGACGCAGCCCGACCGCCCTGCCGGGCGCGGCAACAAACTGACGGCCTCACCCGTCAAGCAGTTCGCCGTCGAACGCGGCCTCACGGTTCATCAGCCGTCGAAGATTAAGACCGAGGAGGCGCATCTGCTCTTCGAGTCGCACGCGGCCGATGCGGCCATCGTCGTCGCCTATGGGCGCATCCTCCCGCCCGCCTTCCTACGTGCGCCGCGCGCAGGCTGCATCAACGTACACTTCTCTCTGCTACCGAAGTATCGCGGCGCTGCTCCGGCCAACTGGGCGATTGTGCGCGGCGAGCGCGAGTCGGGCGTGACGACGATGCTCATCGACGAGGGACTGGACACGGGCGCTGTTCTCCTGCAACGTGCGACGCCGATTGGCGCGCACGAGACTGCGCCCGAACTGCTCGCGCGCCTTGCACCGCTCGGCGCTGAACTGTTGAGCGAGACGCTCGCGCGGCTCGACCGGATAGAACCGCGCCCGCAGGATGACGCGCAGGCGACACACGCCCCCATCCTCAAACGCGAAGACGGCTTGATTGATTGGTCGCTTCCGGCCAGCAGCATCGAGCGCCGCGTGCGCGGCTTTCAGCCTTGGCCGAACGCATACACTTTCCACGCCGGTCGGCGTCTTCTCATCTGGCGAGCGGCGAACGTGGAGCGAGAACATCAGGAGAGGGAAGCGACGGTGCTCGAAGCGCACGGCGATGCGCTGGTCGTCGCGTGCGGCGACGCAACCGCGCTCGCTCTGCTCGAAGTTCAACCCGAAGGCAAGCGGCGCATGAGCGCGCGAGACTTTCTCAACGGCGCGCACGTCCGCAGCGGCGAGCGCCTCGGCGGAGACCCGATAACTTGAGCGGTCGCGTCAGAGTGGTCAAAGGGAGAGCGGGCGGCGAGGGCGCGAAGAAGGCGCGCGTCGTCTCGGCCGCGCGTCGCGCCGCGTTCGAGATACTGCGCCGCGTCGAAGATGAAGGCGCTTTCGCCGCGCCGCTGCTGGCGCATCTCACCGCCGAACTTCGCGCAGACGACCGCGCTCTCTGTTACGAACTGGTGCTCGGCTGCCTGCGCCGTCAACTCTGGCTCGACGCGCTCGTCGCGCACTACGCCGCACGCGGCGCGGAGACGCTCGACGCGCCTATCCGACGCGCCCTGCGCCTCGGTCTCTATCAGCTACGCTTCCTCTCGCGCATCCCTGCGCGCGCGGCCGTCAACGAATCGGTCAACCTCGCGCACCTCCTCAAACTGCGCTCGGCCGCTCCCTTCATCAACGCCGTGCTCCGCCGTGCCACGCGCGAACCTGACTACGACCCGGCCGCCGACATCGCAGACCCGCTCACGCGCCTCGCCGTCGAAACGTCGCATCCGGTCTGGCTCGTCGCGCGTTGGGTCGAGGCGTTCGGGATGGAGGAGACGGCCGGATTGGCGCACGCCAACAATGAGAGCGCGCCGGTCGCCTTCCGCGTCAACACGCTTCATGCAGAGGCCGCAACTGCGCTCGACAAGTTGCGCGCGGCCGGTCTTGAGCCGCAGCCTTCAGCCGTCGCGCCCGGAGCATGGCGCGTCGAGGGCGGAGCGCACGCTTCACTGCGCGCGTTGGCCGCCGAAGGGGTCGTCTACATGCAGGACGAGGCTTCGCAACTGGTCGCGCACATCGTCGGCGCGCGCGCAGGCGAGCGCATCCTCGACGCCTGCGCCGCGCCCGGCAGCAAGACGACGCACATCGCCGCCCTGAGCGACGACCGCGCGCTCATCCTTGCGGGCGATTTGCACGAGCACCGTCTGCGCGTGGTTGAGGAGACGGCCGCGCGGCTCGGCGCGCGCAGCCTTCAGACGCTTGTGCTCGACGCCGAGACGCCTCTGCCGTTTGCCGCCGAGACTTTCGACCGGGTGCTCGTCGATGCGCCCTGCACAGGCACGGGGACGCTGCGGCACAACCCGGAGATACGATGGCGCATCACACCCGCAGACATCCGCGAACTCTCTGCGCGACAAGGACTTATTTTGTCCAACTGCGCAGGCGCGGTGCGTCGCGGCGGAAGACTCGTCTACTCGACCTGCTCGGTCGAACCCGAAGAGAACGAATCGGTCGTGATGCGCTTTCTGAGCGAGCGGGCGGATTTCAGGCAGGTGGCGGCCGCGTCTGCGCCGCCGGAACTTCTCAATGCGTCGGGCGCGGCGCGGACGTGGCCGCACAGGCAGGATACGGACGGCTTCTTCGTCGCAGCCTTCGAGCGCGTCGTCTGAGCGCGTCGCCGGGCTGCTTGCGGCGTGCGTCTGGCGGGTGTTAGACTTCGCTGCCCTGTGAGACCGCGCCGCGCCGCGCGAGTCTGGAGCTTGAAGGGCGCCAAATCCATCCCGTTCGGTTCAGGCGACCATCTTTAGAGGCATCGAATCTTTGTGGCAAATTTGCGGGCGATTGGGTCGGCGTTCGGAAAGCTCGGCATCGTCGTCACCATTCTCGTCGCTTTCGTGCTTGGGCTCGCCGGAACGGTCTATCTCTCTCTGCGCAGCCCCGAAGTGCAAGTGCCGGAAGTCGTCAACAAGTCCTACTTTGAAGGTGAAGCGACCCTCTCCGGCGCGGGGCTGAACATCCGCGAGCGCGCCAAGCGTTTCAAGGCGGGCGTCAAAGCGGGCGTCATCATCGACCAATCGCCGCGCGCGGGCGAGGTCGTCAAGGCCGGTCAGACCGTCGCCGTCGTCGTCAGCCGCGAGCCAAGAGAGGGTGAACGCGCGCTGGCCGAAGAACTGGCTGCCGAGGAGGCGAAGAAGGCCGAAGAGGAGAAGGCGCGCGCTGAGGAGACGGCGACCAACGACAACGCCGCCACGCGCAACGAAAACCGCGAGCGACGCACGCGCACGACGAACGCCAACCGCAACGCCAACTCAAACGGCAATCGAAACGCCAACGATTCCGGCAATCGCAACACGAACCGGACGGGCGGCGACAACCGCAACACGAACAGCCGGAACGCCAACGCGAACCGCCCCGACAACCGCAATCTGAACGCGACGCGCACGCGCAACACGAACACGAGCCCCGGCAACACGACGCGCACGACGAACGCCGCGCGCGGCAACACGAACCGACGCCCGTAGCAGGCTCAAAGCCGACGCCGGGACGTTTGTTGAGAACAGTTCTCATCCGGCGTCCGCGAAGAGTCCACCGGAAACGCATGGTCGAAATCGCCCCGTCAATTCTGTCCGCCGATTTCACGCGCCTCGGCGCGGAGATTGAGGCCGTCGAACGGGGCGGTGCGACGGTCATCCACGTCGATGTGATGGACGGCCATTTCGTGCCGAACATAACGGTCGGTTTGCCGGTCGTGCGCTCGCTGGCGCGCGCAACCCGTCTGCCCCTCGACACGCATCTAATGATTTCTGAGCCGGGGCGTTACGCCGAGCAGTTTGCCGAAGCCGGCGCGCGCATGGTTTCCGTTCACATCGAGGCCGACGCGCACATCCACCGCACTTTGACTGGCATCCGTGCGCGCGGCGCACAGGCCGGGGTCGTTCTCAACCCGGCGACGCCGCTCGCCGCCTTAGACGAGGTCTTGCAGTTCGCCGACTACGTCCTCGTGATGTCGGTCAATCCGGGTTTCGGCGGCCAAAAATTTATCCCGACATCGACGGAGAAAGTCCGGCGGCTGCGCCGGATGATTGACGAGCGCGGGCTTCAGACGCGCATCGAAATCGACGGCGGCATTGACCGCGATAACATCGCCGAAGTGGCCGAGGCCGGAGCCGACATCATGGTCGCAGGCACGGCCGTCTTCGGCACCGATGACCCGGCGCGTGCCGTCGGCGAACTGCTCCGAGCGTCGGAGCGAGAGAAGACTTGGAGGAGTTAAAGAATGCGTTTTCGCAACGTCTTGAAGTTCGTTTTGTGCGCGGCCGTGCTCGTCAGCGCGTCGTTTGCGCCGACCGCGCCGCGCGTCGCCTCGGCCGCTCCCGTGCAGGCCAGCGCCGCACAGCGCATCGAGGTCATGCGCTCGCGCCTTGAGACCATGCGCCGCACGCTCAACAGCGCCATCGCCGGTCTCAACGCCAAAGACTCGGACAAGTCGGGCGCGGAAGAGGCGCGCGCGCGTCTGAGCGGCCTCGAAAAAGAGGTCAGTTCCGTCCTCTCCGAAGTCAACGACGTGCGCGCTAAGCAGGAGCGCGCCGAACGCTATGACCAGGAGATACTCAGCAAACTCGAAACTTCGGTCAACGACCTCGACACGCGCGTGCAGGCCGGGATGCGCGCCACCATCGGCGAGCGCAGCATCTCCGGGACTGAAGACTCGAAGAAGAAAAAGGACGGCCGAGGCTTCTTCAGCCGCATCCTCGGCATGGGCGGCGACAAAAAGTACGACGAACTCATCGGCACCGTCGCACCCGGCCGCGACCGGCAGCTCTTCGAGGATGCCGTCAAGGAAGCGCGCCGGAGCAACTACGAGACGGCGCGCGCCCTCTTCGGCGTCATCATCAACACCTACACCGACTCTGTCTTTCTCCCGCTCGCCAAGCTCGCCATTGCCGACACCTTCTACCTCGAAGGCACGACCAGCTCGCTCATTCAGGCCGCGCAAGCCTATCAGGACTGGCTCACCTTCTTCCCGACAGACCCGCTCGCCGACGACGTGATGCTCAAGATTGCAGAGGTCGAGATGCGCCGCATGGGATTGCACGACCGCGACATCACGAACGCCGTCAAGGCGCGTCAACGCCTGCGCGTGCTGCTCCAACAGTTCCCGAAGACTTCTCTGCGCCCCGAAGCCGAGGTCAGGCTGCGTGAGGTGGAGAACAATCTGGCCGCACACAACATGTTCGTCGGCGACCAGTATTTCAACCGCTACCTGCGCGGCGTCGCCAGCAATCCGAAGGGCGCGCAGTCGCGCTATCGTGAGGTTGTTGAGCTGTATCCCAACTACGACCGGCTCGACCAGACCCTCTATCGTCTCGCGCAGACCTACGTCTTCGAGGAAGAGCCGGACGAGGCCGCCAAGTATCTCCAACAACTCGTCAGCAACTTCCCGAACAGCGAGTTTGTCGAGAAGGCGCGCGAGCAGTTGACGGCCATCGGTGCGCCGACGCCCGAAGTCAACAAGAACCGCGTCAACTTCCGTCCGCCTCCGGGGCCGAGCATGTTCGGCAAGTTCAAGGAGCAGGTCTTCGGGATGACGGCCGTGACGGTTGACAAAAACGGCATCCTCATCAGCAACGACAGCAAAGGCGGCGACCGCATGGAGGAAGTCTTGAGACGCGGCGACGGCACAGCGCCCGACACGACACCTGCGGCGCGTATCGCCCCGGCGCGCAACGTCACGCCCGCTCCTCCGCAGCAGACGCAGCAGAAGAACACACCGACGATTCAGCCGACGCAGCCCGGCGCTCCGGCCAGCGGCAGCGACCCGGCGCGCTCGCCCGCCACGCAGCCCGTCACGCCTGCGACGCAACCGCCGACCTCCGGCGCGCGTCCCTAAAAGAGCGCGAGCCGTTTGGCGTCGGCCGCTTCGTCCCCGACTCTTCGGAGCAAAGGGCGTCTGGACTACCTCTCAGGAGTCAGACGCCCTTCTCCTTTTTGGCGGCCGCACGGTCGAGAAGTTTGCCGGCGCAGAGAAGCGGGTGTTAGAATTTTTTCGCCCCCGTGCGGTTCAAACGCCGTCCGTAAAGGATTCAATGTGACACCACAAGCCGAAGCTCGACAGGATGAAGTGGCGCGCTATCATCGCAGCACGTCAGTCTTAGTCCTCGTGATGATTGCTTTCGTCACGTTGCTGACGCTGCTCGTCTGGACGGGCGTCATCTCCTTCGACGCGCGCGGTTCAGACCCGACGCTGCTCTGGGCGCTGCGCATCAGCATCGTCATCTTCGGTCTCGGAGCAATCGCTCTGCGTCGCACACGCTTCTCTGCCGCGCGTCTTCAAGACATCGCCTCTTTGCGCGGCACGACCGGCCTGCTGGCGACATTACAGCAGACAACGATTCTCGTCTCCGCGCTCGGCGAGGCCATCGCCGTGATGGGTTTCGTGATGACGGTGATGACGGGCGACCGCTACGACATGCTGCGCGCGGGCGTCATTGCGGTCGCCGTGCTCTTCTACGCCTACCCGCGCCGCTCTGCGTGGGAACGCGAAGTGGAGGCGACCCGCCAGCGCGACGCGGGCGACGACGATGCGGCCGAAGCGTCGTCGACGAAAGGAACATTCGCTTGAAGTCCGACTGCAAACGCGCCGCGCCCGTCTGGTTGATGCTTGCCTGCCTGTGCGCGTCGGCGCTCTTCGTGGCCGCGCCCACCGCGCACGCGCAGCCGGCCGCGTCTGCTTCCCCTTCGCCGTCGGCGACACCAGAACTCTCGCCGCGTCAGCGCCGCGCGCAGGCTTACGCCAAGTTGCTCGAAGGCCAGCGCCACTATGCCGAATCGCGCAACGGCAGCCTCACCTTCGACTCGTTGCGCAAGGCGCAGGCCGCTTTCCGAGAGGCCGCCGAACTCGACCCGACGCTCTCCGAAGCGCATACCGCCCTTGCCGAGATAGCCTTCTTCTTCCTCGACGACCTCACTGAAGCCGAGCGCGAAGCTACGGCTGCCACGCGCGCCGACCGAAACAACTTCGGCGCGCATCGCATCCTCGCGCGCGTCTACACAGTCAAAAGTAACTTCACCGAAGAGAATCTCGACAAGACCTTCACCGAGCGCGCCATCGCCGAGCTACGCGAAGTCTTGCGCCTGCGCCCGCGCGACGCCGAAGCCTGGGCGCTGCTCTCGGAGTTCTATCTTGCCACCGAACGGCAGGCCGAAGCCCTCGATGCGCTCAAGCGTTGGGCCGACGCCGCGCCGCCCGCCGAAGGACGCTTCTACGAAGTCGTCAGCAAAGGACGCACGCTGACGCCCGACGCCGCTCAGGCGCGACTCGGCGAAGTGCTCCTCCAGTCCGGGCGCATCAAGGAGGCAGTCACCGCCATCCGACAGGCCGTCGCGCTTGAGCCGGACAACCCCCGCTACGTCGAACTGCTCGCGCAGGCGTTCGAGGCAAGCGCCGGCACGGAGTCGGACATTCTCAGTGAACTGCGCCGGATGGTCGAGACCAATCCGAGGAATCTGGCCGCCGTCAGCGCACTGGCACGCTCACAGGAGAGCGCGGGACGCATCGACGAGGCGTCCGCCACCTTACGCGCCGCCATCGACGCGCGCGGTGCAACCGAGCGCGAGCGTTTCATCCTTCAGGCGCAACTGGCGCGGACGCTCGCCGACGCGCTCCGTTATCAGGAAGCCGTCGCCGTCTATGAAGACCTGTTGAAAGCGCGCCGCATCGGCGACGCGCCGCCCACACGCGAGAGAGACCGCGACTTCGCCTCTCTCATCCTGCGTAGCATCATCGTCCTGCAAAGGCAGACCGGCCGCTTTGAACAGGCCGCCGCCACCCTCGCGCGCATGCGCGCCATCCTCGGCGATTCCGATTCGACCGTTGACGCCGAGCAGGTAGCCTTGCTGCGCCAGCAAGGCAAACTCAGCGAAGCCCTCGAAACTGCCCGCAACGCACGCACGCGCCGCCCCGACGACCCGACCCTCCTGCGACTCGAAACCGAGGCGCTCGCCGACCTCGGCCGCGTCGAGGAGGCCGTCCGTCTGCGCCGCGCACGTCTCAAAGGCACGGCCGAAGATTTCGGCGAATATGCCGCCATCACGCTGCTGCTGATGGGCGTCGGACGCGGCGCGGAGGCTGTCGAGTCCGCACGTCAGGGGCTTGAACTCGTTCGTCGAGATAGCCCCGCGCTCACCAACCAAGCCCTCATGCTGCTCGCCTCCGCACAGGAGCGCGCAGGCGACCCCAAAGGCTCCGAGGAGTCTCTCCGCCGCGTCCTCGCCGACGAGCCGAACAACGCCACCGCGCTCAACAATCTCGGCTATTTTCTCGCCGAACGTAACGAACGGCTCGAAGAAGCCCTCTCGATGGTGCAACGCGCCCTGCGGACGCGTCCGAACAATCCTTCCTTCCTCGATAGCCTCGGTTGGATTTATTTCAAACTCGGCAAACTCGACTCCGCCGAACACTATCTAAGCGAAGCCGCACGCCGCGACCCGACCTCGTCTGCTATTCAAGAGCATCGAGGAGACCTCCTCCACAGGCGCGGCAAATCGGCAGAAGCGCGCGCCGCCTGGCAAAAAGCCCTCACTTTTTCCGTCGACGCCGCCGAAACCGAACGGCTCAAGGCTAAGCTCAACGGCAAGTCGAAATAATTCTTGCCGTCTTTTATCAACCGCAGGTAAAGTAGCCCTGCCTTTCCGCGTCCGTTACGGCCGACGAAGCTGTCTGCACTTCCCCGCAGCCGAAGTCACGCCTCGAACGAATCGCGTCTGTAGTCCCTAAACCGTTCAAATGCAAGTGTTTGCCTTTCCCTCTGGTGGGAGTTGTGTAAAATCGCCGTGAAAAACAGCGATTGACTAATTCAAAACTATGTTTTACACTTGCCAACAAGTTGGCCGTTTGCCCCACATACGGTCGTGCTATTTCGGGCAGCTTCGCAGCCCTGTTGTTTTAACCATTTTCGAGGAGCGTTCCCCAGATGCAGTTATCCCGATTGTTCCCCTTAAGTGTTGCAAAGAAAGGTTTTTATAGGGCGCTCGCTCTCTCCATAGGCGTTCTTTCGATGGCGGGCGCAAGCTTCGCCAAGGTCAATCCCAATCCTAAACCGGCAGGCGAACGGCCTGTGGCGCGTCTGATTTCCGTGTCGAGACAGCCGGAGACGCCTGCGAGGACGCGCGCGCGGCTCGTCGCACCCGCGCGGATGTCCAATGTGAGCGACGTTTCGCGTGTGCGCGCGGCCGTCGCCGTCGCCGCCAGCGGCGAAGAACGTCGGGCTTTCGACCTCATCAACGCAGAGCGACGCAGGCGCGGTCATCAGCCGCTCATCTGGGACGGCGAACTGACCTACATGGCGCGTGCTCACTCGCAGAACATGGCGCAGCAGAACTTCTTCAACCACATCGACCGCAACGGCCGCGACATCGCCGGACGCGCCAATGCTTCAGGCGTGCGCGGATGGCGGGCGCTCGGCGAAAACATCGCGTATAATCAGGGCTATGACGACCCGGCGAGCTTTGCCGTCGAGCGTTGGATGAACTCGTCCAAGCACCGCGAAAACATTCTGAACGGACAGTTTACGCACGCCGGTTTGGGCGTGGCGACTGCCCCCGACGGACGGGTCTTCTTCACGCAGGTCTTCATGACGCGCTAGGCAAGCCACACGCATCTTCGTCTGCCGAGGGACAGGCGGCCGGCGCTCGAAAACGAAAGAGAGGCCGGCCGCTTCGTCGTGTCTGAGAGCAAATTCAAACTCCCCGCCTACGCCAAAATCAACCTCTCTTTGCGTGTGCTCGGCCGACGCGTGGACGGCTATCACGAAATCCGCACCGTCTTCCAGACGATAACTCTGCACGACACGCTTGAGTTCGAGCGGCTCGACTCGGAACGGCTCGAACTGACTTGCGACGACCCCGGAATTCCCACAGATGAAAGCAATCTTGTGCTGCGCGCAGCCTTGGCGCTCAGAGAGCACTTCGGCGTCGGGCGCGGCGCGCGCATCAGGCTCGAAAAGAGGATTCCGGCGCAGGGCGGTCTGGGCGGCGGGTCGGCGGATGCGGCCGTGTCTCTGATAGGGCTGGCGCGCCTGTGGGAGTTGCCGACGAGCGTCGCCGAGTTGGCACGTCTGGGCGCGCGTCTGGGGGCCGATGTCCCCTTCTTTTTGACGGGCGGAACAGCCTTAGGGACGGGTCTCGGAACAGACATCACGCCGCTCGAAGACGTGCCGGTGAAGGCGCTCGTGTTGGTTGCGCCGGGCGTCGGAGTTTCGACCGTGGAAGCCTATAAAGCGTTGAATGCGGATGCCTTGACAAAGCCGGATAGCGCCGTTATTCTGCATGTTTCGCGCGCCGAAGCTCAAATTTCGGATTCGCTCTGTGAGGTCTTGTGCAACGATTTCGAGCCGGTCGTCTTCAGGCTCCAGCCCGAAATCGAGCGCGCGAAAAAACGTCTGCTCGACATGGGCGCTCGCTGCGCTCTGATGTCGGGCAGCGGTTCGAGCGTCTTCGGCGTCTTCGACGAGGCGGGCGAGGCGAGGCGCGCGGCCGCAGAATTGAGCGGCGAAACTCTCTGGCAAGTGTTCCCCTGCGAGACGCTGTCGAGGAGCGAGTATTTGAGAAGCTTCGGCGGGCGCGACACGCTGCCGTTACGGTGAGCGCGTTGCGTGCGGCAAAGGGATTGGGGCGTCGCCAAGTGGTAAGGCACCGGTCTTTGGAACCGGCATTCGTAGGTTCGAATCCTTCCGCCCCAGCCAACATCGAAAGCGACGAGTGGCGAGTGACGAGTGACAGGTGAAAAACCTTGTCTCTCGACTTGTCACTCGTCACTTGTCACTCGTCACTTACGCTTATGGCGACCACTGGCGGCATCAAGGTCTTCTCCGGCAACGCCAACCGCGCGTTGACCGATGAGATTTGCAACTACTTAAGCTGCGACCCCGGCAACGCGACGACGGGGCGTTTCTCGGACGGCGAGTTTAACTTCCAGATTACCGAGAACGTGCGCGGCGGCGATGTCTTCATCGTGCAGCCGACCTGCCCGCCGACCGACGCCAACCTGATGGAGTTGCTCGTCATGCTCGACGCCTTCCGCCGCTCTTCGGCCGAGCGCGTGACGGCGGTCATCCCGTACTACGGTTACGCGCGTTCGGACAAGAAGGATAGGCCGAGGGTGCCGATATCGGCCAAACTCGTCTCGAACCTGATTGCGACGGCCGGTGCCGACCGCGTGCTGACGATGGACTTGCACGCCGCGCAGATACAGGGCTTCTTTGACATCCCCGTAGACCACCTCTACGCCGCGCCCGTCATGATAGGCCACTATCAGGCGAACCCTCTGCCGAATCTGACCGTCGTCGCGCCGGACACGGGCGGTGCAGAGCGCGCACGCGCCTACGCTAAGCGCCTGAAGTCAACCGACGGTTCGCCCGCGCAACTCGCACTGTGCGATAAGCGGCGCGAGAAGGCGAACGTGGCCGAAGTGATGAACGTCGTCGGAGATGTGCGCGGGCGCAGTTGTCTCATCGTCGATGACATGTGCGATACGGGAGGCTCGCTGACGAAGGTCGCGAAGGCTCTGAGGGAAGCGGGCGCAGACCGCATCCATGCCTGTTTCACGCACCCGGTCTTGTCGGGTCGCGCGTGCGAGCAGTTGGCCGCTTCCGACATCGAGCGCGTGGTGACGACCAACACGATTCCGTTGAACGCCGACGCGTGTCGTCTGGAGAAGATTAAGATTTTGAGCATCGCGCCGCTGCTGGCGAAAGCAATCAAGTCGATCCACGAGGAGACGAGCGTCTCTTCGCTCTTCGTCTAACGGAAGGGCAAAAACTTAGGAGCAAACCGGAAAGAGTAACTTATGGCAGAAAGACAAGAGATTACGGTGCGCGCCGAGCGGCGCACGGGACGCGGCAAAAACGACGCGCGTCGTCTGCGCATGCGCGGCCTCGTGCCGCTCACCATCTACGGCGGCGAAGGCGAAGCCGTCTCGGCGGCCGCGCCGCTGTCGGAACTGGCAGCCATCCTGCGTTCCGACACCGGGCACAACACCATCTTCACGCTCGACGTAGAAGGCGTCGGTGCCAGCGAGGTCTTGTTCCTCGACCGTCAGATTGACCCCGTGCGCGGCCGACTCGTCCACGCAGACCTGCGTCGGCTCGTGCGCGGGCAGAAGATTGAAGTGACCGTGCCTCTGCACCTGACGGGTGAGGCGGCCGGTGTCCGCGAGGGCGGCGTCCTCGAACAGGTTGTGCGCGACCTTGAGATTCGCTGCCGTCCGCGTCACATCCCCGAAGCTATCAACCTCGACGTGAGCGGCCTCGGCATCCATGAAGTGCTACACGTCTCAGACATTCCGGCTGACGAGAACATCGAGATTCTCACCGCGCCGGAGACGGTCGTCGCCACCGTCGGTATCGTGCGCGAAGAGGAGCAGGCGGGCGGCGCGCTCGGCGAGGAGACTCCGGCCGAACCGGAAGTTATCGGCAAGGGCAAGAAGGACGACGAAGAAGAGTAGTAGAAGGGAACGGGTAAAAGGGAAAAGGCCAGAGTCCGAAGCCGCAGTTTTCACTTTTACCTTTTGCCTTTTTACTTTTGCCTTATGCTCATCGTCGGTCTCGGCAATCCCGGCGCGCAGTACGAATGGACGCGGCACAACCTCGGTTTTATGCTCGTCGATTTCGTCGCGCGCGAGGCGGGACGCGAAGTAAAACGCGCCGAGTGCCGCGCGCTCGTCGGTCGCGCAGAGCTTGAGGGACGCACGGTCGAACTCGTCAAGCCGCAGACCTACATGAACCTGAGCGGCGAGTCCGTGACGTGTCTGCTGAGAAAGCGCGCAGGGCTTAGTCCGGCGCGCGACCTGCTGGTGATTAGCGACGACATCGCCTTGCCGTTCGGCTCGATACGCCTGCGCGCGCGCGGTTCGAGCGGCGGCCAGAAGGGCTTGAAGAACATCATCGAAACACTCGGCACGGACGAGTTCATGCGCCTGAGAATCGGCATCCAGCCCGCACATCCGGTCGCAGACACGGCGCGCTTCGTGCTCGAAAGATTTCCGCTGGCGCAACGCGCCGAGGTCGAAAAGATTTTAGAGCGGAGTGCCGATGCGCTCCGCGCCGTCCTCCGCGACGGCATTGACAAAGCGATGGCGCTACATAATCAGTGATGGGTGATAAGTGATTAGGTGAGAGGAGAAAGGCTTTCTTCTCATCACCCATCACTTATCACCTATCACTTGTGACCTATCACCATTTCTTCCTTGCTTCAACCAGCGAAGGTTGAGGCTAGACATCCAGAAGGAGGATGCATTTTGGCTGAACAGAGAATCTACGAAGTCGTCTTCATCGTTGACCCCGATGCGGGTGAAGATGAAGTCACACGCCTGACGGAAAACCTCCAACACACAGTCACAGAGCAGGGCGGCGCGGTCACCAAGACCGAGAACATGGGACGACGCACGCTCGCCTATCGCGTCGGCCGCAAGACCGAGGGCGTCTACATGCTCTTCGAGGTCGAGGGCACGGGGCGCGAAATCGCCGAACTCGAACGCCGCATGAGGGTCAGCGACCAGGTGTTGCGCTATCTGACCGTGCGCGTTGACGAAGACCGGCGGCGCGCCGAGAAGTTGCGTGCGCGGCGTGCGCGGAAGGCTGCGAAGCGGCCGTTCGGCGTTGCCGGTTCGACGGCGGCGGCTGGCGGCGGCGCGGCCGACGAAGGCGCGGGAGCGTAAACGAAGGAGCGCCCTGAGCGGGTCGCCCGTGCAGGCGGCCGGAAAAGGTTTTTGGTGACAGACGAGAGAGAGAAAGATTATGTCGAGAAATTTCAATAATGATCGCGAGCGCGACTTTGACATGGACGACGATGGCGGAGGACGCGGCGGTGGCGGACGTGGGGGAGCGCGCGGGCGTATGCGTCGGCGCAAGGTCTGCCGCTTCTGTCTCGATAAGGTTGACCTCATCGACTTCAAGGACGTGAAGCTGCTGCAAAACTACATCCCCGAACGCGGCAAGGTGCTGCCCCGTCGCATTTCGGGTTCGTGCGCGCCGCATCAACGCATGCTGGCCGAGGCCATCAAGCGCGCGCGCAACATCGCGCTGCTGCCTTACGCCGCCGACTAAAGAAGAGAGGTTCAAGAGACTATGGCAAACACGAATGTTCTTCTGCGCGAGGACGTGGACAACCTCGGCGCGCGCGGCGAAATCGTCAAGGTCAAAGCGGGCTTTGCGCGCAACTACCTGCTGCCGCGCAAGCTGGCCGTCGTTGCGACGGCCGCTAACGTCAAACAGATTGAGCAGGAGCGCGCGGCGCTGCTGCGCAAGGAAGCACGCGAGCGCGCGACGGCCGAAGGGCAGGCCGCATTGATGAGGTCGCTCGTCCTCAACTTTGAGCGCAAGGTTGGCGAGCACGGTATGCTCTACGGCTCCGTGACCTCGATGGACGTGGCTGAGGCGCTGGCCGCGAAAGGCTTCGAGATTGACCGTCGCCGCATCAATCTGCGTGAAGCGATTAAGGAGACGGGCGAGTTTACGGTCGGCGTGCGTCTGCATCGTGAGGTGATGGTTGACATCCCCGTCGTCGTCACGGGCGAGGGCGGCGCGGCGACGACGAAGGCGGCCGACGCCGCCGCTTCGACCAATGCGGACGCGTCTGCGGAGACGGGCGGCGGTGAAGCGACGGACGCTTCGGCGTCGTAGGATTCCATGCGACGGGCGCGGCCATAGTCAAACTGACTATTGTCGCGCTCGTCAGCATGTAGTATAAAAACGACCGGCGCGGCTGCTGATTGCGCGCTCCTCCGACCGAGAGGCGGAGGCGACACGCAGGCAGCCGCTTTTTCTGTATCCTTCCGAAGTCACAGTTAGGCCAAGTCTCCCGATGGCAAATTTCGCTTCCATCGACACGACGCGCGAGCAGATGCTTGAGCGCCCGCTGCCGCATAGCGCCGAGAGCGAACGCGCCATCCTCGGCGCCATCATCCTCGACAATGCCTTAGTCAATCAGGCCATCGAACTTCTCAAACCCGACGACTTCTACATCCGCGCGCATCAGTTCGTCTTCCGCGCGATGATTTCCCTGAGCGAACGCGGCGCGGAAATCAATCCGATTCTCTTAGGCGAAGAGTTGCGGCGCGAGGGAGTGCTTGAGCAGGTCGGCGGCATCGCCTTCGTCTCGGAGTTGACCTACGGGCTGCCGCACTTCAACAACGTCGCGGCCTACGCCAAGATGGTGCGCGGCAAGTCTCTCCTGAGGCAACTCGTGCGGGTCGCCAACAAGGTGACGAGCGAGGCGCTCGAAGAGGAGGACGAGCCGGAAATCATTCTCGACCACGCCGAGCAGATGATTTTCGCGCTCGCCGACGAGCGCACACGTCAGGGCTTCGCGCACGTCAAGCCGGTCGCCGACCAGTTGTTGGAGAAGGTGCAGGAGATGGCCGGACGTTCGGCCATGTTGACCGGCCTTACGACCGGCTTCACCGAACTCGACACGATGACCTCCGGCCTCCAACCGTCAGACCTCATCATCGTCGCCGCCCGCCCGTCGATGGGCAAGACGAGTCTCTGTCTGACGCTGGCGCAGAACGCGGCCGTGCAGGCCGGGGCGGTCGTCGGCGTCTTCTCTCTGGAAATGTCGAAGGAGTCTCTGGTGATGCGTATGCTCTGCTCGGAAGGGCGCGTCGATGCGCATCGTTTCCGCAGCGGATTCCTCTCGCGCGACGAGTGGGCACGGCTCGCAGGCGCGTTGGGCACGCTGGCCGAGACGAAGATTTTCATCGACGATACGCCGGGCATCTCCGTGCTTGAGATGCGCGCGAAGGCGCGTCGGCTGGCGGCCGAGCAGAAGCGTCTGGATTTGATAGTCGTCGATTACTTGCAGTTGATGTCGGGCTCTTCGCGCCGCTCTGAGTCGCGCCAGCAGGAGGTCTCGCAGATTTCACGCGAGTTGAAGGGGCTGGCGAAAGAGTTGAACGTGCCGCTCGTCGCTCTGTCGCAGCTTTCGCGTGCGCCCGAATCGCGCACAGACCATCGCCCGCAACTCGCAGACCTGCGCGAGTCCGGCGCTATCGAGCAAGACGCCGACGTGGTCGCCTTCATCTATCGAGAAGAGCAGTACACGCGCACGGAGGAGAACGCGGGGCTTGCCGAACTCATCATCGCCAAGCAGCGCAACGGCCCGACGGGAACGGTCAAACTCGCCTTCCTCAAAGAGTTCACGCGCTTCGAGAACATGTGGCGCGAATGATGCGCCGGACATAAGGACGACAACCCGAATGATTGATTGACGACCGCCGCCCGCGCGTGGCGGTCGAACTTTATGAGCGAAACAGCATTGAGAAACGGGCGGCCGACGTGGGCTGAAGTTGACCTGGACGCGCTGGCGTCGAACTTTCAGGTGGTGCGTCGCATGGTCGAACCCGGCGCGCAGGTGATGGCCGTCGTCAAGGCGGACGCTTACGGGCACGGCGCGGCTGCCTGCGCGCGTCGTCTCGAACGCGAGGGCGCGGCATGGTTCGGCGTGGCGACGCCAGAAGAGGGCGTCGAGTTGAGACGCGCCGGGATAGTGCGTCCCATCCTCTGCTTCGGCGGCTTCTGGGAAGGGCAGGCCGAAGTCTGTCTCTCTGAAAATCTCGTCCCCGTCATCTATCGTCTCGACATGGCTGAGGCGCTCGACCGCGCGGCTGCCGCCGCAGGCGTCGTCGCAGATATCCACGTCAAAGTGGATACAGGCATGGGACGACTCGGCGTGCGTTACGAAGACGCGGCCGGGTTCGCCGAGCGGCTCACGCGGTTCGCGCACCTCAGAGTCGATGGGTTGATGACGCACTTCGCCGTCGCCGACGACCCCGACCGCGACTGTTTCACCATCGACCAACTGACGCGCTACCGCGAAGCCCTCTCGACCTTCCGCGCGCGCGGCCATCGCCCGACCTTCGAGCACATGGCGAACTCCGCCGCGACCTACGCGCACCCGGAGACGCGCGGCAATCTGGTCAGGCCGGGCGGCGTGCTCTACGGTCTCTGGCGCGACATCCTGCCGCCGCAGACAGATGCTCAAGCGTTGCGCTCCGTGATGTCGGTGCGCTCGCGCATCACGCTCTTGAAACGCGTGTCGCGCGGCGAAACGCTCGGCTACGGTTGCACCTTCGAGGCGTCGCGCGACACGCTCGTGGCAACGCTGCCCATCGGTTATCACGACGGCTACATGCGTCTGCTCTCGAATCGTGGGCGCGTCATCGTGCGCGGCGCATACGCGCCCGTCGTCGGACGCATCTCGATGGACTTAACGCTCGTCGATGTGACGGACGTGCGCGGCGTCAGCGAGGGCGACCTCGTGACGCTGTTCGGCACAGACGGCGCGCTCGAAGTGCCTGCCGAAGATTTGGCGTTGACGGCCGGAACGCTCTCTTATGAAGTGACGTGCGGCATCAGCGCCCGCGTGCCGCGTCTTTATCTGAGCGCGGAGACGAACGACGTGTGAGGCGCGCACGAAGGTTGCGTGGAGGGAGGGCGGCCGGGCACGACGAATGTCCGGCCGCCCTTTCGTGTTGACAGGCGAGACGTTTAGTTGCGCACGAAGTTGTAGGTGATGTAGCCGGAGACCTTGACGGGTTTGTGCGAGAGCAGCGTCGGCGTAAAACGTGCGCGCAGAGCGGCCTCGACACATGCCTTGTGCAGCATCGGGTTTCCGTTCGTCGCGCGCGCGGAGACGACGCGCCCCTCTTCATCGACGAGAATCTGGACGGTGACAATGCCTGCTGCGCCCGCCGCTTTAGCGATAGCCGGGTAGTCTGGGACGGGCTTGCTGATGGCCTTGCCGTTGATGACGCCGAGCGAGACGACCGTCGGAGGCTTACGCTCGACGGGCGGCTCCGGCTGCGGCTCTACCTTCCGTTCGGGCGCTTCGCCGCCCACCTCGACCAACGGCGCGTCCGCCTTACCCGCGCCGGTCGGCTCTCCGCCGCTGCCTTGCTTGCGGCCGGGGATGCCGATTTCGGTCGGGACGATGTTCTCCGAGCCGATGGTGTAAGGGACGTTGGGGGCAAGCGTCGGCGTCTCTTCGCGCGCCACTTCGCGGTTTTCGCCGTAGGGCGTTATCTTCGAGACTTCACGGACGGTGATGGGGCGCGCGTGCGGGCTGCCGGAAGCGGCGGCGACGCGTCGCGGTTCTGTCTGCTGCTCCGGCTCGCTCTTGGCGGCGGCGGGCGGGAAGCGCATCATGGTAATGATTTCGAGCCGGTTCTGTTCGTCGAGGCTGACGTTGTAGGCGTAGATGCTGCCGACCCCGGCGGCGACGAGCAGAACGGAATAGAAGACGAGCGTAGCGAGAAAGAATTTACCTCTGCGCTTAAAATCTTTGGTATGCGAACCGGATTCCACCAGATTTCCGAACATTTTATTCGAGCCTCCCACTCGCCGGTGCCAACGGGTCGCAGGGGAAGTCCCACACGAACTCTTTGGACACCGGAGGGCGTCTCGATGTTCCATAAAATTGAACTTTGCAGACGTATCTTCTACGATGAATCGAGAGCGCAAACACACTTTTCCGGGAGGGCACACCATTGGCGACGAGCGCGGAGTGGCATGAGGATTACGAACGGATGAGCGACGAGGCGCGCGACTTTTCACGCGCCGTCAAGTCCGTGCAGGAGGAGTTGGAGGCGGTCGATTGGTACAACCAGCGCGCACAGGCGACGCACGACAAACAGTTGCGCCGCATCCTCGAACACAACCGCGACGAGGAGATTGAGCACGCCATCATGGGGCTTGAATATCTGCGGCGTGTAAGCCCCACCTTCGACAAGCACATGCGTACCTACCTCTTCACCGAGGGCGACATCCTCGACATCGAAGAGGCGGCCGAAGACCACTGATTGAGAGGAATGAGGAAGATGGCAGACAAAATCGTCGTCTACGAAAAGCCGACTTGAAGCAAGTGCCGCGAGGCAGACCGGCTGCTCCGTGAGAGCGGCATCGATTACGAAAAGGTCAATTACGTCGTCGCGCCTCTCGGCGAGGCGAAACTGCGCGAGTTGATACGCAAGATGAACATCGAACCGCGCGCCCTGCTCAGGACGGGCGAGGATGCCTACCGCGAACTGCAACTGGCGGACGAGTCTCTGAGCGATGACGACATCATCGGGGCGATGGTCGCGCGGCCGGAGTTGATACAACGCCCCATCGTCGAGCGCGGCGAGCGCGCCGTCCTCGGTCGCCCGACCGAGCGCATCAGAGAGTTGCTGTGACGGACGGGCGGACGGTCTTCGTCAACGCTCGTCAGCGAAGATTGAGGGGAAGATTTTAAGTGGCGAAAGCACAGGGGACGGTTTACGTCTGCCAGAACTGCGGACATCAGTCGCGCAAGTGGTTGGGCAAGTGCCCGGACTGCGGCGAGTGGAACTCGCTCGTCGAAGAGCGTGCGCGCGCAACGGCGGGGAAGGGCGGCGCACGCGCGGCCGGTCGCGGCGGCTTTACGCTGCGCGAGGTCAAGCCGGTCGCCTTCTCAGACATCGAATCGCAGGACGACGTGCGCGTCTCGTCCGGCATCACGGAGTTCGACCGCGTGCTCGGCGGCGGCATCGTTCCCGGCAGCCTCGTCCTCATCGGCGGCGACCCCGGCATCGGAAAATCGACGCTGCTGCTGGAAGTCGCAGACAGGTTGAGCGCGCAGGGAGCGCGCGTGCTCTACGTCTCCGGCGAGGAGTCTGAGCGACAGATTAAGATGCGCGGCGAGCGGCTCGGCGTCGCGGCCGAGAATGTCTACCTGTTGCCGGAGACGAACCTCGAAAGCATCTTCGACGAAATCGAGCGCGCAGAGCCGGGCGCGATTATCGTCGATTCGATTCAGACGGTTTACTCGTCGAAGATTGAGAGCGCGCCGGGTTCGGTCTCGCAGGTGCGCGAGGTGGCGGGTCAATTCCTGCTGCTCGCCAAGAACCGCACCATCCCCGTCTTCCTCATCGGCCACGTCACGAAAGAGGGTTCGATTGCGGGGCCGAAGGCGCTCGAACACATCGTTGATACGGTGCTCTACTTCGAGGGCGAGCGCCATCACAACCATCGCATCATCCGCGCGACCAAGAACCGCTTCGGCGCGGCCAACGAGCTTGGCGTCTTCGAGATGACGGGCGGCGGGCTTGTCCCGGTGGCGAACCCTTCGGAGATGTTTCTGCACGGGAGGCCGGAGAACGTCTCCGGCTCGGTCGTCGCGGCCTGCATGGAAGGGACGCGGCCGATGCTTGTGGAGATTCAGGCGCTGGCCTCCGACTCGAAGTTTAACTACCCGGCGCGCACGGCGCAGGGCTTCAACGGGAATCGTCTCGCGCTGCTGCTCGCCGTGCTGGCGAGAAGGGTCGGGCTTGAACGCCTGCTCAACTCCGACGTATTCCTCAACGTCGTCGGCGGCTTTGAAGTTGACGAGCCTGCGGCAGACCTCGGAGTGGTCGCCGCCATCGTGTCGAGTTATCAGAACAAGGTGGTTGACCCGAAGACGGCGGTCTTCGGCGAAGTCGGTTTGACGGGTGAAGTGCGCGGCGCGATGCAGGCGCAAGTGAGGGCGCGCGAGGCGCAGGCGCTCGGCTTCAAAAAGATTGTCATGCCCGCCACGAACACGGCCGGTCTCGAACGCCTGCTCGGTCTGCGCGTCGTCGGCGTCCGCTCGGTCGAAGAGGCGCTCGAAGAACTGTTCTGAAGGTGAAGTGATAGGTGATGGGTGATAGGTGATAGGAAGGAAGTGATGAGTGATAAGTGATAGGTGATAAGAAACAGCCTTTCTCCTATCACCCATCACCTATCACCCATCACTCTTGTCCTATCACCTATCACCCATCACCTATCACTTAGAGCACTTTATGCCGGGACAGAATGTGAGAGGTTTCGTGGAGCGCGTGGCGCTGGTGACGGGCGGGGCGCGGGGCGTGGGGCGCGCCGTCGCTTTGCAACTGGCGTTGGAGGGCGTCTACGTCATCGTCAGTTATGCGCCGGGAGACGCGGAGGGCGCGCGTGTGGCCGGAGAACTGCGCGAGATGGGAACGCTGGCGCACGCCTTCGCGGCCGACGTGACGCGTGGCGAGGGCGTGCGCGGGCTGCTGGCGTCGGTCGAGGCGACGTTCGGGAGGCTCGACCTGCTCGTCAACGCCTCAGCCGTGCGTCCCGCGTCGCACGGCGAAGAAGTGACCGAAGCGGTGTGGGAAGAGGTCTTGAACGTCTCGCTGAAGAGCGCCTTTCTCTTGACGCGCGAGGCGGCGCGTCTGTTGCGCGCGCGTCCTGCGCCGTCGGTCGTCAACGTCGCCGCAGAGGTCGGGCTGACGGGCGAGGGCGCGCCGCACACGGTCGCGGCGCACGCCGGTCTGGTCGGCCTCACCAAGTCGCTCGCGCGCGAACTCGCGCCGCGCATCCGCGTTAACTGCGTGGCCTCGTCCGACGGCGCAGGGCGCGGCGCAAGGCCTGCGCCCGACGAGGTGGCGCGCGCCTGCGTCTTTCTGCTCTCGCCCGCTGCGGCCTCGATTACGGGGCAGACGCTCGTCGTCGGGGGCGGCCTGCGAGGCGCTGATAATTCGGTGCAGGCTGTTTGACACTAATTCGTGACGCGCGGGTTAAGGGCGTGTTAATATCCTCCCGCCATGCGCACGAACACAGCCCTCATCCGCGTCGTCTTCACCGGCATTCTCGTTGCCGCCGGGTACGTCCTCCATCCCGTACCGGCCATCTCCCCGCTCTCGACCAACCTCGTCTCGGCCATCGTCGCTGCGATGATTGCGGGAGCCATCATCCTCTTCGAGATACGCATCCAGCGCGCGTCCCTGAAAACTCTGATAGGAGCGGGCGTCGGCTCGATTATGGGCATCACGGGGGCGTTCCTGATAGGAACGCTCATCAGCCATCAGGACTCCGGGGCGGTGACGGCTGAAACCAAGACCTTCCTCACGCTCTCGCTTGCCTTCCTGATGGCCTACATCGGCCTGATGGTCGGCGCGGCCAAAGGCGACTACCTCGACCTCTCCGCGCTCGGCGGCATCTTCAGCGACAAGGGTTCGCGCCGCGACCTGAAGATTCTAGATACTTCCGTCATCATCGACGGTCGCATCGCCGACGTGGCCGAGACCGGCTTTCTCTCAGGCACTATCATCATCCCGCAGTTCATCCTCCGCGAACTGCAACAGGTGGCCGACTCGCCCGACTCGTCGAAACGCCAGCGCGGACGGCGCGGCCTCGACATGCTCAACCGCCTGCAAGGCAACGGCGCGCTCGACATACAGGTCATCGATACGGACTTTCCGGCCGTCAAGGAGGTTGACCTCAAGCTGCTCGAACTGAGCAAGCAGATGGATGCCGTCGTCGTCACCAACGACTTCAACCTGAACAAGGTGGCGCAACTGCACGGCATCTCTGTGCTCAACATCAACGAGTTGGCGAACGCCTTAAAGCCGGTTGTCCTGCCCGGCGAAGCGATGCGCGTCTTCATCCTCAAAGAAGGCAAGGAGTACAATCAGGGCGTCGCTTATCTGGACGACGGGACGATGGTAGTCGTCGATAACGCGCGCCGGATGATTGGCAAGAATGCCGACATCGCCGTCACGAGCGTCTTGCAGACGACGGCCGGCAAGATGATTTTCGGCCGTCTCTGGGACGAGAACGGCGACATCCACGTGACCAACGGCGGCGGAGCGCGACGCCAGAACCCCGTCCATCGCGAGCAGCGCACCTCCGCGCCCGCGCCCGCGCGCCAGACCGCGCCCATCGACAGCGGCGAGTCGGCGGCAGACTGACGGAAGACAGTGATGGGTGATAGGTGATAGGTGATGAGACAGCAAACAGCCTCCGGCTCATCGCGCCTCCGTTAACTATCGACGGATGCTTTAACTTATCACCCATCACCTATCACCCATCACTGTTCTTATGAATGTTGCGATTATCGCCGCCGCCGGAAGGGGCACGCGCGCGGGCGGCGGGCAAGCCAAGCAGTTTCGTGAACTGCGCGGCGTCCCTATCATCATTCACACGCTTCAACGCTTCGAGCAATGTCGGACTATCGGGGAGATAATCGTCGTCGTGCCCGCGCACGATGCCGAAGAATTTTCCGCGTCGGCCGAAAAGTTTCGCTTGCGGAAACTGGCGCGCGTAGTCGCGGGCGGTGAGACGCGCACGGAGACGGTCTGGCGCGGCCTCTCGGCCGTCAGTGCGTCCGAAGGCTTCGCAGGCGTGGTCGCCGTCCACGACGGTGTGCGTCCCTTCGTCATGCCCGGAGAGATTGACCGGACGGTGCTCGCCGCAGAGGAGTCGGGCGCGGCGATACTGGCCGCCCCGGCCGTTGACACCATCAAGGAGGGCGAACTGCGAACGGGCGTCCCACACGTCGCACGCACGCTCGAACGGGCGCGTCTCTGGCACGCGCAGACGCCGCAGTGCTTTCGCTACGAACTCTTGCGGCGCGCCTACGAACATGCTCTGGCCGAAGGCATCGAGGCGACGGACGACAGCGCGCTCGTCGAACGGCTCGGCACTGAAGTACGCATCGTCGAAGGCGGGGCGCACAACATCAAGCTGACGACGGCGCAGGACTTCGCGCTGGCGGAAATCTTCATTAAAAGCCCCGACTTCGGATAGATTATGTATCGCATCGGCATCGGCCACGACACGCACCGGCTGGCGGAAGGAAGGCCGCTTGTGCTCGGCGGCGTCAGCGTCGAGTCTGAGCGCGGCGCGGAAGGCCACTCGGACGCAGACGCGCTGGCGCACGCCGTCACCGATGCCGTGCTCGGCGCTCTGTGCGAGGGGGACATCGGCAGGCACTTCCCCGATACAGACCCGCGCTGGAAGGACGCCGACAGCATGCAACTGCTGGCGCGCGTGATGTGGCTGGCCGGAGAACGCGGCTTTCGCGTCGTCAACGTGGATGCGAATGTGCTGTTGGAGCGCCCGCGTCTACGGCCGCACGTGCAGGAGATGCGCAGGCGTCTGGCGGAAGTGCTCGCGGTCGAGGTCGAGTGCGTGAGCGTCAAGGCGAAGACCGGCGAGGGACTCGACTCTGTCGGCGAGGGTCGCGCCGTGACGGTGCAGGCCGTCGTCCTGCTACAGCAAACCTGAACCGATGATGAGACCTCAGGACGTCATCCGACGAAAGCGCGACGGCGGCCAGCTTTCCTCCGACGAGATTGCGTTTTTCGTGCGCGGTGTGACGAGCGGCGAGTGGGCCGACTATCAGGCGTCGGCGCTCCTGATGTCCATCTTCTTTCGCGGCATGACGGAGGCCGAGCAACAGGCGCTCACCGAAGAGATGCTGCGTTCGGGCGAGGTGCTCGACTTCTCAGACATCCCTCTGCCGAAGGCCGACAAACATTCGACGGGCGGCGTCGGCGACAAGACTTCGCTCGTGCTCGCGCCGCTGGCGGCCGCCTGCGGCGTCTCCGTGCCGATGATTTCCGGGCGCGGCTTGGGCCACACGGGCGGCACGCTCGACAAACTCGAAGCCATAGAGGGCTACCGCGTCCGTCTCTCGCTCTCCGAGTTTCGTTCGGTGCTCGAACGCGTCGGCTTCGCCATGACGGGGCAGACCGAGACGATTGCACCGGCCGACCGCAAGCTCTACGCGCTGCGCGACGCGACGGAGACGGTCGAGGCCATCCCGCTCATCGTCGCCTCGATTATGTCGAAGAAGCTGGCGGCCGGTCTCGATGCGCTCGTCCTCGACGTGAAGGCGGGAACGGGCGCGTTCATGCGCGACGAGGCGCGCGCAGGGGAACTGGCACGCGCGCTCGTCGCAACCGGCAACCGCTGCGGCGTCCGCACGGAGGCGCTCGTCACGGACATGAACGAACCGCTCGGCCGCGCCGTCGGCAACGCGCATGAGGTTTACGAGTGCGTGCGCGTGCTGCGCGGCGAGGAGGATGAGGCGGAGCGTCCCGTGCGTGAACTGTCGGTTGAGTTGGCGGCGCGGATGGTGGCACTGGGGGGCGCGGCCGAGTCGCTTGAGCGTGCGCGAGACATGGTCGAAGCCGCGCTCGGTTCCGGCGAGGCGCTTGAACTGTTCCGCCGCAACGTCGAGTTGCAGGGCGGCGACCCGCGTGTCTGCGACGAGCCGGAGAGTCTGCTGGCAGGGTCGCTCGAAGAGGTCAGAGTCGAAGCGCCGCGCGGAGGATTCGTCGTCGGCGTCGAAGCGTCGGAGATAGGGCGTGCCGTCGCGTCTGTCGGCGGCGGGCGCGCCAAGGTCGAAGACGAGATAGACCCGGCCGTCGGTTTTCTCTGTCAGACGAGCATCGGCGCAGAAGTCTCTGCGGGCGAGACGCTCGGTCTGCTATATTGCCGGCGGAGGGACGCGGGCGAGCGCGCGGCCGAACGCATCCGCGCCGCCTACCACATCTCGGAGGAGCGCCCCACGCAGGTTCGCGGTCTCATCAAGGAAGTCATCACGTCATGAAATTGAAACTGCTTCTACTCGTCGTCTTATTGTGTCCGCTTGTCCTCTCGTCCGTCTCGTGCAACACGCAGACGGAGGCCAGTGTTGACCGCACGCGCAAGCGCGTCGGCATCGTCTTCGACATCGGCGGCAAAGACGACCGCTCCTTCAACGCCGCCGCGTGGGAGGGCGTCAAACGCGCCGCAGGCGATTTGCCCATCGTGCTGCGCGACGTTGAGCCGGGCAACCCGACATCCATCGAACCGGCCTTGCGCGCCTTCGCCGAACGCGGCTACGACCTGATTATCGCCATCGGTTTCGCGCAAGCGCCCATCCTTGAGAACGTGGCGAAGGATTACCCGCACATCAACTTCGCCATCGTCGATGGCGCGAGCCAACTGCCGAACGTCGCCTCGCTCGTCTTCAAGGAGCACGAAGGCTCTTATCTGGTCGGCATGATTGCCGCGCGCGAGTCGAAGACGGGCGTGCTCGGCTTCATCGGCGGTATGGACATCCCGCTCATCCACCGTTTCGCTAAGGGCTACGAGGAGGGCGCGCGCGCCGTCCGGCCGGACGTGCGCGTGATACAGAACTACGTCGGCATCACGGATTCGGCGTGGAACAATCCGGGCAAGGGCAAGGAACTCGCGCTCTCGCAAATCAGCAAGGGCGCGGACGTTATCTTCACGGCCGCAGGCAACTCCGGCCTCGGCGCTTTCGACGCCGTCGAGCAGGCCGGACGCCGCGACGGCCGCGCCGAGCGCCTCGTCATCGGCGTCGACTCGAACCAGAACGGCGTCAAGCCGGGCTTCGTCCTGACGAGCATGGTCAAGCGCGTCGATAATGCCGTCTATCAAATCGTCAAGGAGGTGGTTGACGGCACCTTCAAAGGCGGCTTCCACGTCTACGGCCTAGACCGCGACGGCGTCGGCTATTCCCTCGACGACTTCAACAAGCCGCTCATCCGCCCCGAAGTGCTACAGGAAGTCGAAGCGGCGCGCCAACGCATCATCGACGGCGAGATAAAAGTTACGGACGCGATGGCTAAGTAGTGATAGGTGATGGGTGATAGGTGATAAGAGAAAGACAGGTTTTCTCCTCTCACCTATCACCCATCACCTATCACTCATCACCCTTCTATGCTTGAACTCAGAGACATCACCAAACGTTTCGGCGACGTGCTGGCGAACGACCGCGTGGGCATCAAGGTCGAGCCGGGAACGATTCATGCCATCGTCGGCGAGAACGGCGCGGGGAAGTCAACCGCGATGCGTATCGCCTACGGCTTCTACACGGCCGACTCCGGCGAGATTCTCGTTGACGGCGCGGTGCGCGAGGTCAACACGCCGCACGACGCCATCGCGCTCGGCATCGGCATGGTGCATCAGCACTTCATGCTGGTCGAGACGATGACGGTGGCCGAAAACATCGTGCTCGGCGCGGAGCCGGGAACGACGGCCACGCTCGACCTGCGCCGCGCCGCGAGCGAGATTCGCGCGCTCTCCGACGAGTTTCGTCTCTCGGTTGACCCGGAGGCGCGCGTCGAAAATCTCTCGGTCGGGCAGCAGCAGCGCGTCGAGTTGTTGAAGGCGCTCTACAGGCACGCGCGTCTGCTGATTCTCGACGAGCCGACGGCCGTGCTGACGCCGCAGGAAGTTGATGAGTTCTTCGCCATCCTGCGGCGGATGCGCGAGCAAGGCAAGACGGTCATCATCATCACGCACAAACTCTCGGAGGTGCTCGCCATCTCGGACGAGGTGACGGTGATGAGAGACGGGCGCGTCGTCGGGCGCGTCCGCACGGCAGAGACGAACGCGGCCGAACTGGCGCGCATGATGGTCGGGCGCGAGGTCTTGTTGCGGGTCGAGAAGCCGGAGGCGCAGGCGGGCGACGCGGTGCTCGCCGTAGAGCATTTGACGGTCGTGATGAGCGGCGGCGAGCGCGGCCTGCGCGATGTGTCGTTCGAGGTCAGGGCGGGCGAGATTGTCGGCATCGCGGGCGTCGAAGGCAACGGACAGAGCGAGTTAATCGAGGCGCTGGCGGGGCTTGTGCCGTCGTCACAGGTTTCGGGTCGGGTACGTTTCGAGGGGCGCGACATCGCGCGTCTGGGCGCGCGTGAGCGCACCGAACTCGGCATCGCGCACATCCCTGAAGACAGACACCGGCGCGGTCTCCTGCTCGACTTCGACCTTGCGGAAAATTCCATCCTTGGCCTGCACTATCGCCCGCCCGCCGTCTCTGCGCGCGGCGGCGTGCTGCTCGACACGCAGGCTATCCGCAGTCACGCGCGCCGCATCATCGCAGACTTCGACGTGCGCCCGGCCAACCCAGACCTTCCGGCACGCGCACTCTCAGGCGGCAACCAGCAGAAGCTCATCATCGGGCGCGAGTTCGACCTGCGACCGAAACTGCTGCTCGTCTCGCAGCCGACGCGCGGCGTCGATATCGGAGCCATCGAGTTCATCCATCGCAAACTGGTCGCCTTGCGCGATGAGGGCTGCGCCGTGCTGCTCGTCTCGGCCGAACTCGAAGAGGTGACGGCGCTGGCAGACCGTCTCCTCATCATCCATCACGGGCGCATCGTCGGCGAAGTTGACCCCGCCACCGCCACACACGAGGAGATTGGCCTGTTGATGACCGGCGGCAACAAACAGAGTGATAGGTGATAGGAAGGAAGTGATGAGTGATAAGTGATAGGTGATAGGAAAAGACAGTCTTAATCCCATCACCCATCACCCATCACCCATCACCATCTTCTTACCATCTATCACAGCCCTTTAAACTATGAAGCTTCTACGCGAACTTGCTTTCCCGCTCGTCGCCGTCGCGGCGGCGTTCGTCATCGGCAGCATCTTTGTGCTGGCGATTGGCGACATCCCTGTGCAGACCTATCGTCTGCTTATCGGCAGCGCGCTCTCGTGGCCGGACGGCATCGGCTATACGGTCTTTTACGCGACGCCGCTCATCTTCACCGGGCTGGCCGTCGCCGTCGCCTTTCGCTGCGGGCTGCTCAACATCGGCGCGGAAGGGCAGTTGTATGTCGCGGCCTTCGCCTGCGCGTGGGTCGGCATCAAATTCGGCGGCACGGTGATAGATTCTTTCGGCAAGCCTCTCGATTACAGTTGGGCGAACTTGCCGGGAGTGTTGCTCGTGCCTCTGTGCATTCTGGCGGCCATCGCGGCGGGCGCAGTATGGGGCGCGATTCCCGGTTTCTTGAAGGCGCGTTTCGGGTCGCACGAAGTCATCAACACCATCATGTTGAACTTCATCGCCATCGCGCTGACGAGCTATTTCACGCAGTACTTCTACAAGGCTCCGGGCGACCCGATTTTGCAGACCGTGCCTATCGGCGAGCAGGCGCACATCGCGCGTCTGGGAAGTTTCCTGCCCGGCTTGCCCGCGCGGATTCCCGTCAACGTCGCCTTTCTGCTCGCGCTCGTCGCAGCCGCGCTCGTCTACGTCTTTCTGTGGCGGACAAAGTGGGGCTACGAGATTCGCGCGACGGGTGCGAGTCCGACCGCAGCCGAGTATGGCGGCATCTCGACGCGGCGACAGATTGTACTGGCGATGGCCGTCTCCGGCGGACTGGCCGGGATGGTCGGCGTCAACGAGGTGCTCGGCTATCGCGGCCGCTACTATGAGGGCTTCTCGGACAACTACGGTTTCACGGGGATAGCCGTCGCGCTGCTCGGCCGTAACCATCCGGTCGGAGTCGTGCTGGCGGCCTTGCTGTTCGCGGTCTTACAACGCGGCAGCATCCCCGTCGATGCCTTCACAGAGCACGTGACGAAAGACATCGTGCAGATTCTTCAGGCCATCATCATCCTCTTCGTCGCCGCCGAAACCCTCTTCCGAGGCCCGTTCGGACGCTTCGGCATGATGAAGAGAGCGAAAGTTTGAACGGTGAAGTCTCAGGTCAAGACCGGCTTGCGGAGAGGCAAACTCAAGACTTCGGATTTCAGCTTTCAGACTTCAGACTTCAGACTCTAGACTTTTACTTATGATTGAACTGTTCAGTCTGTCGCTTCTCTACTCGACGATTCGTCTGGCGACGCCGCTGCTGTTGGCGGCGCTCGGCGGGCTGTTCTCGGAGCGCGCGGGCGTCATCAACATCGCGCTCGAAGGCTTGATGCTGGCCGGAGCGTTTACGGCCGCCGCCGTCACGCACTTCACGGGTAGCCCCTGGGCGGGTCTGCTGGCGGGCATCGCGGCGGGCGCGCTCGTCGCGGGGATTCACGCGCTTGCCACCATCCGCTTCAGAGCCGACCAGGTGGTCTCAGGCACGGCCATCAACATCCTGATGCTCGGCGTGCCGCCGTTCCTGAGCGGCGCGCTCTTTCTCTCGTCGGGTTCGACGCCGCAGATTCCGCAGGGTCACCTGCTGCCGAACGCGCCCATCATCATCGCCGTCCTGCTCGTCCCGCTGACGTGGTACGTGCTCTACCGGACGCCGTTCGGGCTGCGCCTGCGTGCGGTCGGCGAGAAACCGGAGGCGGCCGACGCGGCGGGCATCGGCGTCAACCGTATGCGTTACACGGCCGTCCTGCTCTCCGGCGCGCTGGCAGGCATCGGCGGCGCGTACCTCTCCATCGGACAGTCGTCGCTCTTTACGCGCAACATGACCTCCGGGCGCGGCTTCATTGCGCTCGCCGCGCTCATCTTCGGCAAGTGGCGACCCGTCCAGACGATGCTCGCCTGCTTGCTGTTCGGCTTCGCCGAGGCGGTTGCCATCCAGCTACAAGGCGTCAGGCTTCCTTCCGGCGAAGAGATTCCGGTGCAGTTCATCCAGATTGTCCCCTACGTCCTGACCATCGTCGTGCTTGCGGGCTTCATCGGCCATTCGCGCGCCCCGCGCGCCCTCGGCATCCCCTACCAGAAGGAGAGATAAAGCACCCGTCTGAAGTCCAGAGCACGGAGTCTGTCATCGGTTTTCCGTTGCGAAACGTGTAGAATTGACGACGGAGAACAAAGAGACTTCAGACTTCAGATTTCAGACTTCAGACTTTCATATGGGTATCTCTTTAAAGACCGAGCACCTCAAGCGTTACAAGGACATCGCCTGGCTCTTCATGAAGTACGGGCGCGGCGACCTCGTCAAGCACGCCGGGCTGGAGGAGGCCATCGAGGGAACTGAGACGCTCAACCCGGAAGTGCCTGCGAAGGCTGAGGAGTTGGCGAACGACCTCGAAAGGATGGGGCCGACCTTCATCAAGCTGGCGCAACTGCTCTCGACGCGTTCAGACCTGCTGCCGATGCCGTATCTGGAAGCCCTCTCGCGCCTGCAAGACAGCGTCGAGCCGTTCTCCTTCGGCGAGGTCGAAGAGATTGTCGCCTCCGAGTTGGGCGTCCGCATCTCGAAAGCCTTTTCCGAGTTCGTCGCGGTGCCGCTGGCGGCCGCCTCGCTCGGTCAGGTACACCGCGCGACGATGCGCGACGGCCGCCCCGTCGTCGTCAAGGTGCAGCGACCGCACATCCGCGAGCAGATTGTCAAAGACCTCGAAGCGATGCAGGAGATTGCCGAGTTCCTCGACCGTCACACAGAGATAGGCCGTCGCTACGAGTTCCAGCCCATGCTCGACGAGTTTCGTAAGAGCCTGCTCCGCGAACTCGACTACCGGCAGGAGGCACGCAACCTCGTGACCTTCGCCGAGAACCTGCGCGAGTTTGAGAACATCATCGTCCCGCAGCCGGTCGACGACTACACGACCTCGCGCGTGCTGACGATGGACTACGTTCGCGGGCGCAAGATTACAGACCT
>DASZCR010000248.1:0-17060 GCA_035942915.1 Pyrinomonadaceae bacterium | reverse complement strand
GGGGGGGGCGGGCAGCAGCAGCGACGCGATACTGCAACCGGGGCGGACGGAAGCGACCGGGCGCGCGATGGCCGAAGCGCAGATTGCGCGCGGTGATGCTTCAGCACCGGCACAGGATGAACGGACGAGGGTGAAGGAGTGAGTATGATTCCTCTATCGTGGTATCTGGCGCTCTCGGCCGTGCTGTTCACGATTGGCGTGGTCGGAGTCATCGTCAAGCGCAACGTGATTGCGATGTTCATGTGCATCGAGTTGATGCTCAACGCCGTCAACCTGACCTTCGTCGCCTTCTCAAGCTACTTCGGAGACGTGACGGGTCAGCTCTTCGTCTTCATCGTGATGACGGTGGCGGCGGCCGAAGCGGCCGTCGGCTTAGGCATCATCATCGCCGTCTTCCGCAACCGCGAGTCGCTCGACGTGGACGACGCGAGTGTTTTGAAATTTTAAGTTCAGTGATGGGTGATAGGTGATAGGTGATAAGAAGAAGACAGGAATTATCCTATCACTTATCACTCATCACCTATCACTGACCTCTTATCACCTATCACTTTGAATTATGCTGCGATACATCATCTTTGCGCCGCTCGTGGGCGCGGCGATTAACTGGCTGGTCGGCCGACGCGTGCGCAGCGAGCGGTTCGTCGGCATCGTCGCGTGTCTGGCGGTCGCCGTCTCGACGGTCGTCTCGTTCGCCGTCGCCTTCGGCCGCGAGGGCGTGCTCACTGCGGAGCGCCCGGTCGTCGTCTTCGACCACCTCTGGACGTGGATTGAGGCCGGAGGGTTTCGCGCCGACTACGGGTTTGCGATGGACAGGTTGAGCGCCGTCTACGCCTGCTTCATCACCTTCGTCGGTCTTCTCATACACATCTTCGCCACCGGCTACATGCACGGCGATAAGGGGTTCTATCGCTTCTTCGCGTACCTGAACCTCTTTATGTTCATGATGCTGACGCTGGTGCTGGCAGACAACCTGCTGCTGATGTTCGTCGGTTGGGAAGGCGTCGGTCTCTGCTCGTACCTGCTCATCGGTTACTACTTCGACCGTCGGGAGGCGGCCGATGCGGCGAAGAAGGCTTTCGTCGCCAACCGCATCGGCGACTGGGGCGTCGTCCTCGGCATCATGCTCGTCTTCACGCTGACAGGCTCCATCAGTTTCTTCGACAAAACGGGTCAAGGCGTCGCCAGCGCGCTCCGGCTCATCGAGGCGCTGCCGGTCGAGCCTTTTACACTGGGCGCGCTCGTCGCGGGCGGCGTCACGTCGGCCGCGTTGCTCCTCTTTATCGGCGCGACGGGCAAATCGGCGCAGATACCGCTCTTTGTCTGGCTGCCGGATGCGATGGCCGGGCCGACGCCCGTCTCCGCGCTGATTCACGCGGCGACGATGGTGACGGCCGGTGTCTACATGATTGTTCGTTGCTCGGCCATCTACACGAAAGCTCCGACGGCGATGCTCATCGTGGCCGTCGTCGGCGCGTTGACGGCACTCTTTGCCGCGACCATCGGGCTGGCGCAGAACGACATCAAGAAGGTGCTCGCCTACTCGACCGTCTCGCAACTCGGTTACATGATGCTGGCGTGCGGCGTCGGCGCGTTCGTCGCCGCCATCTTTCATGTGATGACGCACGCCTTCTTCAAGGCGCTGCTCTTCCTCGGCTCAGGCTCGGTCATTCACGGCATGCACCATGAACAGGACATGCGCCGGATGGGCGGCCTACGCAAGTACATGCCCGTCACGTTTGCGACGATGCTCGTCGGGTGGCTCGCCATCAGCGGCTTCCCGCTGCTTTCCGGCTTCTTCTCGAAGGACGAGATTCTGTGGAAGACTTGGAGCGCATCGACGCTGGCGATTCCTGAAGGCTTGAACAAGGCTCTCTGGTTCGTCGCGGCCGTGACGGCGCTGCTGACGGCCGTCTACATGACGCGTCTGATGGTGATGACCTTCTGGGGCGGCGAGCGTTTCCGCGAGGCGCACGCGGGCGGGCAGGCCGACGAAGCGCACGCACACGCCTACGACGAGGACGAGAAACCGCACGACGCGCATCTCGCTTCGGCAGGCGACCGTCCGCATCATGCCCCCGGCCAAGACGTACACGACGCGGGCGAAGCGGACGAGGCGGACGCGCACTCTCATCATCATGGGCCGGTCGAACCGCACGAGTCGCCCTGGACGATGACTGTGCCGCTCGTCGTCTTAGCTGTGCTCTCGGCCATCGGCGGCTTCGTCGGTGTGCCTTACGCCTTGAGTGGCGGCGCGATTCATAACTACTTCGAGGAGACACTTGAGCCGGTCGTCTCGCACGCGCCTGCGCGCGGCGCGGCTGCCGCTCACGGCGCTGTCAACCCGACGGGCGAACGCGACGGACATGCGACCGCGCCCGCCGCCGCCGACTCACATGCGACCGAGACGGCGCGTCCAGCCGCCTCGCAAGGGCATGGGACGGGCGACGGCGCAGCGCCGCTCTCGGTGGGCGAGGGGCAGCGCGGCGAGCCTACGCACGAACGCGCGCACGACCCGCACGAGGTCAACATGGAGCGACTCTTTACGGGCATTTCGGTCGTCGTCGGCCTCATCGGCATCGCCTTCGGGTTCTGGTACTTCGGACGCCGCCCGCTCCAACAGATGCCGCGCCTGCTCGAAAACAAGTATTACGTTGACGAGGTCTATAACGCGGGACTCATCAATCCGATTAAGGCCGCGTCGCGCGACTTCCTGTGGAAGATTCTCGACGTGCGCGTGATTGACTGGACGGTCAACGCGGTCGGGCGCGGGATGGCGCAAGCGGGTGCCTTTATGCGCTACCTGCAACCGGGCTTCGTGCGTAGCTACGCGGCCATCATCCTGATTGGCGCGCTGGCCGTCGTCGGCTACTTCGCCTACGAGGCGTTTGCCTACATCAAACTTCGCTAGAGTTTTCAGTATGCAGGGAATGTTGCTCACGATTCTGATTCTGCTGCCGACGGTCGGGGCAATCGCCTTGGCCTTGCACGCCTTCGCGCCCTACCGGCGCGAGACGCACTATCGTCTCATCGCGCTCGCCTTCTCGGTGGCGACCTTCCTCGTCTCGCTCCTCCTGCTCGGCGGCGGAGTCGGCGAAGGCACGCAGAACGTCTTTCGCTTCGTCGAGAACGTCTCGTGGATAGAGGCTATCGGCGCGCGTTATCACGTCGGCGTTGACGGGATGAGTCTGTGGCTGGTGCTGTTGACGACGCTGCTCGTGCCCATCTCGATTGTCTCAAGCTGGCACGCCGTCGAGCGTCGGCCGCTCGCCTTCTACGCCTTCATCCTGCTGCTCGAATCGGCGATGATTGGCGTCTTCGTCTCGCTCGACCTGCTGCTGTTCTATCTCTTCTTCGAGGCGTCGCTCGTGCCGATGTTCTTTCTCATCGGCGTCTGGGGCGGCGAGCGCAGGATTTACGCCGCTGGCAAGTTCTTCATCTACACGGCTCTCGGCAGTCTGCTGATGCTGGCAGGGATACTGGCGCTCTATTTCATCCACGCCAGCCAAGTCCCCGCGCTCGGCGGCACGTTCGACTACACGGTGCTGCTCGACTCTCTGCAACAGGGGCGGATGCGCCTGACGGACGGCGCGGGCGTGGCGACGACGACGCAGGCTCTCATCTTCGGCGCGTTCGCGCTCGCCTTCGCGATTAAAGTTCCAGTCTTTCCCCTCCATACATGGCTGCCGGACGCGCACACGGAAGCGCCGACGGCCGGGTCTGTCATCCTCGCGGGCGTTCTGCTGAAGATGGGAACTTACGGGTTGATGCGCTTCAACTTCGCGCTCTTTCCCGAAGCGTCGCGCGAGTTCGCGTGGATATTCGTCGTGCTTGCCGTCATCGGCATCATCTACGGCGCGCTGGTGGCGATGGTGCAACCGGATGTGAAGCGGCTCGTCGCCTATTCGTCGGTCAGCCACATGGGTTTCGTCGTGCTCGGCATGTTCTCGTTTACGGAGGCGGGGATGCAGGGCGCGCTCTACCAGATGCTCAATCACGGGGTTTCGACCGGCGCGCTCTTCCTCATCGTCGGCATGATTTACGAGCGGAGACACACGCGACAGATAGCAGACTTCGGCGGGCTGGCGCGGCCGATGCCTCTGTTTGCCACGTTCTTCGTGATGGCGTCGCTCTCCTCGGTCGGGTTGCCGCTGCTGAACGGTTTCGTCGGCGAGTTTCTCATCATGTTGGGGATGTGGACTTCGGAGGGCGTGGTCGATTATCCGCGCGTGACGACGATGCTGGCGGCGACGGGCGTCATCTGGGCAGCCGTCTACATGCTGTGGATGCTTCAGCGTGTGCTGTTCGGGCGCGTCAGGGGCGAGAACGCGCGGCTCAGGGATTTGAACGCGCGCGAGGTGGGATTGCTCCTGCCGCTGCTCGCGCTGATGCTCTACATGGGCGTCTACCCGCGCCCGTTCCTCAGCCGTTCGCGCGCGAGCGTCGAACAGGTGCGCGCGCGCGTCGTCGCACCGGAGTCGCAAGGGACTTTCCCGGCGCGTGCACAGACCTCTGAGAAGTAAGACAAACCTTTCGATTTATGACAAAGCGGCTCTTAACAATCATCTCGACAATGGTGCTCGTCGCCGTCGCCACACGCGCGCAGCAAGCGCCCTCTACGACGACGACGGCGACTCCGCCCTCTTCGCAGGAGCAGCAGCAGCAAGCGGGAAGCGTCGCTTCCGCGCCGAGCTATTCGTTCAAGCTGAAGGGGATTGACGGGAAGCTCTACGACAGCGCGGCGATGCGCGGCGAGGTGCTCGTCGTCTCGTTCGGCGCGACGTGGTGCGCGCCGTGCGCGTGGGAGTTGGTCGCCATCGAGGAGTTGAAGGAGGAGTACAAGGGCAAGCCCGTCCGCTTCCTCTGGATTTCTATCGAGACGCAGGAGCGCACGTCGAACGCGCTGCTGAAGCATTACGCCAAGACCAACCGCCTGACCATCCCCGTCCTGCGCGACGAGGACGGCCGGACGTTTATGCAGTTCTCGACCTCCGTCCGCATCCCGCTCGTCGTCTTCTTCGACCGCGAAGGCCGCTTCGTCGCGCCCTCGCACAGAGGCATGTCGCAGGATACGACGAAGTACAAGGAACTCGTCCGCGCGCGAGTCAACGCTTTACTGAAAGACGGCGCGGCGACCGGGTCCGCGCGTGATGCCGCGACCGAGAAGCTCAAATGATGATGAATCTCATGTTCGCCATACCGGCCGTCGCGCCCGACGTTAACTTCACCATTATCCTGCCGGAGTTGATTCTCTCGCTCGCAGGAGTCCTCGTCATGATGGTCGATGCCTTCACGCGTCGCGCCGGTCAGCGTTGGGTGACGGGCGCGCTCTCGCTGGCAGGACTCGTCGCCGCCGCAGTCTCGTGCATCTGGCTCTGGGAGGCGGGCGAGCAGACGCGCCGGACGGCCTTTAACGGCATGGTCGTCCTCGACTCGATGCGGCTCTCCTTCACGCTCGTCTTTCTCGTCGTCTCGGCCTTGACGGTGCTCATCTCGATGATTTGGGTCGAGCGCGAACAACTGCCTGCGGGCGAGTTTCATTCGCTGCTGCTGTTTGCGACCGTCGGAATGATGTTGATGGCTTCGGGCGGCGACCTCGTCGTCATCTTCCTCGGTTTGGAGTTGCTCTCGATAGCGACCTACGTGATGGCCGGTTTTCGCAAGACCGACCGGCGTTCAAATGAATCTTCGCTGAAATACTTCATCCTCGGTTCGTTCTCCTCAGCCTTCCTGCTCTACGGCATCGCGCTCATCTACGGCGCGACGGCGACTCCGGTGGCGGGCGCGCCCGGACAGTTCAACGCAGGCACGACCAACCTCGCAGAGATTGCCGAGCGACTCAACGAAGGTCTCTACCCGCCGCTCCTTTTTGCGGGCGCGGCGATGATTATGATTGGCTTCGGCTTCAAGATTGCCACCGCGCCTTTCCACGTCTGGACGCCGGACGTGTACGAGGGCGCGCCGACGCCTGTCACGGCCTTCATGGCGGCGGGGCCAAAGGCCGCCGGGTTCGCTTCGTTCATGAGAGTCTTCCTCGTCGCCTTCCCCTTCGTCTCGGCGCTTCAGGGCGGGGCGACCGTCGCCGGGCAGGTTCATGGCGCATGGCTGAACGCGCTCGCTCTGCTCGCCGTCCTGACGATGACGGTCGGAAACGTCGTCGCGCTCGTTCAGAACAACGTCAAGCGGATGCTGGCCTATTCGTCGATTGCGCACGCGGGCTATGCGCTGGTCGGGTTCGTCGCGGCGGGCGCGGCGCGCGACGACGCCGACCGGCAGGCGGCCATTGCGGCCGTCGTCTTCTATCTGCTCGCCTATGCCGTGATGAATCTCGGCGCGTTCGCCGTCGTTACGCTGATTGCGCGCGGCGGCGACCGTCGCACGGACGTTGAAGACTACGCCGGGATAGGCTTTCGCGCGCCGGTGCTCGCCTTCGCCCTCACACTCTTCCTCCTGAGCATGCTCGGTATTCCCCTCACTGGCGGTTTCATGGGCAAAATCGTGGTTTTCAGAGAGGCGGTCAATCGCGGTTACGTGTGGCTGGTCGTCGTCGGTGTGCTCAACACGGCGATTTCGGTATACTACTACCTGCGCCTCGTCGTCGTGATGTTCTTCCGCGAACGCACGACCGAGTGGGGCGCGCCGAAAATTCCGGCCAGCGTCGCCGTCGCGCTCGCGCTGACGGTGGCGGGCGTCTTCTACTTGGGGATTTTTCCCGGCCGCGTCCTCGACGCCTTCCGCACGGGACGTGCGACGGCGGGCGTCGTCAGCAGCCTCAAGTAGAGAGACGCGGCGGGCTGACGCGGGAAGTCGATTCCATGAAGGCAGCCACGCGTTCACAAGTCTCTGAGGAGACGCACTCTCAGTCGCCGTCGTCGAAGCGGACGACAGGCGCGGCGGAGAAGGCGCGTCGTCCGAGCGCCGACGCGCTGGCCGCGAGCCTGCGCGACGAACTCGGAGCAGACTGGCTGCCGCGCCTCTACCGCGAGCGCATTTTGACGAAGCGCACGCGCTCGCACCGCGTGCCCCTCGCGACGACGCGCGCCGCCAGTGTCGAGGTGCAGCACACGCTGCTCGGCATCGAACTGAAGGTGGGACGCAAACGCCTGTCGTGTCCAGACTTGGCGACGGCGCGTTATCTGGCCGTCTTTGCGCGCGCAGGCTGTGCTGAAGTCGCCGTGCCTTACGACATCACGCAGATTTCGCGTCTCGCAGACGACCTGGAATCTTCGTGGCAACGCATGTTGCTGCTCGCCGGACGCGCGGCGGGCGAACGGGGGGAGGCTTTCGCGGCGCGCGTGCGCGCGGCGGCTGTCAAAGAGGTCAGACGAGAGATAACAGAGGCCGGTGCGGGCACGCCCGTTCCGCAGTTCAACCAAAACACGAAACAGCGTCCGACGCGCGACTGAGGCCGAAAGCCGCAGACGCCTCCGGCGGCCGATACGATTACAGGGAATGATTCAAGAGCTTAACGACACCGCCGCCAACCACCCCATAGACCAGCCGGAGCCGCTGCCCTTCCCCTTCAGCCAGCGCAATGTCTGCCGGTACGAACCTATCGAGCAACGCATCGAGACGATTCGCGTCCTCGTCGTCAACGACCTGCTGCGCGACGAGACGGACATCTCGGACGTGGCGCGCCGGGAGTGGGGCGCAAGCACCAGCGCCAACCTCGCGCGCGAACGCCACATCTCCGGCCTCGCGCTCGACAATATCATCAGCAACGTCACGCGACTCGTGCGCGAACCCGTGATGCAGGTCGCGCACGTCTCCGAAGTGGCCGCAGCCGCAGCCAAGTTCTCGCCGCAGGCCATCGTCCTGAGCGGCACGCTCAGCGACTTCGACTACTATCACCCGAACATCGTCGAGAACTTCGGTCGCTTCATCCGCACGACGGGAATGCCCGTGCTCGGCATCTGCGGCGGCCATCAACTCGTCGGTCTCGGCTTCGGCGCACGCACCGTCACGCTCGACAACCACGAACCGGCCGAGCGACGCCAGCAGCGTCCATTTGAATATCAATACCGCTTCATTCGCATCACCGACCCGGAAGACCCCATCTTCGACGGCATCCACGACACGCAGTCCGGCGTCTGGCAGGATTACACGACCGAGGGGCGCATTCTCCGCGTCTGGCAAAATCACGGCCTCCAACTCGACCGCGTGCCCGAAGGCTTCAAGCTGCTGGCGACCGCCTATCTGTGCCGCAATCAGATGATGGTCAAACGCGACGACGGGCAACTCATCTACACCGTCCAGTTCCACCTCGAAAAGTCTTTTCAGGACTTGAGCCGCCGCAACGGCGCGCGCGTCAGCCCGAACCTCGCTCCTGAGAGCAAGAAACGGCTGCTCCGCGAAGAGGCTTCGAGCCGCACGAACTGGGCGCACCAGAGCGAGTCGCGCGACGGCCGTATCATCTTCGAGAACTTCCTCCGCGAAGCACTCGCGCACGAACGCGACGCATAACGCGCGCCACGCGCCTTGTCGAGCATGATTCTCAAACGCACACTCGCCGCCGTCACGCTCCTGTTTCTCCTCTCGCACAACCTCACGGCGCAGATGTCGGCGACCGCTTCCATCTCCGAGATAGACACGACCGCGCTCGACGCGAAGATTACGCGCGCCGTCGCCAGAGCCGACGCGCCTGCGGCCACGCGTGCCGACAAGAAGGCAGCGGCCAAAGCCTACTTCGAGCGCGCCGACATCTACCGTGATGCGGGCAATCCGCGACTCTACAGGTTCGCGCTCGGCGACTACCGGCGCGGCCTGCGCTACGACCCGACGAATGCGGATGCACGGGCGAAGATGGATGAGATTGTCAGCATCTATCAGTCGATGAGACGACCCGTGCCGACCAACGGGCTTGAAGAGGCGGCGACGAATGCGAGCACATCGCCTCAGGTCTCGGCCGAACCCGCAAGTCAAAACTCTCAGGCGAAGCGCATCCGTTTCCGGCGCGGTCGCAACTCGGCGACCGTGACCGGCGCGATTGTCGTCGGCTCTGCCGGAGACGAGTATCTTATCGGCGCGCGCGCCGGACAGAGGATTGCCCTGAGCATCACCTCGCCTGAAAAGAATGCCGTCTTCGACCTCTACAAAGTGCGCCCCGAAGAACCGGGCGAGATAGTCTTAGAGAAGCAAAGCTGGAACGGCGTGCTCAAGGAAGAGGGCGACTATCTCATCCGTGTCGGCTCCGTGCGCGGCAACGCCGGATACACCCTGCGCGTCACCATCCGCTAAGGCGTCTTCGTCTGAGAGACGTTCGCTCCCCTTTCGTAGCCGTAACTTTCCAACAACCGCTGCCCTTCCTCGCTCAACAGGAAACGGATGAACGCGTGTGCCGCCTCGCGCCTCGCAGACGCGGCGACCACCCCGACCGCCTGCTCGATGGGGCTGTGTAAACCCGCTTCGACTTCGATAAAACTCCCCTCACCGGCCTTCAAGAGAGAACGCGGTAGAAGCGCCACGTCCGCATTTCCGCTCGCGGCAAACTGCGCAGCTTGCGCGACGTTCTGCGCATAAACCACCTTCGGCTCGACCGCCTCCCACAAGCCTCTCGCACGCAGAGCCTCAACCGCCGCGCGTCCGTAGGGCGCGATGTCCGGCTTGGCAATAGCGATTTTCGTCACGCGCGCATCGGCCAGCTCTTCGAGTCGTTCGATGCGCGCACCGCTCCCCGCAGGCATCCAGACGACCAGACGGCCGCGCGCGTAGACGGCACGCGTGCCGCTCTCGATAAAACCCTTGCGTTCCAGTTCCTCGACGTGTTGCACGTCGGCCGACGCGAACACGTCAAACGGCGCGCCGTTCTCTATCTGCCGCGCGAGGTCGGCCGTCGCCCCGAAGCTGAAGCGGAGGCGCGTGCTCGTGCGCTCCGTAAACTTCTGGCCGAGCGCAGCGAAAGCCGTGCTTAGATTGGCGGCGGCAGCGATGACGAGTTCGCCCTCGCTCGCCGTGCGCTCATCGCGCGAGCCGCACGAGGGCGCGAAGAGGATGAGCATCGCCATCAGGATGCACCCGAAGCGTTGAAAGCATCTCGGATGGCTTTGTCGTCGGTTCATGCAAATGAATTTTACAGGAGTGTTTGCGGCGGCACGACCTGCGCGCGCACGCGTCTAGCGGCGTTTGATGCGGCCGAATGTGCGGTGTTATCTTCGACGATTGATGAGAGAGATAGATTGGTTCCCTCTGCTGCTGTCGTTGCGCGTCGCTCTGCTCTCGACCGCGTTCGTCGCGCTCGTCGGCATCGCCTGCGGTTGGGTGCTTGCGCGCAAACGCTTCTTCGGGCGCGAGGCTCTCGACGCGTTGTTGACGCTGCCGCTCGTCCTGCCGCCCACAGTGCTCGGCTATTACCTGCTCGTGCTGCTCGGCCGCGCGAGTCCGGTCGGGCGTTTCCTCGAATGGCTGACGGGCGCGCCTCTGGTCTTCACGTGGCGCGGGGCGGTCGTGGCCGCTGCCGCAGGGGCTTTGCCGTTGATGGTCAAAACGGCGCGTGCGGCCATCGGCGGCGTCGAACCCGACCTCGAAGACGCAGCACGGACGCTCGGCAAGTCCGAGTGGGAAGTCTTCAGACGCGTGACGCTGCCGCTTGCGAGGCGTGGACTGCTGGCCGGTGTGACGCTCGCGTTCGCACGCGCGCTCGGCGACTTTGGCGCGACGCTGATGGTTGCGGGCAACATCCCCGGACGGACGCAGACCGCCGCCGTCGCCATCTACGACGCCGTGCAGAGGGGAGACGACCGGCTCGCCATCGTGCTCGTGCTCGTCCTCTCGGCGCTCGCCTTCGCCTTGCTCTACGCCACCAACCTGCTGACGCTCAAAGGCGCGCGCACGCGTCTGGACGCGCCCTGAAGATGCTCTCCGTCAAAGTCCAGAAACAGTTTGAAGACTTCGCGCTCGACGTGGAATTTAACGCCCCGCCCGGCGTCACCATCATCTTCGGCGCATCCGGCTCAGGCAAAACGACGACGCTCAAAGCCATCGCCGGACTCTTCCAACCCGACGCCGGACGCATCAGCATCGGCGAACGCGTGCTCTACGATTCCGCAAGCGGCGTAAACCTTCCGATACGCCAGCGGCGCGTCGGCTACGTCTTCCAGAACCTCGCGCTCTTTCCGCATCTCTCGGCGCAAGCCAATGTCGAGTTCGGCATGACCGAGTTTGCAACGCGCGAGGAGCGACGCGCGCGTGCGCTGGAACTGCTCGCCAACTTCCGCGTCCGGCACATCGCCGCGCGCCTGCCGCGCCACATCTCAGGCGGCGAAGCTCAACGCGTCGCGCTCGCACGCGCGCTCGCCTCTGCCCCGCGTCTCTTGCTGCTCGACGAACCTCTCTCGGCGCTCGACGAGGAGACGAAACTCGGCATCATCGCAGACCTCAAACGACTCAACCGCGAGTTGCGTCTGCCGGTCGTCTACGTTACGCACAGCCGCGAGGAGGCGTCTGCGCTCGGCGAGCGCGCCGTCGTCCTTGAGCGCGGGCGTGTGGTCGCCGAAGGCGAGCCGGAAGCGGTCTTTGATGCGCCCGTGCGCGCGAGTGTGGCGCGTCTGACCGGCGTCGAAAACATCTTCGAGGGGCGTGTCGTGCAGGAAGGCGACGCTCAAGGCGAAGACGATGCGACGATGACGGTCGAGCTATCGGGTGTCGAAGGCGTGTGCCGGATTGAAGTTCCGCGCGCGCGCGTCGGCGCGGACGCCCGTCTGACGGTCGCCGTGCGGTCGGGCGACATCATGCTGGCGACGGATGAGCCGCGCGGGCTGTCGGCGCGCAACGTGCTCGCGGGAACGATTGCGGGGATAGAGGAGCGCGGCGGTCAAACGCTGGTACGCGCGCATTGCGGCGGCGTCGAGTGGGTGTCGAGCGTTACGAGGCGCTCGGTCGAAGAGCTCGGATTGACGGTCGGGCGTCCGGTCTGGCTCGCCTTCAAGACCTATTCCTGCCGCGTGCTGGATGCGGAAGACTGACGCGCGGTCAGCGCGCGGGCACTCGCATGTTGACCTCGTGCGGCACGTTCTCCATCGTTCTTTCGATGAGACGGTCGACGACGGCGTGCAGGCTGCCGGTTTCGCGATAGACCTGAAGTTGTTCGTCGGCCGACGTGCCGCGCGCGAGAATCGTGTGGATGTGTTCGACCTCTTTGCGCGAGTCGAGGTCGTCGAGCACGTCATCGACGAATTCGAGCAACTCAAGTATCAGGTCGCGCACGGGCACTTCCTTCTGCTTGCCGAAGTCGATGAGTTTGCCTTCGAGGCCGTAGCGGACGGCGCGCCACTTGTTCTCCTGTAGGAGCATCTTGCGATAGAGGCGGAAGCCGAGATTCTTGTCGATGAGGCGGTCGAGTTTGCAGACGATGGCCTGAAAGAGCGCGCAGATAGCAATGGTGTCATCGACGCGCGTCGGGATGTCGCAGATGCGAAATTCGAGCGTCGGGAAGTATGGATGCGGGCGCACGTCCCACCAGATTTTCTTGCCGTCGTCGATGCAGCCGGTCTTGACGAGCAGGTCGATGTAGCGTTGAAAGGAGCTGTAAGAGTCGAAGTGGTCTGGGATGTCTGTGCGCGGGAACTTCTTGAAGACCTCCGAGCGGTACGACTTGAGGCCGGTGTTGATGCCGAGCCAGAAGGGCGATGAGGTCGTCAGCGCCAGCACGTGCGGGAGGAAGTAGCGCGCGGCGTTCATGATGTGGATGCGCCGCTCCGGGTCGGCGACGCCGACGTGGACGTGGAGGCCGAAGATGAGCAGCGAGCGTGCGACCATCTGCAACTCTTCGACGAGGAGCGCGTATCGCTTGTCGTCGAAAATCTCCTGCGCAGACCAATGTGAGATGGGATGCGTCGAGGCGGCGACGATGGCAAGCCCCTTCTTGCGCGCCAGCGAAGAGATGATGGCGCGCAGATTGGTGATGTCTGTGCGCGCTTCCTGAATGTTGCGGCAGATGCCCGTGCCGACTTCAATCATCGACTGAATCATCTCAGGCTTGACCTGCTCGCCGAGCAACATCGTGCCCTCTTCGAGAATCTCCGAGACGTGCGAACGCAACTCGCGCGTCTGCGGGTCAACTATCTGAAACTCCTCTTCGATGCCCAGTGTGTACTGTTCAAACATAAGCGTCTCCGCCGCCTCAAGAGTCTTCTGCGAGGGCGCGCTGCATGCGTGCGCGGTCGGCCTCCGAGAGACCGTGAAAGCGCACGCCGACGCCGCGCCCCGGATTGCTGTAGACGACCTCGGCATTGACGACCGCGTCGCCTTCCTCGAAGGGGATACGCAGCGTGAGCAGCGCGCCTTCGGGTAGTTCGTCCTTCGTGTTCATGTAGAGGCCGCCGGGACTGATATCCTTCGTGCTGGCGACGCCCGTCATGTCCGCGCCGTCGAAGAACACATCAACGATGAGACGCGAGCGGTCGTGCCGTCGTCTCTCCTCGCTTCGCCTCTCCGCATCCTGCTCGCGTTCGTCCGTCATTGCCGTAGCCTCTAACTTTTGCGGTCGATAATGAAAGTCGGAACCATGCCGCCGCCCGAAGAGACGTTGGCGAGTTCGGTGAACGACAGACGCGTGAAGGCCGAGCCGACCTTGCCGTTGAAGAGCAGCGGGTCGAGGTCAACGAGTTGCTCTGCGAAGACGACCGAGCCGTCGTCCTGCAAGGCCGGAAAAGGCTCGCGCGCCGTGCGGACGCGCTCCTGCACGAGATAGTCGCCGTCGGCCAGCGCCGCGCGCAGAGCCTCGCCCCATGCGATGTCGTCGTTGTTCCAACCGATGTAGATGCCGTGTCCGCCGTAATCGTCGTTGGGTTTGAGGACGAGCCGGTCGCGGTGTTCGGCGACGTATTCGAGGAGGTCTATCTGCTCGCCCTGACGGGAGGTGCGACCGGGGCGCACGCGGCGCGTCCAGGGGATATGCGCGTCGATGGCCGTGCGTTCTTCGCTCGTGAAGAGGCGCGTGTAGCGTTCGTCTGTGAGGATGGCGAAGAGCGCCTTCTTGTGTATCAGCTTCGACTGGAAGCTGTTGACCATGCAGATGGCGCGGTCGCGGTAAGCGTTGAGCAACGCCGGGCTGTCTTTGATGACCGGGAGATATTCGTTGACGAGGACGCGTTTGTAGACGATGTCTATCTCGAACGACCCTGCGCGGAGGCGTCCGCCGGAATAGTCCAACTCCTCCGGCGCGCTGACGACCGAAGGATAGCCCTGACTATCGAAGTACTCTTTGAAGAGCTCGAACTCTTTCTGCGTCGGCAGCCCCTTGAAATCGACGATGGCGATGTGAGGCGTCCTCTCCGGCCGTCGGCCGAGGAACTCTGCGTAGGCTCCGAGCAGCGTCTCCAACATCAGTTGTCGGCCGTAGAGCGGGCGGACGTGGAAAGACTCCGCGAAGCGCTGCATCACGGGGAGCGAAGAGAAGATGTTATAGGCGGCGTCGGCATAGGCGATACCGGCCGGGCTTTCGCCGTTGAGTTCGACGAAGCTGTAGTCGTCTTCGATGAGGAAGCTGTCGAGCCGGGCGGTCGGCGAGACGGCCTTGTAGCCGGGGTTAATCGCCACCAACTCGCGCTCCGTCTCGTTGAGTCCGAGTTCGTCAACCATCGACGAGTTTTCGACGGCCGCATCCTTCACCTTCTGAATCGCGCCCCAGACCGTCTCGCAGATGCGCGTCACGCGCGCCCAATCTTTTTCGGTGACGAAGTGCGGCCGCAGATAGGGAGCCAGGCGTCGGCCGCCGAAGATGAGCTTGGAGCGCTCAAGCCCTTCGTCGAGTATCCGGCGAGAGCTTTCGGCGATGTCGCCCTCTTCAAGCAACCTGTGGTAAAGGTCAACGGCTTCGTGCAGCATGCGCCCCCGAAAGACAAACCTTGCGTGCGAATTTTAGACAACGAACGGTTGGATGGCGTTAGCTTAGCACAGAAGGCGCGGGACTGTCCGTAAAAAGTGGCCGCACGTGAGCGGCCGGGCGCGTGCGTCTACTGCACGGCGCGGGGTGTGGGTGGGACGATGGGACGCGGCAGTTTGAGCGTGATGCGCTTGCGTTCGCGGACGACGCTGAGGGCGAGGTCGGACGCCGACGGCAGATGCAGATGAGCGCCCCAGTTGGGCGCGTCGAGGAGTTGGCCGTTGATGGCCTCGACCACGTCGCCCGGACGCAGCCCCGCCGCCGCCGCAGGGCTTTCGGGTCGCACGGCGACGACGAGCAGACCATTGCGTGCGCCGACCTGTGCGGCACTGCGCTGCGTCAGGCCGATGGTTTCGAGGCCATGACCGAGCAAAGGTTTGGTCGGGAGACGCACGCGGCCGGGTTGCGGCGCCGCGCCTCTGGTCGGCGCGACGCGGCCGAAGGCTTCGCTCAGACGCATCTCCGCCTCTAAGACTTGCGCCTCGACCCGCGCGCTCCGCCTGACGGCTTCCCTGTAGGCGTTCTGTAAATTCGCCTCGCGCGTCTCAACCTCGCGCAGGCGTTGCTCGACTACGGCCAGACGTTCGGTGTACTCGCCCGATTCGGCTTCCGTACGCAGCGCACGCGCGCGCGCACGCGCCTCGCGTGCCTCGCGTGCCTCGCGCGCCATCGCTGCCATCTTCGCGCGCAACTCATCGACGGCGGCGCGCGCCTCGTTGAATTTCGCGCGTTCGGCGCTCAAAGCCTGTTCGGCCTGTCGCAACTCTGCCTCGCCCGTCGCACGCACGGCGTTCTGCGTCTCACTGAGCCGCACGAGAATTTCGACGGGCGTTGGCTCGAACGGCCGCAGGACTTTGAAGTTGACGTTTGAGCCGACGCCCGCTTCCCTCAACAACTGCCCGAAATCTTCGACGCCGCTGACGGCCTTTCCGCCGACGTTCGTAATCACGTCGCCGGGACGCAGCCCGCCGAGCGCCGCAGGCGTGTTGGGTAACACACTTGTCAGCAGAACGCCATGACCTTCCTGTAGCAACGGCAGTGCGCGCTGTTTGTCCCAACCGTTTGAGACGAACCAATCGAGCGGACGCCCGGCAACAGAGCCGCCGCGCACGCCGAGCCAGGGCTGCGGCACGCTTGCGCCGCGCGCCAGCACGCGTTCGGCCGCGCCGCGCACAACCTCGAAGGGAACGATGCGCGTCTGCGCCGCGTTGCTTTCGGCGACGATGCCGACAAGCGCCCCCGCGTCGTTCGTCACGACCGCGCCCGTCCACGCGGGCGAGTGGTAAGCGGTGCTCGCCAACATCTGAAAAGTTTTCCCCGAAGCGGCGCGTTTCACTTCGGTCAGATAACCTTCGCCCGTGCCCATCCCGAAGTAGATAACTCCCTCGTCGCCGTCGGGTGCGCCGCGCACGTTTGGCGAAGGCGGCACGGCGCGCGGCGCGACCGGCGCGGGCGCGTAGAGCCGCACCAATTGTCCGACCGTCGCCGGAGTGACTTCCAAATTGAACTTCAACTCGGCCTGCGGCGGCAGTATCGGCTCGAAAGCTTCGAGGAGCGAAAGCCCCGTGCTCGCGTCGAGGCCGACGAACTTCGCCTTGAAGCTCTTGCCGTCGCCGCGCACGAGCGTGATATCGGGCGTGGCAGGCTCGACCTCTTCCGTGTTGCCGAAGAGGCCGAAGGGCGCGCCCGGTGTGGTCTCCACTTCGGCCTCTGCCTGCGGCAGACGCGCCATCACCGTCCGCCCGTCCTCAGAGACGAAGCCCGCGACGATGTTCGTGTGGACATCAGACGCGCCGGGCAAATCATCGACGCTGACGACACTCTGACCTCCGGCCGCGAGACGGTTGAGCAGTTTCCATCCGCTCAGTCTGTGAATCACGGTCACGACTCTCTGCGGCGCGCGTGGGCGCGTCGGGCGCTGGCTGCGGATGACAGGCGTGGCTGGGGTGACGGGAGCCGGATTCTGCCAGAAGAACGGCGTGGCCTGTCCCGGCGCGGGAAAGGGAGCGAACTTAAATGTCGGCTGCGGCTGCTGCGGAACGGCCGCAGGCTCGCTCTGTCGGGCGGGCGCGGTCGGTTGCGGCGGGCGTGCGGCCGGCGTCTCCTGTCCGCGTGCAACCGATGCACACGACAAGAAGAGCACGAGCGCGCCGCAGGCCAGACCGTACGCGCGTGCTAAAGC
>DASZCR010000247.1:0-13150 GCA_035942915.1 Pyrinomonadaceae bacterium | reverse complement strand
GCGGATGGCTGAGAGCAGCACGTTCGAGGGGCTTTGCTTGAGCACGTAGCCGGACGCGCCGGCCTTGAGCAGTTTTTGCAGGTAACCGTCGTCGGTGTGGCGCGTCAGGGTCAGGACGTTGACCTGCGGGCAGCACTGCTTGATACGTTCGGTCGCCTGAAGGCCGTTCAACTTCGGCATTGAAACGTCGAGGACGGCCACGTCCGGCAGCAGTTCCTGCGTGCGTTCGACGGCCGCTCGGCCGTTGTCGGCGACGCCGACAACGGCCATGTCCGGCTGCGCGTTGATAATCACCTTCAACCCTTCGCGCACCGTCTCGTGGTCGTCGGCGATGAGGACGGATAGCCTGTTCATCTTTAGCCCTCCGCTTCTTCTTCGAGGAACTCGATGGGCACGCGCGCAAAGACGGTCGTGCCCTCGCCGGGCTTGGATTCTATCTCAAGTGTGCCGCCGACGAGCATCGCGCGTTCGCGCATCCCGACGAGTCCCATGCCCTTCCCGCTCGTAAACTCCTGCTGCGGGTTGAAGCCCGCGCCGTCGTCTTCGACGATGAGCACGACCTGCTTGGCGCGCCGTTCGAGCAGCACATCGACGCGCGTCGCCTGCGCGTACTTCATGGCGTTGTTGAGCGCCTCCTGCGTGATGCGATAGAGGGCGCTTTCGGCCTCCGGCGCGAGCCGTTTATCTTCCATCCCGGTAGTGTGAAACTCGGCCGGAATGCCGGAGTGGCGCGACCATTCGCGGACGAAGTTGCCGAGGGCTGTGAGGAGGCCGAGGTCGTCGAGCGCGGCCGGGCGGAGTTCCCACGCGAGGAAGTCTACGTCGGCGTCCAGATGCTCGGCGATGGCCTGCGTCTGCGCCAGCCTGCCGCTCATCTCCGCGCTCTCGCTGCACCCTTGTTGGAGCGCGTCGAGGCTGAGGCGAAGCGCGGTCATCTGCTGGCCGAGTTGGTCGTGGATGTCGCGTGCGATGCGGCGGCGCTCGTCCTCCTGCGCGCGGACAATCTGGCGGAGCAAGCGGACGCGCCCCCTCTCGGTCTGGATGCGCTCGGAGATTTCGGCGCGCAGCGACTCGTTGACCTGCGCCAGTTCCAGCGTCCGTTCGCGCACCCTGTCCTCCAACTCCTCGTGCGCGCGGCGCAGTTCATCTTCGGCGCGCTTATGCTCGGTCAGGTCGCGCACGATTTTGACGTAGCCGCTTGACGTGCTGTCACCGAGCGGCGACAGCACGCCGCTTAAGAAGACGCGCCTGCTGTCCTTGCGTACGTGCCAACGCTCGTCCGAAGCGCGCCCCCGTTCGCGCGCCTCCTGTATCTCTTTCTCCGGGATGCCGCGTCGGCGGTCTTCGCGCGTAAAGATAATCTCCGTGTGACGGCCGGCCACCTCGTCTTGGGTGAAGCCGAAGATGCGTTCGGCACCTGTGTTCCAACTCTCGATATGCCCCTCTGAGTCGAGCGTGATGACGGCATAATCTCTGATGCCGTCCACCAGCCGTTGCATGTGCTCTTCGGAGATGAGCAGGGATTCGCGTGCGCGGCGCTCGTTGTGGATGTCGAAGGCCGCGCCGAACCAGCGGACGACTTTTCCGTTCTCGTCTTTGAGCGCGCGCATCTGCACGAGAAACCAGCGATACTCGCCCGACGCGCTGCGGATGCGATGCTCCTGCCGGAGCGGCTCGCCTTCCTCCGCAGCCGTCTCAAAGTGGTGCCGGAACTTATCGCGGTCGTCCGGGTGAATCACGTTGAGCCAGCCATAGCGGCGCGCCTCTCCGAGCGTCTGCCCCGTGTATTCGAGCCACTGCTGGTTATACCAATCGGTGACGCCGGACGCGTCGCTGCTCCACAGCAAATCCGGCACGAGGTTGGCGATGGTTTGCAGACGGTTCTCCGATTCGCGCAAGGCGTCTTCGGACTGTTTGCGCTCGGTCACGTCGCTCGCTGCGCCGAACCATTCGGTAATCTCACCCTCCGCGTTCAGCAGCGGGACGGCGCGCGACAACGTCCAGCCAATCGTCCCGTCCGCTTTAATAAGCTGATGCTCCAACTCGAAGACGCTTTTGGTCTCGATGGCTGCGCGGATGGCGTCGAGCACGCGCGGCTGCTCGTGCGGCGGGATGTATTCTTCGAGCCAGTTGCGATTCGGGCGTTCGGAGTCGGCGACGAAATCCTTCCCCTTGAGATTGAGCATCTCGCTCCAATCGGCGCTCATCCGGTAGACCAAATCGGAGCTGGCCGTCATCAGGGCGCGGAAGCGCGCTTCGGATGCGCGCAGGGCTGCTTCCACCTTCACCCGTTCGGTGAGGTCGAAGAAGGTCATGACGACGCCGTTGATGCGGTCTTCGGTCGTGCGATAGGGCGCGACATTCATCAGGAACTTGTGGCCGTCTCTGGTGCTCACCTCGCGCTCGATGCTGTGCAGGCTTTCGAGCACCCTTTCGGTGTCGGCGATGAAATCGCTGTCGTCGAGCTTGCTCGTGATGTCGGAGAGCGAGCGTCCCACGTCGGCCGGGCTGAGATTGAAGATTTCGCGTGCGCGCGGCGTGAAGAGCTTGATGCACAACTCCCGGTCGAGGAAGACCGTGCCGACTTGGTTCGAGTTCATCAGGTTTCTGAAATCGTCGTTGGTGTGACCCAGTTCCTCGATTTTGACTTTCAACTCCTGATTGACGGTCGTCAGTTCCTCGTTGATGGACTGCAACTCCTCCTTCGAGGTCTCCAACTCCTCAGCCGCCGAGCGCATCTCCTCATTCATCGCCTGCAACTCTTCGTTGGAGGCTTTCAGTTCTTCTTTCTGAAATTCGTGCTGCTCGATGGTCAGGTTCAGTTGCGCCTTGACTTCCAGCAACTCCTCCTCAAGCCGACGCGCTAAAGGCCCATCTTCGTCCGAGAGCAGCCGCGTGTGTGCCTGCTCGACCTGAGCCGTGTCGCCTTCCTCCGCGAACAGCACGAGGAGGAAGCTGCCCATCTTGTCCTCTGCGTTCAAGACTGGACGGACGCGCAGGTTGATGACCTTCGTCTCGCCGCCGACGACCATTTCGACGCCGCGCGCTTCCGCATCCGCTTTCTGATGCGTGGCCTGATAGAGCGCGGCGCGCAGTTCGAGACGCAGTTCGGGACGGATGAGCGTGAGCAGGTTCGACGAAGGCTCGCCGCCTCTCAGTTCCATGTAGCGCCCGGCGTTCTCGGACATGTGAACGATATTGTAATCTTCGTTGACGAGGACTGAAGGCGGCGCGTAATACTCAAGCAGGCGTTGGTGCAGTTGACCATAGGAGAAAGGCTGCCCGCTCACAGCTTCGCTCGTGCGTTGCACCTCCGGCAGCTTTCTGAGGCGCGGGATGAGCGTGCCGTCGAGGACGGGAAAGATGAGCCGCGTCTCGACGGGGCGACCCTGATAGATGCGGTGCTCCTTATTAAGGATGGAATAGAGGTCTTGCGCGTTGTCGATGGACTCCGACGCGCCGAGCAGCAGGTAGCCGCCCGGATTGAGGGCGAAGTGGAGCACCTCCATCACACGGCGTTGCGCCGTCCGGTTGAGATAGATGAGCAGGTTGCGGCACGAAGCGAGGTCGAGATGCGCAAACGGCGGGTCTCTGATGAGATTGTGCACGGCGAACAGGACGCATTCTCTGATTTCGCGGCGCACGCGATAGCCGTCGTCGGCCTCCTTGACGAAGTAGCGGTTGAGCAACTCGGATGGCACGTCGGCCGAGTCGTTCAGCGTGTAGTAGCCGTTGCGCGCGACGGCGATGGCGTCGGCGTCAATGTCGGTGGCAAAGACCTGTATCTTCGGCGGCCTCTGAAGCTTCGCGCTGTAAGCGGCGAGCATCATCGTCAGCGTGTAGGCTTCCTCGCCGGTGGCGCAGCCCGCGACCCAGACGCGCACCTGATGGTCTGCGGACTTCCCCTCGAACAGCTTCGGGACGACCACTTCCGACAGCTTCTCAAACACTGCCGGGTCGCGGAAGAAGTTCGTCACGCTGATGAGCAAATCTTTGAGGAGCGCGTTGGCCTCCTGCGGGTGCTCGTGCATGAACCGCATGTAGGCGTTCAAAGTCGTCAGTTGATGCACGCCCATCCGGCGCGCGATGCGGCGCATGACGGTCGGGCGTTTGTAGTTGGTGAAGTCGTGCCCGGTACGCACACGTAACTGCGTGAAGATGTCGCGCAGCGCGTCGCCGTCGGCGTCCGCCTCAACCGACTCCGGCACCAATTCGGGCAGGTGCAGCCGTTTGAGTTGCTCACGGTAGGCGACAATCTGCGCCGGAATCTCCGCGACGGGGAGCGTGTAGTCAATCAAACCGGTCGCCAGCGAGTGGCGCGCCATGTCGTTGTACTCGGACTCCTGCGGGTCTTGCACGATGCAGATGCCGCCCATCTCCTTGATGCGCTTGATGCCCATCGAACCGTTCGCGCCCGTCCCCGACAGGATGACCGCGACGGCACGCGCGCCGAGCGATTCGGCAAGCGCGCGGAAGAAGATATCGACGGGCGCGCGCCGCACCTCGCTGCTCGTCACGTCCGAGAGCGTGAGACGCCCGTCGCTTATCTCCAGACTCTTGTTCGGCGGGATGACGTAGATGTGGTTCGGCTCGACGCGCACGAGGTCTTCAACCTGCGTCACCGGAATCGGCGTCACGCGCTGAAGCAGGGCGGCCATCTGGCTGTCGTAATCCGGCGAGAGATGCAGAATGACGACATAGGTCATGCCGCTGTCGGCAGGCACGTGCGCGAAGAAGTCTCTGAGCGCGGTCGTCCCGCCCGCCGAAGCGCCAATCCCGACGACGAGAAAATCCTTGTTCGTCTCAGGGCGCAACAACTCATCGCCGAACGGGTCTCTGTTCACATCTATACTCATGTCCACATCCTTGAACTACCTTGTCGCTCGTTCCCTTCAACGCTTCACGAGTTTCCTCCGGCTTCCGGGAGTCGGTCGGCCAATCTCAACAGGGCTTGACGGTCAACTGCGCCGATAGGGCGTGATTGACAACCGACGCCTCCGCTTCCCGTCCCGGCGCTGCCTCAGAGCGTCTTCGTCATCTCTGAAAGCTCGTTCAAGGTTGAGACCGGCGGCGAATCGGAGAAAGGACGTGTGCGCCAAAGGTCTCGCTCTCGTGCGCCCGGATAGAGTTAAGCGCGTCAACACAGAAGACGCGCCCGCTCCATATCTTTTTCTGTTGAATCTGCCGTAGAAAGACCGTAATCCACAGCTTCGATGAGGGCTATTTTATCGCCAAGCTATGATATAAGAGTATCGCATACTCAAAGCCTATTCAACCAAGCCCTGAATATCTATCCCCTGCCTAACGGGCAAGGAGCGTCTCATGCCGAAAGACATCATCGTAATCGGGACTTCAGCCGGCGGCATCGAAACGCTGCGTGTTCTGGTCGCCGGGCTGCCTTCGGATTTCGCAGCCTCTGTCTTCATCGTCCTGCATACCTCTGCCGAATCGCCCGGGATGCTGCCGGCCATCCTCAGACGCGCCGGAGACCTCCCGGCCGACAATGCGCGGGACGGCGAGCGCATCCAGACGGGACGCATCTACGTCGCGCCGCCCGACCATCATCTCATCATCGAACCCGGCATCATGCGAACCACGCGCGGGCCGAAGGAGAACCGCTTTCGTCCGGCCATCGACCCGCTCTTTCGCTCGGCGGCGCAGGTCTATGGGCCACGCGTCATCGGCGTCATCCTGACGGGCTATCTCGACGACGGCACGGCCGGTCTCTGGATGGTCAAACAACTCGGTGGCACAGCCGTCGTCCAAGACCCGGAGGACGCGCTCGTCGATTCAATGCCGCGCAACGCCTTGCAGTACGTCAACGTGGATTACTGTCTGCCGGTGGCCGAGATTGCGCCGCTGCTGGTGCGCCTGACGAATAAGGCGGCGGAGGAAGGAGTGTACGAAGTGCCGGAAGAGACGAAGATTGAAGTCAACATCGCCAAAGCCGAGCAGGCGCTCGAAGCCGGAGTGCTCAAACTGGGCGAGCCGTCGAACTACGCCTGCCCCGAATGTCACGGCGTACTCTTGCAGTTGAAGGAGGAGAACCGCATCCGCTTTCGCTGCCACACAGGGCACGCCTACTCGCTCGAAAGCCTCGTCGCCGAACTCGACGAAGCCATCGAAGAGTCGCTCTGGAGCGCCATTCGCTCGGTCGAAGAGAAGGTGTTGCTGATGCGCCATCTGGCCGAGCACGCGAACGAGAGCCAGAGCGGCGCGGACGCCGAACAATTCCTCAGTCTGGCGCAGTCGGCGCAACGGCGCGCAGACCTCATCCGGCAGGCCGTCATGCAGGGTGGAGCGGCCTCGACCGCCGCCGCAGGCGACACCAAATAGCGCATCCGCCCGCACAACGCTCTCAATGCCGGAGCGCGTCTGACGACAATTTCAGACAGCCTTGCCGACGAAGAGATTTCTGACGAGCAGGAAGAGCCACGTCCCGCCGCCGATGAGTAACGCATAAATCGCTCCCACAGCGATAAGCACAAACTTCGCTATCGCAGACCACCTCGCCACCTGCGGCCAGGGGCTTCGTATCGTTTCACCTAGCACCTGCAAGAGCGCGTAGTTCTCCACTGAGTCGAGCACGGCCGCCAACAGTTGAAGGAAGATGATAATCAGGCCGTACTTAAACGGCATGATTCCCCTGCTGTCCAAAAACCTCGCGGCGATAAAGCAGCCGGCAGCAAACGCCGCAGGGTAGATGAAGATGAAGAGGTAATCCCAGAGCACAGCCGTCCGCAGCCTGTCCTTCGTCGCCCTATCCCACGACTTGAATATCTGCGGCGCCTCCCCTGCGTGCAACTCTAAAGCCAGCATCGGGCGTTGATAGCCCGCCTGCGGATTCAACTCGACATCCTGCGCCCCGGCTTTCTGCCCGACCAGCGCGACCAGCCCAATCAGGACGAGGAGCGTCGTCAACAAGACGGAATCATCGGAGACGTTCGTGGCTGCGAATGTGGAAGACATGGGAGAATCTCCTCAAAGTAGCGGCGGCCGGACGCGCCGCCTGACACTGCAAGCAACGTGCGCCGCGTCGGTGTCGTGCAGGCGAACGTCGCAGGAGGCGACATCGAAGGAAGGCTCATCGAGGGTCTGTCTGAATCGTCTGTGGAGCGGCGCGTCAGCGCGTCGCCGGTTGGTCACTTGGCATCCGTTCTCTTGGCTTCAGGCAGAGTGTATGTGACTTTGCCCGTCTCGTCCAAAAAATCAATCTTCGCAGTTCCGTCGGCCGCCACAGATATCTTGATGCGCGCCCTTCCTCTGGCATCGTTGAAGTTCATAAAAGCCGCTTTATCGCGCCCTCTCCCGACGGCCAGACGATTGGTGAAAAGCTCGCCGCGCTCTCTCATCTCCCGGAGCGCCGCGTTTCTCGCCGCTTCATTCGGCAACTGTTTGAGCGCATCCATTTTCGCCAACAGTTCGGTGGTCGGAAGATTGATGTCGTTAAATGTCAGACCGGCGAAATAATCGCCGTTGCTGTTTTCCAGATGTTGGAAGGCGATGGTCTGGTCGCCGCGAAACTTATCAAACGTTAAAGAACTGAGCTGCCCTTCGCCGGTATTGCCTCTGAAGAGCAGGCCGCCGATTTCGTCGCCCCTCTCGTTGAAGAAAATCATGCCCGGCGAGCGGCTGCCTTCCTGCTTGATTGTTTTACCGTCAACAATCACAGGACTCTGCCGTTCCCTGTTGGAGATAACCATCTTCAGCTTGCCGTCTTTCTCGATGATGTTGATGCGCTCGACATCAATCTCCTCAAACCTCTGTTTTCTGTTTTGGAAGGCAAAAGCCGAGAGGAGAAAGACAGCACAGAGCAGCGTGGCGATGACGGCGTAAGCCTTCAAAAAACGGACTTCCCTTTCCAGTTTGGTTTCCATCGCAATAAGCTCCTGAGACCTGCGCCCCGGCTCCATGAGTTGTTCACGGCCGACACCAATCATTCAACTCTCGCCACGCCGCGCTCAGCATATCACGAAGCCCGGCGGCACAACTTGAGAGAGAAACGTTCAACTGAAGTCCGAGCAGATGCGCGCGCGTGCTCCTCACGAACAAGCGCGTGCGTGAGCAATCCGAACGCGCAGCGCCCCGCGTATCTTGCTCGCTGACGCGGAAGACCTCGCATCCCTTCCGCGTCAGCGACAAGTGCATCAACAGGCTCGCGTCTCGCGTGCGGACGGGAGTGCGGCTCGGCTCACGCCGACAGAGCCATCTCAAACTCAATCTCTATCATTCAGACGAAAGGAAGATTCCAGATGATTAAGAACCTGAGCCAGAAGTTAGTCGTCATCGCGTTCGTCGTGCTCGCCGCCGGGGCTGCCGGGGCGCACGTCGCGGCGCAAACCAACACCGTCAGTGCCGTCTTCGATGTCGCACCCGGCGAGCGCCGATGCCTCACGCATCCGACGAGGGCGGAGAGAAATGCTTCGGTCGAAGACTACGTGCTGGCCGGAGCGCCCGTGAAGTTCCTGTTTCTGCTCAAGCGCGACACAGACCCGGAGTTTTCTGAGATAAGCAACAGCGGCACCTATCCTGTCATGAGCTATTCCACCACGGTTAGCGCGCCGCCGTCGTTTCCCCCTTCATTCTTCCCCTCCCTCTTCCCGGCCACCTTCCGCACCTGCGCGAGAAACACGAGCACACAACCCTCGACCGTCTCGCTCTCGATTACGGTCGATAAGTAAGCTGGCTGTGGTGTGAGTGCGGACAGGGAGAGAGCGGGTGTGTGTATGAAATGAGAGAGCCGATTTCGTCAGACGCGTATCGCGCCGAGTTGTAACGTCGAAACGAAAGAGGCTCTCTGATGAACGTGTGAGAGAGACGGGAGTCCGAACTTATCTGGATGTGATGCGCGGCTTACCGGGCAGCGACTCCGAAGTGTTGATGCGCTCTCCTGTGGATTCGGCAGGCGCTAAATGCACGGTCGTGTTTTCCGTCACGCTGCCAACCGAATCGACCCGCCAACCTCCCGGTTCGAGCAGCCCGCGCTTCGACGATTCCCTCGTCCCTTCAACCGAGAGCACACGCTTGCGCTTGCGCTCGCTACGCTCTTGCAGCAAGCCGAGAGGCGTATACAACGCCAGCAGCAACACCCTGAAGGGCAGGAAAAAGAACATCAAAGGGAGCAGCATGATGTCGAGCAGGAAAGTCAGCACCCCTTGCCCGACGAGTCTCCATGAATTGCCGATGCCGCCCTCACGAGCCTTTATCGGAGCATTGTCGAAGAAGTGGTCTGCGTAGCGCGCGACGGAGCGGTCGAGGTGCTTGTTGGCTCTGGTGGTGAGACTGTCGTCGCTCGTTGTGAGGGCAAGGGTAACCACGTCGAGATTGGTTCCGCAGGTCGGGCAGAACTTGTGTGGCTGGGCATCATCTCTCCCGCATTTCGGGCAGAACATAGGTTTAATTCCTCCGGCAGAATCGCTCGATACTGCCAATGTACGAAGCTCAGACAGTTTGGTTCAAAGAGAATCGGCCACCGACCGCGCCGCACACGGTTCGCTCTTCCACTCAGGGCTTCTTTGCTTCCTCGACGTTAGATAAATGCGATGCGACTACTTGCCAGCGCCCCTGCCTCTGCACATACGTGTCTGTATATCTCGACTGCTCTCTGACCGTCTTACCGTCGCGCTCGTATTCCGTGACGACTCGCCCAATCAGGATTACCGTATCTCCGTAGGCGCGAGATTGCACGTCCTCTGTCAAGAACCTCATGCGGGGCTGACCGGCGCGACGCGGAGCCTTAATCATCTTCATCAACTGCGGCTTGGTCTGTATCGCGCCGTTCGGAAAGGTGATGGTGAAGTCGTCGGCCACAATGCGCTCCATCGCTTCGGCGTTATTCTGCTCGTAAGCATCGAGCCATTCGCGTTCGAGTTTCCTCACTTCCTGCTCGGCTTTGGAGAGGTTTGATTGCTGCGCGCGGTATGCAGGCGCGAGGACGCCTGCGGTGACGATGAGCGTTAAGAGGATGAGCACTCTGCCGTGCATTGTTGGCCTCCCGATAAGATATTTTGCTTTCTCCGGTGAAGTTTCTCTAACAAATAATTGGAGAGTATTGTGCCGTATTTGTCCGCCCGTTATCCAGCCTTCAAAGTGCCTTCCGCACTCGCACGTTAATTCATGGCTTCCCCTGCAATTAATGCTTCCACAGCAAAATTGTCCGAAATAATCTTTACGCTGACGAGAAATCAATCTATTGTGTGATGCCTTTTTGCCCTATCCACATATCTCGCCGGGAGGTCGCATGAAATCCGCCAACACTCGCACCCACCAACGCCTGAGCATAACTTTAGTCCTGCTGTTGTGCATCTTGAGCTTGCTCGTCCCATTAATCGCCACTCTCAGACAGAACGCACCGACGACAACGACGCAGCAGGCGTCGCCTTCAACGCCGATGACGACCGAGCAGGCGCGTGAAGCTTATGGACGAGTGGAGTTGAGCTTTGAAGCCAATCGCGGACAGACAGACGCCTCCGTTGACTTCCTCGCGCGCGGCACGGGCTACACGCTGTTTCTCACATCGCAGGAAGCGGTCTTCGCCATGTCTCCGCGCGATGCCGCTGAGAAGGCTCGTCCAGACTCCCCTGCCAAAGCGTTGCGGATGAAGCTCGTCGGCGCGAACGCGGGCGCGGGCGGCGAGGGCGTGAATGAGTTAGGGGGCAAGGTCAACTATTTCATGGGCAATGACCCCGCCGCGTGGCGCGTCAATCTTCCGACCTACGGGCGTGTGCGTTACAGCGAAGTCTATCCGGGCATTGATGTGCTCTATTACGGTAACCAGCGGCAGTTGGAATACGATTTCGTGGTTGCGCCGGGAAGCGATGCGCGCTCTGTGAGTCTTGAGTTCGAGGGGGCAGACAAGGTGGAGATTGACACATCTGGCGACCTGTTGTTGACGATGGGCGAGGAGGTGATTCGTCAACTCAAGCCGGTTATCTATCAGGAAGTCGAGGGTGCGCGCCGCACGGTCGAAGGCGGTTACGTGATAGATGCAGAAGGGCGCGTCAGCTTCGCACTCGGCGAGTACGATGCGGGACATACGCTTGTCATCGACCCCGTTATCGTCTATTCCACTTACCTCGGCGGCCTCAACCCGGAAATCGCCAGAGCTATCGCCGTCGATGCTTCCGGCCATGCCTACGTCACGGGCTTCACGCGCTCGGACAAGTTCCCCACCCTGAATCCCGTGCAAAGCACGCTCAACGGTACTCAGGATGTCTTCGTCACGAAGTTGAATGCGGAGGGCACGGCGCTCGTCTATTCGACCTACCTCGGCGGCAGCAGCAGCGAAGAGGCCAGAGGCATCGCCGTTGATGCGGAGGGCAATGCTTACCTGACGGGCTTGACCGGCTCGACGAACTTTCCGCTCGCAAACGCGATTCAAGCCGCGCCGAACGATGCCTTCGTCACGAAGCTCAATGAGACCGGCTCGGCGCTCGTCTATTCCACATACATCGGCGGCACCAGTTCAGAGTTTGGCGAGGCCATCGCCGTCGATTCATTTGGTAACGCTTACGTCGCAGGCAGCACCTTCTCGTCCAACTTCCCGACGGTCAATCCCATTCAGGCCAGCTTCGGCGGCTTCACAGACGCCTTCGCCTTGAAAATCAAAGCGGATGGCACGGCCTTCGTCTATGCCACCTATCTCGGCGGCAGCGGCGCTGACATAGCCAAAGGCATCGCGGTTGACGCTTCAGGCAACGCCTACCTCACAGGAGATACCTCATCGGACAAATTCCCGACGGCGAACGCCTTGCAAGCCAAGAACGCGGGCGGCGACGCCGACTCCTTCGTGACGAAGATTGACGCGGATGGGGCGGTGCTCGTCTATTCGACCTTCCTCGGCGGCAGCGGGGCGGAGGATGGCGAAGCCATCGCGGTGGACGCGGCAGGCAACGCTTACGTCACAGGAGTAACCGAGTCAATCGACTTCCCCACAGCCAACGCCGTGCAGCCGGCAAACGGCGGCACGACTGTTCTTCAGGACGCCTACGTCACGAAGCTCGACGCAACAGGCTCGTTCCTCGTCTATTCGACCTATCTCGGCGGCGGGGGCGGCGAGATAGGCTTCGGCATCAAAGTTGACTCGTCGGGCAGCGCCTACGTCGTCGGAGCCACCGGCTCGACGAACACCTTCCCCGTCATCAATGCGCTTAAATGCGCGCGCAGCGGCGGCGACGATGCCTTCGTCACGAAGTTCAACCAGAAAGGCTCCGGCTTCATCTACTCGACCTACTTCGGCGGCAACGGAGACGACAGCGGACAAGGCATCGGCTTAGACTCGTCCGGCAACGCCTACATCGCAGGCATCACCAACTCGACAGACTTGCCTGTGGTGAACGCCTTTCAAGACACCTTCGGCGGCGGCTTTCCCTTCGGCGATGCCTTCGTCACGAAACTGAACGACGCACTCAGCGCCAACCCCTGCCCCGCACCTTCGCCCACCCCGACGCCGACTCCTGTGCCGACACCGACACCGACACCGACGCCGAGCACCTTTGACTTCAGCGCCGCCAACTTCAACGTCGCTGAAGGAGGCGCGAGCACAATCGTCACCGTTACGCGGTCGGGCGATGGGTCGCAGCCTGCGCGCGTCGATTACGAGACTTCGGACACGTTCGGTCTTCTCGATTGCGCGACCGTCAACGGCGCGGCCAGCGAGCGTTGCGACTACGCGGCCGCGCTCGGCACTCTGCGCTTCGCCGCCGGAGAGATGCAGAAGAGCTTCGTCGTCTTCATCACCGACGATGTCTACGTTGAAGGGACGGAGACGGCCAGCCTGCGCCTGCTCAATCCGCAGGGAGCAACACTCGGCGCGCAGAGCACGTCCTCTCTGACCATCGTCGATAACGACACGACGCCGACGACGCAGAATCCCATCGACGCGCCGCCTTTTCTCCTGCGCCAATTCTACGTGGACTTCCTGCACCGCGAGCCAGACACCATCGGTCTGCAAAACTGGCTCACCACCTTGCAAGGATGTCCCGGCGGCGGCTTCGGCCTCTCGAATCCACAATGCGACCGTGTCCGCGTCGCCCTCGGCTTCTACTTCTCAGAGGAGTATTCCGATAGAGGCTACTGGGTCGTGCGTTTCTACGAAGGCGTGCTCGGCCTGCGTCCCACCTACCGGCAATTCACACGCGACATGCAAACG
>DASZCR010000246.1:0-3084 GCA_035942915.1 Pyrinomonadaceae bacterium | reverse complement strand
GCTCTGCCTCTCGGCGTTCATCAGAAACGCGCGCTATCACGCGGCGGTGGCTCTCCTGTTTGGGCTCTTACTCCTCCTGTTCATCCTCATGTTCGGCCTGCGGCTCGGAAGCACTTGAAGAACAGCCGATTCGTCTCTGTGCTGCTTCGTCAAGCCCTCCGCTATTTCGTCAGCGCTTGACGACGCTTATCTGGCCGTCGGTTTCGACGTGCGCCTCTTTCACCGCTTCGATGTCGGTGAGTCCCTGACGGCGCAGTTTGCCAATCAACTCCTCCTCCGTCAGTAACTCCCTCGCCATGTTGGCGTGTTGTAACTCGCCATCTTTTATCAGGGGCTTGGGCGTCGGATGAAAGAGCCTGTGAAAGGATGGGAAGCGATGACCGAGCCAGTTGAACAGATAGCTCCAAAAGATGATGGTGGCGATGAGGACGACGCCGTTGGTGATTGACTTGTAATCGCCTGCCAGAGCGTTCGTCGCCGCGCTCGCAATGAGCACTATCAACAGCAGGTCGTTCATCCCGACGCCGCCCACCTGCCTGTTCGGGATGATACGCACGAGGAAGAAGATGACGACGTAGATAATCGAGCCGCGCACCACGACTTGCAGCAGCGGAGTGTCCGGTACGAAGAGTAGTTTCCAATCAACATCAAACAGCAAATCCATTCCCTTACACCTTCCCTTGCTCGTCAGAATGCCCTCGGCTTTTACTTGTCGGGATACGTGTTCATGTTTGCCCGCACCTGCTGCGCCTGTCAAGAAGCGTAGCGGCGAACGCGGGCACTGCCGCCTTGAGAGGAATACAAACAGGGCGGAGGAGGATGAGAATTATAGAAACTCTCATCCCCCTCCGCCCTGCCTCGTGTCCTGCTCAAAGGTTGCGCCGCCGGGGTTAGCCTCCGGCGCGTGCGGCGATAGCTTTGGCGATGAAGTCGCCGACCTCGTCGGAGTAGGGTTTCTTGAAGGTGTCAGGCCAGTTGGTCTGGTCTGCGTAGAGTTTGCGGAGGTTGGCGGCGATGCCGGGGTCGCCTCCGGTAAACTCTTCGATGAGCGCCGTCCAGCGCGCCGCGAGAGATTGCGCGTGCTCGCTCGCGGGGTCTTCTCCGAGCGAGGCTTCAACCTCTTTGATGAGTTGCGCCCACTCGCGCTGACCCCGTTCGAGCACCTCTGGCGTTCCGCGCCGCGCGAGGTCGGCCAGTTGCTCCTCCGTGTAATATTTCTTCACCCATTCCATATCGTTCTGCATTGTTATCACCTCCACAATTTCACGGAAGGCTTCCCAGTCGATACGCCCTGTGGCGTTGAGCGTCGCTTCCGCTCTGTCGATGGCGCTGGCCGCCATCCTCATCCGCCGCAGACGTTCCTCGACGACGCGCCTTTGCAGATGCAACGTCTCACGCAAGTCCGGTTCACGCAGACCGAGAAGCTCCTTAATCTCTTTCAAAGAAAGGCCGATGAATTTCAGCGTCACAATCTGCTGCAAGCGTGCCAAATCGCGCGACGTGTAGAGCCGATAGCCGGCGGACGTGTAACGCGTCGGCCGCAGCAAGCCCGTCCGGTCGTAGTGATGCAGCGCGCGGACGGTGACGCCCGCCAACTGCGCGAACTCGCTCGCTTGAAACAACTGTTCGTGCGCCTCGCTCAACGCTTCGGCCTCCTCCTCAACTCACGACGGAGCATAAAGCCTGACGCAGCGTCAGGCTCAAGCCTTTTTTTCGAGCTTTTTTTCGGGTGTGCGCGCCGCGCTCAACATGTGCAGGAACGTCCCTGTGAAGGCGCAGACGACGGCGGGCAGCGTCAGAGTGCGTTGGAGACCGTCGAGCGTCGGTTCGTAGAAGAAAGCGACGACCGAGAGCGCGGCCGCCATGAGCAGCAACGCAGAGCCGGTCAGTTGCAGATACCTGCGCCAGCCCGCCTCCCGCAAGACGAAATAAGCGCCGAGCGAGACGTTGAGCAGGCCGACCAGCAAGACGTAGATGTGGCGCGAGCGCAGCATCATCCGCGTCCCTTCGCCGACGCCGCCCTCGTCCATCTCCGGGTAGTAGTATTCGAGATACTGCCCCGTGAGCAGGAAGATGACGACGACGAGAACGCCGACGATGGTGTGAAGCTGACGCATAGTTGTCGCGTCCGTGCGTGTGAGATTAGACCTCGCCCGTGTTGCGTCTCTTGTCTGCGGCGAGCAGTTCCGTCGTCCGCTCCGTCACGCTGGCGAAGGGTTGGACGCGCGCCTCTTCGAGCAGTTTCGCCGTCGTCTCGGACTGAGGGAGAGACGGCGTCTGAGGCGTGGCCGCTTTGGCGGCCTGCTCGCGCAGGTGTTCGCGGTACATGACGAGCAGGAGCGCGGTGACGAGTCCGACGATGAGGAAGAGGAAGAGCGCGCCCTCAAAGACTTTGCCCTTGACCATCATCACCTTGTAGACGATGCCGTAGATGATGAAGAGAATGAAGGCCGCTCCTGCGGTCGCACACAAGCCCGCAATCCAACGCTCAATCTTCTTCTGCCGTTCGACCAGTTCCGCGCTGCTGCCGGAGGCAGGCAGGGTCGGGCTGAGCGTCGGCAGTTGTTCGGCGAGCGTCTGCGCCACCTTTTCCAGATTCAGTCCGCAGGCGCGGCAGAACTTCTGCTCCGACGCGCTCTGCATCCCGCAATTCGGGCAATGCATCAGTCTTCCTCCGTCGCTCTCGCTCGAAACGGAATACGACTCGCCCGCCTTTACGGTTTCAAGGCGACGCAGACGACGCGCGCGCACGCCTCATTCACCGGCCGCCTCTTCGCCGAAGCGTGCGCGGAAGTCTTTCGAGCGACGGCGTAGTGCGAGCCAGTCTTCGAAAATCTCAGGCTGCTGCAACCAGACGGTGAACCACTGTGCAATCTCCTCTTTCTCGGCACGCTTGCGCTCGTTGACCGCTTCGTTACGCGCAATCATCTGCGCGCGCTGCTTGCCCTTGAGCACCGTCTCGTCAACGCGTCTGACGCCTTCCCTGTCCTTGATGCGTTGGAACTGCTTGCGCAGGTTTGAGAGTCGCTTGATGGAGGCGGCGGCCTCGTCGAAGTTGGAGAATTTGAGGACATTGCGGAAGGC
>DASZCR010000245.1:0-2305 GCA_035942915.1 Pyrinomonadaceae bacterium | reverse complement strand
ATAATATAATGCGGCTTCCCCCACAGCTATGCCCCTTCCCGCAGACACACACCTGGGGCGTTATAAAATTCGCTCCCTGCTCGGACAGGGTGGCATGGGTGAGGTCTATCTTGCAGAGGACACCACCTTGCGCCGCCCGGTCGCCGTCAAACTCCTACCCGCCGAATTTACCGCCGACCGAGATCGCCTTCGTCGCTTCGAGCGCGAGGCTTTTGCGGCTTCGAGTCTGAACCACCCCAACATCCTGACCATCCACGAGTTCGGCGCGGAGAACGGACACCACTTCATCGTTACAGAGTTTATTGACGGCGAAAGTTTGCGCCAGCACCTGAAAGACAAACCGCTGGAGTTGCAGGAGGTCCTGGGCATCAGCGTGCAGGTTGCCTCCGCTCTCTCGGCGGCGCACGCGGCACGCATCGTGCATCGAGACATCAAGCCGGAAAACATCATGGTGCGCAAAGACGGCATCGTGAAGGTCCTGGATTTCGGGCTGGCGAAACTCGCCGAGCAGGGGCAGGGGGGCGCGCTCGATGCGGGGGCACTGGCCGAAACCGTGCACTACACCGCGCCCGGCGTCGTGATGGGGACGGTCTCGTACATGTCGCCGGAGCAGGCGCGCGGCAAGGAGGTTGACGAGCGCACGGACGTTTGGAGTCTGGGCGTCGTGCTCTACGAAATGGTCGTGGGGCGTCTGCCGTTTGAAGGTGAGACGACGGCCGACGTGCTCGGATTAATCCTGCACAAAGAGCCGCCGCCGCTCACGCATCTGGGGACACACATCCCCGCCGAGCTAGACCGAATCGTGACCAAGGCGCTCAGGAAAGATAAGGACGAGCGTTATCAGGTGGTCAAGGATTTGGGCCTGGACTTAAAGAGCCTGAAGCAGCGTTTGGAGTTCGAGGCCGAGCGCGAGCGGACGGACGCGCCCGAGCGGAGCGGTCAAACGCGGGGCGCGGTGACGACGAGCGAGGGCGGCACCGGGCCGACCGGAACCTCGGAGGTCACGGCACGTCAGACCGGGCAGGCGGCGGGCGGTGCTATCCACACGACATCCAGCGCGGAATACATCGCCACGGAGATTAAGCGGCACAAGCTCGGCGTAACTCTGGCGCTGGCGGCGCTCGTGCTGGCAATCGCCGGCCTCGCCTACTTCTTCTTCGTGCGGGGCGGCGGGGCGTCAATCAATTCGGTGGCGGTCATGCCGCTCGTCAACGTCGGCAAAGACCCGAACACGGAATACCTCTCGGACGGCATCAGCGAGAGTCTGATTAACAGCCTGTCTCAACTCCCGCAACTGAAAGTCATCGCACGCAGTTCGACCTTCAGGTACAAGGGCAAGGAGATTGACCCGGAAGAGGTGGCGAAGGCTCTGGGCGTCGGGGCGATTGTGACGGGCAGAATCATCCAGCGCGGCGACGAGTTGCAGGTGAGCGTCGAGCTGATGAACGTGCGGGATAAGACGCAGATGTGGGGCGAGCAGTACAACCGGCGTGCGACGGACTTGCAGGCGGTGCAGGCGGAGATAGCGCGCACCATCTCGGAGAAGCTGCGGCTGCGGCTGACGGGCGCGCAGGAGCGGCAACTGGCGAAGCGGGCGACCGAGAACGCGGAGGCTTACCAGCTTTACCTGAACGGGCTGTTCCACCAGCGGAAGGGGAACAACAAGGAGAATTTCAGGAAGGCGCTCGACTACTTCACTCAGGCGGTGGGGCTCGACCCGAAGTTCGCGCTCGCCTACACCGGGATGCCTTTCGCGTATCTCAACCTCGCGTCAACCGGAGAGAATCCCCCGGAGATGCTGGCGAAGGCGCGGGCGGCGGCGCAGATGGCGCTGGAACTCGACGACTCGCTCGCCGAGGCGCACCACGCGCTAGCAATCATCAAGCGGAACGAGTGGGACTGGTCGGGCGCCGAGAACGACTTCAAGCGGGCCTTCGAGTCGAACCCGAATCTCGCGGCGGCGCACGGCAACTACGCGAACTTTTTATCAATCGTGGGGCGGACGGAGGAGGCGCTGGCAGAAATCAGACGCGCGCAGGAACTCGACCCCCTGCGGATCGCCAGTAAAGCAGTCGAGGGCTCGATTTTATACCGGGCGCGCCGGTACGACGAGGCGATTCAAGTTAACCAGAACGTCGTCAAGATGCAGCCGGACGACGCCTACGCGCACGTCTATCTCGGCATGATGTATACGGCGAAGGGGCAGTACGCGGAGGCCGTCGCCCAGTACCAGAAGAACATCAGCCTGAACGGCGAGACGCCGAGCACGCTCTGTTATCTGGGCTACGCCTACGCCCAGTCGGGC
>DASZCR010000244.1:0-17373 GCA_035942915.1 Pyrinomonadaceae bacterium | reverse complement strand
ATGTGCGGCAGCACCTGGCGGACGGCGTCGGCCGTGCCCTGGAACCACTGCGGGTTCTGCGGCGTCTGCTCGGCGGCGAGAATCTCGACGAAGCCGTCGGAGAACTGCGAGAAGCGATAGGTGCGACCGATGTGGCGATTGAGCGAGGCCGAGTTGTACTGCGTGAGGACGAAGATTTTTGTTATCTCGGAGTTGATGCAGTTCGAGACGGGGATATCGATGAGCCTGTACTTGCCGCCGAGCGGCACGGCGGGTTTCGACCTCAACTGCGTCAGAGGAAACAGGCGCGTACCCGCGCCCCCACCCAAAACGACTGCCAGGATGTTCGGTTTCTTAGCCGCCATCGCACACCACCCGCTTCTTCAATTGTTCGAGCCAGAGCTTTTGCCATGAGCATAGACGCAAAGCGCCGCCCGTTCAAGCAGAGCCTTGAGAACACTCTCCGGCTTCGCGGTCGGCCGTTCTTTAGACAGGCTCTCAGTAGGCGGCCGGGGCGGCCGTCGTCGTCTGCTGCGCGCCCGACGCTTCCTGTGCAATCTTGACGCCGACCGAGGCTCCGATGCGCGTCGCTCCGGCCTCGACCATCGCGCGCGCGTCGGCGATGCCTTTGACGCCGCCCGACGCCTTGACGCCCATCTCCGCGCCGACCGTGCGGCGCATCAACGCCACGTCCGCCACCGTCGCGCCGCCTTTCGCAAAGCCCGTCGAGGTTTTGACGAAGTCCGCGCCCGCGCGCTTGGCGGCCAGACAGGCGCGCACCTTCTCTTCGTCCGTCAGCAGCGCCGTCTCGATAATCACCTTACAGAGGACGCCGTGCTCGTGCGCCGCCTCCGCCACCGAGCGAATGTCGTGCTCGACGGCGCAGTCGTCGCCGCTCTTCAAAGCGCCGACGTTAATCACCATATCGACCTCGCGCGCCCCGTCGAGAATCACGCGCCGCGCCTCGTAGGCTTTCACGTCCGCCAGCGTTGCGCCGAGCGGAAAGCCGATGACCGTGCAGACCGGCACGCCCGTCCCGCGCAAATTGCACGCCGCCGCGCGCACCCACGCCGGATTGACGCAGACGGAGGCGAAACCGAAGCGCGCAGCCTCTTCGCACAAACGTCTGATGTCGTCGTCGGTCGCGTCCGGCTTGAGCAAAGTGTGGTCAACGAGGCTCGCCCAGTCGCGCGCCGATGCGCCGTCGCCGAGAACGACGCCGATGCGCGCCGCGCCCGCGTCCAACACCCTCTGCATCCGCTCCGGGCAGCGATTGAAACACTCGGACGAACAGCCGCAGAGCGCCGCCTGCTCCTGCCCCTCGCCGTTCAGACGCGCCACAATCACGTCCGTAATCTGCTCGACGAGCCGCTCCAAATCTCCGTTATGCGAATAAGCCATGACTCGATTTTAGCATTTGTATTGCCGCTCGACGGCCTCGATTTTGGCGACGCGGCGCTTGTGTCGGTCTTCCGTGATTTCGGTCGAGAGCCATGCGCGAACGATGTCGCGCATCTCGTCCGTGCTCGTCACGCCGCTGCCGAGCGTGAGGACGTTGGCATCGTTGTGCTCGCGCGAGTTTTTGGCGACGGCGACGGAGTAGCAGGCGGCGGCGCGCACACCCGGCACTTTGTTCGCCGTCATCGCCGAGCCGACGCCCGCGCCATCGACGACGATGCCGAGGTCTGCTTCACCGCGCGAGACGGCGCGCGCGACGGCGTGCGCGAAGTCAGGGTAGTCAACCGCATCGGTCGAGTCCGTGCCGAAGTCGCGGATGCGATGGCCGAGTTCGGCGAGGAGCTTTTTGAGCTCTTCCTTCATCCGGTAGCCGCCATGGTCTGAGCCGACGGCGACGATGCGCTCGGCGCGCGAGCCGCGCCGCGAACGGCGGCGGACGAGTTCGATGCGGCGTTCGCGGACGATGTCGGCAGCAAGCGGCGTCAGACGTGCGCCCTCTGCGATGCGCAGCCGCGAGCCTTCTCGAAGGTCGTGAACGTCCGCTTCGGTGATGACCGTCTTGGAGGATTCGTCGCGCTCGACGCCGTCATCTTCCGTCGCGCTGGTCGCGCGGGCGGCAACCTCGACGACGCGCGCCTGCTGCGTCGCGGGTGGCGTCGTCGGCGTCGCCTCGCCGCCGGTGCTCGACCGGGACGGGTTTGATGAAGGCGATGCTCCTTGTGGCTCGTCGTGCGGCTCTTCAGGGAGTGCGTTTTGCAGTACGTCGCGGACGAGCGCGCGGACGCGGTCGCGTGTGGATTGTTCGTCAGCCATGTTCAAACGTTGACCTGCCCGAAAGGTTCTCGTTAGTATGTCGCACCACGACGCGCGCGCGCAAATGGCAGTCCGCCGCGTCGCTTCCGAACGGCTTCGATTCTAAATTCAAACAGTGACGGGAGGCGCGAAAGCTTGTCTTCTACAGCACGCCCGACGATGTCGGAGTTTACCAACCCGAACCTCGAACCGCTCTTCACGGCCGAGCAAATTCAGGCGCGCATCGCGGAACTCGGCGCGCAAATCGCGCGCGACTACGAGGGGCGCAATCCGCTGCTCGTCGGCGTCCTCAAAGGCGCGGTGCTGTTTTTGAGCGACCTGCTGCGGGCGACCGACCTCCGGCTCGGCGTCGAGTTCATGGCGATTTCGAGCTACGGCGCGTCGATGCGCTCGTCGGGCGAGGTGAGAATCCTGAAAGACCTCGACGTGGCTATCGAGGGGCGCGACATTCTCGTCGTCGAAGACATCGTCGATACGGGGCTGACGCTCTCCTATCTGCTCTCGAACCTGCGCGCGCGCGGCGCACGCACGGTCAAGCTGGCCGCGCTGCTCGACAAATGGGAGCGGCGCGAACGCGAAGTGCCGATTGATTATCTCGGCTTCCGCATCCCGGACGCCTTCGTCGTCGGCTACGGGCTTGACTACGCCGAACGTTATCGCAACTTGCCTTACATCGCCGTCATCAAAGACCCCAACGCCTGAGCATCTCGACTCGGAAGGTCGAAACTTTCATCAAGGAGCAATGGTAATGAAGAGACTCGTCGCATGGTCGCTCGCTTTCGCGCTCTACACGGCGCTCTGCGCGCCGCCGCAGGCACGCGCGCACGCTCTGCCGCACGGCGCGGCCGCGCCGCAGGGCAACAACTTGTCGCAGGTGCAGATTACGACGACGAAGGTCGCCGGGAACGTCTCGATGCTGGTCGGCTCAGGCGGCAACATCGGCGTCAGCGCAGGCCCCGACGGCCTGCTCATGATTGACGACCAGTATGCCCCGCTCGCCGAGAAGATTCGCGCCGCACTGCGCGAGTTGAATCCGGGGCGTCTCAAGTTCGTCTTGAACACGCACTGGCACAGCGACCACACGGGCGGCAACGCCAACTTCGGCGCAGACTCGACGCTCGTCGCGCATGCCAACGTCCGCGCGCGTCTCGCCTCCGGCTCGAACGCGCCGGGCCGCAACATTCCGCCCGCGCCCGCCATCGCGCTACCCATCATCACTTTCGACACGACCCTTCACATACACTTCAACGGCGAGGAGGTGCGCGTCATACACTTCCCCGCCGGACACACCGACGGCGACAGCATCATCTTCTTCACCACCTCGAACGTCATCCACATGGGCGACCACTTCTTCGCCGGTCGCTTCCCCTTCGTCGATACGGGCAGCGGCGGCAGCGTCGAGGGGTTGATACGCAACGTCGCCGACGTTATCGCGCGCGCGCCTGCGGGCGTGAAAATCATCCCCGGTCACGGGCCGCTCTCGACGATTGACGACCTCAAGACTTATCACCAGATGCTCATCGAGACGCGCGACATTGTTCGCCAGCGCGTCGCGCAGGGGCGCACGCTCGAACAGATTAAGGCCGAAGGGCTGCCGGAAAAATGGAAGTCATGGGGGACGGGCTACATCAACACCGAGAGTTGGATTGAGACGCTCTTCAGGAGCATCAGACCGGGCGGGAGCGCCGACTTGAAGACGACGACGAACGACTTCGGCGAACTGTTCGGCCACGCACGCGCAGGGCTTGCCGCAGACGAGTTCTCCGCGCGCTGCACCTCCGCGCACCACGCAAACTAATCCGTCACACTAAACCGGAACGCGGAACGCCGGATGACAGATAGCATCTCTGTCATCCGGCGTTCCGCGTTTCGACGTTTATCGCTTAACCGACTTCCCTCACAGTATCTCTCTCAGGAAACTTTCGCCCGCGTTGAGTCGGAGGCCGAAGTTGTCGGCGATGGTCTGGCCGATATCTGCGAGCGAGGCGCGCGTGCCGAGATTGACGCCCCGGCGCGCGCGTCGGCCATAGCCGATGAGGGGCGCGTATTCGCGCGTGTGGTCTGTGCCGGGAAAGGTCGGGTCGTTGCCGTGGTCGGCAGTGATGAGCAGGAGGTCTGTCTCGCGCAAGGCCGCTTCAATCTCAGGCAGGCGCGCGTCGAAGTGTTCGAGCGCACGCGCGTAGCCTTCCACGTCGCGGCGATGGCCGTAGAGCATGTCGAAATCGACGAGGTTGGAGAAGATGAGGCCGCGCGTGTCTTCGCCGAGCGCGACGACGGTCTGGTCGATTGACTGGTCGTTGTTCTTCGCCTTGAGGTCGCGCGTCACGCCGACGGCATCGTAGATGGAGGCAATCTTGCCGATGGCAACCACGTCGAGACCTTCTTCGGCGAGCGTCGGCAAAAGGTTCTCGCGCGGCGGCGGGACGGCGTAGTCGTGCCGGTTCTCCGTGCGCCGGAAAGCGCCCGGCTCTCCGACGAAGGGGCGCGCGATAACGCGTCCGACCTCGTGCTCGCCCGTCAGGATGCGTCGCGCCGTCTCGCATATCTCGTAGAGGCGCGCGACCGGGATGACCTCTTCGTGCGCCGCAATCTGAAAGACCGAGTCGGCCGAAGTGTAGACGATGGGCTTGCCCGTGCGGACGTGCTCCGCGCCGAGTTCCTTGATGATTTCCGTGCCGGAGGCGGGGACGTTGCCGAGAATGCCGGGAACGCGCGTCTCACTGATGAAGCGTTCGATGATGTCCGGCGGGAAGCCCTGCGGGTAGACGGGGAAGGCTTCTTCGAGGATGATGCCCGCCATCTCCCAATGGCCGGTCGTCGTGTCTTTGCCGTTCGAGCGCAACGCGCAGCGCCCGTAGATGCCGCGCGGATGCTCGACGGCGGCGACGCCCTCAAGCGGTCGGATGTGGCCGAGGCCATAAGCTTCCAGATTCGGCAGACGCACGGCGCGCGAGGCGCAGATGTGGCCGAGCGTGTCCGAGCCTGCATCGCCCCAACGCGCGGCGTCAGGCATCTCGCCCGCGCCGAGACTGTCCAAAACGATAAGCACCACCCGCTCGAAAGCTCTCTCGTGATTAGTCGCCATAGATTTTCCTTAGTCTAACTGCGCGGGGCTTGATAGCCTTCGCGCGCGCGCACCTGCGCGTCGCGGATGCCGCGCACCTGCACGCGGATAGTGCGGAAAGCACCGTCGCGCGTCTTGTTTGAAGAGTAGTAACCGATACTGTACTGCGTGCCAATCTCTTCGGCCACCTGCCGGAAGGCCGCGCGCGCGTCGCGCAGGTCGGCGGCCGGGAAGGTCTTGCCGCCGGACTCTTTCGCCAGTTCGTTCATCTCTGCGCGCGCGAGGTTGTAGAGACGACGGCTGATGTCCATCCGCTGGAACTGGCCGAGGCGACAAAAGCTCGTGAAGTCGGAGGCGTCGGTCGTCGGCGCAAACAGTCGCCGGTAGCGTTGCAGTTGGGTGCGCGAGAGACTGAGCGAGCCGTCGTCCGAACAGTCGCGCATCAGGCGGTCTTCGACGTAGTCCTCCGTATTGACCTGAATGAAGTAGCTGACGATGCCTGCGCTTTTGAGACGCGCGCGCGCCTCCTCGTAGTCTGCTTCGCTCGAAGAATCGACGCCGTCCGTCAGCGCGACGAGCGCGCGGCGACCACGCACGTCCGCGCGCGGCGGCTCGCGGAAGATTTCGGCGGCGACGCGTTCGAGGCCGTCGTAGAAGGGCGTGCCGTTGCTCGCGCCGATGGTTTCGACCGCCTCGCGCAGACGCGCCCGGTCGTCCGTCAGAGGACTTTTCACATCGACGGTGGCGAGACGCGCGCCGCCTTCTTCCGACGTGTTGAAGGAGACGATGGCGACGCGGTCGCCCGGTCGCAGCGATTGGATGAAGGCATTGGCGGCGCGACGGATGAGCGCCACGTCGGCGCGCGTCGAGCCAGACGTATCGAGCAGCAATGCGACCTCGAAGGGCGCTTCCGTCGTCGAGAAGTTCTCTATCTTCTGCGGGCGTCCGTCCTCGAAGACGGCGAAGTGCTCCGCGCGCAGACCCGTGATTGGCTTGCCCAGACTGTCTGTCACGACCGCCGGGACGGAGACCAGTTCGGTATCGACGCGCACCACTTCGTCTTCGTCCACCTCTTCGCCGACAGCAGCCTGCGGGCGCGGAGGCTGCCGCCGCATAGTCGCGGCGGGCGTCGCAGAGGGCGTCGCCGCTGGCGGAGGCGAGCCGACGCGGCGCGGTCTCTGCGTGGGGGCGGCCGTCGAGTTCTGCGCGCGGACAGGGGCGGGCAGCGAGCCGCACAGCGCGGCGCAGAGGAGGAGGACAACAAGGATTCCCCGCGCGTGCGGGGCGCTGGTTTTCATGCTTGCCGGATTCTTCAACACAGTCTTACACTCTCCGACAGGGAGAAAGATTTCCCTCTCAATATAGCCGCAAACGCGCGCCGACCGAAAGGAGCGAAGCCGACCGCCGTGCCCGTCATCGGACGACTCGACAAACAGGTGGACGACGTGCTCATCGCGCCCGTCTCGAAAAACCGCCCGCCCGCACCCGCGCCGACGCGCGACGAAGCGGACGAGCCATCGCAAACGCCCGACCGCGACGAGCCTGCCGTCGAACGCCGACGGCAACCGCCCGACGAGACGCTCCCCGTCTGGCTGCTCTGACACGGAAAGCTCAACTTGACACCACGCGCGCGCATCTCTTAGGATGTCTCACACGCTCTCTCAAGTAGCACGCACGACGGCACGAAAGAGCGCAGTTCTTTGCACGCGGCGTCCGAAAAATTTTAACCGATGCCGCCAAGCTTTGAAGAAATTCCGCAGGCACGTATGTCAATGGTAGACGGCCACCCTTACAAGGTGGAGGTTGGGGGTTCGAGTCCCTCCGTGCCTACCAGAAGGAGGCGACGCACGACCGCTCGCCCTTCTTTGAAAATTGAAGTTTGTTAGCGCGGAGTCGTAGTTCAGTTGGTTAGAACGCCGGCCTGTCACGTCGGAGGTCGCGGGTTCGAGTCCCGTCGGCTCCGCCACGCTTCAAAACCGCGAAGCCCGTCTTTCACACGAGAGACGGGCTTCGCGGTTTTTGCGTTCCAAGCTGAAGACATGCAGTCTCACCTCGAAACTTTGAACTTTGAACTTTGAACTTTGAACCTTAAACTCGTCGCGTGATTTCCATTTCCGAAGCCGTCCGCATCGTCGAACGAGAGACGCGACCGCTCGGCGCAGAGCGCGTCGCACTCCCCGATGCGCTCTCGCGCATACTCGCCCAAGACATCTCTGCCGACTCAGACCTTCCGCCCTTCGACCGCGCGCAGATGGACGGGTACGCCGTCCGCTCGGCAGACACGCAGGATGCGCCCGTGCGCCTGCGCGTCGTCGGCGAAGCGGCGGCCGGTCGCGGCTGGCGCGGGCATCTCGGCGCGGGCGAGGCCGTTCGCATCATGACGGGTGCGCCGCTGCCTGCGGGGGCAGACAGCGTGCAGCAGGTCGAGTTGACGCGCGAGCTGGAAGACGGCCGCCTCGTCGAGATAGAGCGCGCGACCGTGCCGGGGCAGTTCTTCATCAAGCGTGCGAGCGAGATTCGCGCGGGTGAGATGGTCTTGCGCGCGGGCGAAGAGGTGAACGCGGCGCGGATGGCCGCGCTCGCTTCGTTCGGTTATGCGCAGGTCGCCGTCGGCCGACGCCCGCGCGTCGCCGTGCTGGCAACCGGCACGGAACTCGTCGCCGTCAACGAACGCCCCGACACAGACCAGATACGCGACTCGAACAGCTACTCGCTCGCCGCCTACGCAGCCCTCGCAGGGGCTGCGCCGGAACGTCTGCCGCTCGCGGGCGACGACCCGAAACTTCTGGCCGATGCGATTGCCGAAGCGTCCGCCAGCGCAGACGCGCTCGTGCTTTCGGGCGGCGTCTCGATGGGCATCTACGACTTCACGAAGGCGGCGCTCCACGCGCTCGGCGCAGAGCTCTTCTTCGAGCGCGTGGCGTTGAGGCCGGGCAAGCCGACCGTCTTTGCGCGCCTCCCGTCGTCGGTCGCCGGACGCGCAGCAGATGAGCCGCCCGTGCTCGTCTTCGGTCTGCCCGGCAATCCTGTCTCGGTCTCCGTCACCTTCAACCTGTTCGCACGCCCGTCCCTGCGTCTGATGCAGGGCGCACTCGCCGCCACGCTCACGGAGGAACGTGCCGTGCTCGCGCGCGACACGAAGGGAGCGCAGGAACGCGCGAGCTATCTTCCGGCGCGTCTCGTGACGGATGAAGCGGGGCGTCTCATTGCGGAGCCGCTGAAGTGGGGCGGGTCTTCGGACTTCGTCGCCTTCGCGCGCGCAGAGGCGCTCGTCCATATTCCGCAGGGCGTGAAGAGCTTGGAGGCGGGAAGCCTCGTCGGCGTCGTGCGCCTGCCCGGCTGAAGACAAACGACGGACGATGAATCAGAGAGAGCGTCTCTCTCATTCATCGTCCGTCATCTCGTCGCGGGTCGTTTTCTGAAGCGGCTCTTAGTTGGGCATGACGACCGTATCGACGACGTGAATGACGCCGTTCGACTGGCGCACGTTGGCGATAGTGACCATCGAGGTGCCGCCTTTTTCATCTCGCAGGATGAGGCTGTCGCCCTGCATCATAGCCATCAACGTGTCGCCGCTGACGGTTCTGAAGGTGGCCGTGCCGCCGCCCTTCTTGATGGCCTTAGCGATGGCCTTCGAGTCCATCCGGCCGGGAACGACGTGATAGGTCAGCACCTTCGTCAGCATCGCTCTGTTTTCGGGCATCAGCAGCGTGTCAACCGTTCCCGAAGGGAGTTTGTCGAACGCGGCATTCGTCGGCGCAAAGACCGTGAACGGCCCCTTGCCCTTGAGAGTCTCGACGAGACCGGCGGCCTTGACGGCGGCCACCAGTGTCGTGTGGTCTTTGGAGTTGACGGCGTTATCGACGATGTCACGCGTGCGGTACATGGCCGCGCCGCCCACCATCGGGTTCCCTTGCGCGCGCGTCGTCAAAGTCGAAGCCGAGACGGAAGCTGCGGCAATCATCAACAGGAAGAAAATTTTTCTCATCATGGTTCCTCTGTGTCTCTCGTCTGGATTTCCCTATCGGGTTTTCGCAGGAGTTACGCGCCGCGTCGCGCGCACGGATTTAGCATCTCGAAAAATTTCTTCGCGCGGCCGAGTCTCTTGCGTATCTCTCACTTTTTGGTGTTAAGTTCGTGGCGCGGCAAACGGCGCAGGAGAAAGGGACACAGGCAATGGCGGGCGAGTTGACACATCTGGACGAGACAGGGCGCGTGGCAATGGTTGACACGACCGAGAAGCCCGCGACGACGCGGCGCGCACGCGCTTCGGCGCGCGTCTTGATGTCGGCCGCAACGGTCGAGGCCGTGCGCGCGGGGCGGACGCCGAAGGGCGACCCGTTGGAGACGGCGCGTCTGGCGGGCATCATGGCCGCGAAGCGGACGGCCGATTTAATACCGCTCTGCCATCCGCTTGCGCTCACGCACGTTGACGTGCGCGCGCATCTAGAGGAGACGGGCGTGGTGCTCGAAGCGGAGGCCGCGACGAGCGCGCAGACCGGCGTCGAGATGGAAGCCCTGACGGCCGTCACGGTTGCCGCGCTGACGGTCTACGACATGTGCAAGGCCGTCGATAAGGCGATGCAGATTACGGACGTGCGGCTCGAAGAGAAGACGGGCGGGAAGTCCGGCGATTACAGAAGGCAAAAGTAACAGGGCACAAGCGCAGATGGGAAGGAGCGTCCCTCTCATCTGCGCTCGTGCCCTGCGCCTTCCCCGGTGAAACATCGCGGCTTCCGGTTTCGTTATCTTTTACATCTTCGGCCTTTTTACTTAGACCGCTTCGTCGTACAATGTGGCGGTAAGTTCACAGGTGAGAGTCGTTCGGCGGAGATTTAGAATTTATGAAATTGAACATCGCACACGACGCGCGACCGCAGGCACGCACGCTGCTCTTAGCCACGCTGCTGACGCTGGCGCTCTGGTGGGTCGTCCCCTTCGGCGACCTGCTGACCTATCCGTTCCGCATCTTCGTCACCTTCATCCATGAGGGCGGACACGCGTTGGCGGCGCTCATCACCGGCAATTCGGTGGCGAGTTTGACGGTCGCGGCCGACGGCAGCGGAGAGGTTTACTCGACGACGGGCGGGCTGTTCTCGAAGATGTTTATTTCGAGCGCGGGTTATCTGGGCGCGATGGGTTTCGGGGCGCTGCTCCTGCTGCTGATACGCCGCACGGTGGCCGCGCGCTACGTGCTCGTAGGGTCGGCCGTGCTCGTCTTTGCGCTGACGGTGCTCTTCGGCGTGCTCAGCCCCTTGTTCAGCCTGTCGTTCGGGACGCTCTTTTCGCTGTCTGGCTTCTTCACGCTCTTCGCGGGCATCCTGCTGCCGTTGGGGCTGCTCGCCGCCGCGCGCTACGCCTCGCCGCGCATCGCCACTTTTCTGGTCGGCTTCCTCGCCGTCCAGTGCGTTCTCAACGCGCTCTTCGATTTGAAGACGGTGATGTTGCTGTCGGCGATGCCGGGCGTCCGTACGGACGCGATGAACATGGCGGAAGCGACCGGCGTTCATCAACTATTCTGGGCGCTAATGTGGGTCGTCGTCGCCTTCGTCATCCTCTCGCTGGCGTTGCGCGCCTACTCGGTGGGACGCGGCGACGCGCGCCAGCCCGACCTGCCTTTCGAGGATTCGCCGCTCGAAGTCTGACCCGCGCAGCACGAGAAAGACGAAAGACGTGAGCGCACAACTTTCGAGGCCGTTCGACGAGGAGGCCGCCGACACATCAGTCGGCGGCCTCTTCATTTGCGCGCCCGCACAGGAAGTGCCGACGCTCGGCGCGCTGCCCGTCGGCGCGCGACTCGTCCTGCGTTGTCGTAAAGACTGGCGCGAGGCGACGGTCGTTTCCGTCGCGCTCGACCTCGTCACGCTTTCGGTCGGCTCGCCCAAGGGGCGCACCTACCGCGTCCGCCGCCCGGCAGACTCCGCGTTGACGCTCGAAGGCTCGATACCCGTCCTCGGCGAAGGCGTCTGGCGCGCCGCCCGCGCACGTTACGACGCGCGCTGGTAGAGCGCACACGCGCTCGCTCGTTCAACTCTTCCACACAAACCTTCCACCGTCAGCAATGGGTCGAAGCGGCTTTCGGAAAGCTTCTGCTAAGGCAGCCCGATACCTTCAATCTCCTTCGGTTCGACCCACTTGGTCACCACACCGCAAGTCCCTGTGCAATCGAAGGATTTATTACACTCCAAGGCATCATTGCGCCCCGGTATTGATTGCAAAAAGCATGTTCCGCGCGGCCCCTCCTGCGCGCACTGGCAACTGACCGCCAGCACAACCGTTGTGACCTTCTTTTTTCTGGCGTACGTTTTGCCGTCAGCCCCTTTGACGACTTGCCACTCGGAGTTGAAGCGGACAGTGTTGCCACGAATGTTGACGCCCGCCATATTGCGGGTCGAAGCTTGCCTCGCCGCCGCCGGGCGACGGTCTCTGTTTCTCATGCGTCTGTTTTGGGGAACGGCCACGCTACATGCTGCGAGGAGCAAGAGCAGGGCGATGAGGAATCTTTTCATGCGGCTCTCCTTTCGGTTATCCGGGAAGATTGAAAACCTTTTGATAAAGCCAGCTTGATGATTTGAGAGGTTGCACAACTTGCCGACGGGTCTGACACGCGAGGTCTCCGGGATGTGCGCGCAGCAATCTAACACAGGTTGCCCCTCCGCCAAGCCCCTATTTAATTGGTCGTGGAGCGCATCGGTCTTGAGGATGTAGCTTCGTAGAAACAGCCGTCGCGCTCTGTGTGTGCGTCTGGCAGAGCGCGCTCTGATGACCTTCGCTTAATCTTCAAACCTCTCCGCGAATCTCTCATCGGCTCTGCTTCGCCTTCGCGCGAAAACGATTTATAATGCTTGTTTCGCCGCCGCGCCGTAGTGTCGTCTGTGGGGCGTGGCGCGATTTTCAAGAGCGTATTTTCGAGATGACAGAAGAAGCCATTATCGTGCGCGGCGCGCGCGTCAACAATCTGAAGAACGTCTCCTTCTCCGTTCCCATCGAGAAGCTGACGGTCGTCACGGGTGTCTCCGGTTCGGGCAAATCTTCGCTGGCCTTCGACACGGTCTATGCCGAAGGGCAGCGTCGCTACGTCGAGTCTCTGTCGGCCTACGCGCGGCAGTTCCTTGAGCGGATGGACAAGCCGGACGTGGACGAGGTGCGCGGCATCCCGCCCGCCATCGCCATCCGGCAGAAGAACTCGACGCGCAACCCGCGCTCGACCGTCGGCACGCAGACGGAAGTTTACGACTACCTGCGCCTGCTCTATGCGCGCGTCGGTACGACCATCTGCCGCGTCTGCGGACGTGAGGTGCACCGCGACTCGCCCGAATCCTCCGCGCAGGAGGTGCTCGACACGCTCGCCGAAGGGACGCGCTTCTACGTCCTCTTTCCCGCCGAGGCCGGGATGCGGCGCGAGAGTGAGGGCGAAGGCAACGGTAAGAACGGCGCGGGCAAAAAGCGTACGAAGGCGACAAGGACGCAGACGACCGATGGCGCACCCGACCCGCGCGCCGTCACGGCGCACGTCATGAGCCTCATGCAGCGCGGCTTTACGCGTCTCTACACGCGCGGCGAGATTATCGAACTGCGCACGCCCGACGACTACCGTCGAGCAGACTTCTCAGGCGTCTACGTCCTCGTCGACCGCCTCGTCGCGCGCGCGGACGTGCGCGAAAGGCTCGTCGATTCCTTCGAGACCTGCTTCGTCGAGGGACACGGGCAGGCCGTCGTCGAGACGGCGGAAGCAAGCCCGCGCGCTCTGCGTTTCTCCGAACGCTTCGAGTGCAAGTATGACGGCACGCTCTACGCGCAGCCTGAGCCGCGCCTCTTCAGCTTCAACAATCCTTACGGCGCGTGTCCGACCTGTCAGGGCTTCGGCAACACCATCGGCCTCGACCTCGACCTCGTCATCCCAAATCCGCAACTGTCGCTCTCAGAGGGCGCTATCGAGCCATGGACGAAACCGCAGCACGACTGGGCGCGTGCGGAGTTGCGCCGCTTCTGCAAACAGGAAGGGATTCCGATGGACGTGCCCTTCGCGGAACTCGCGCGGGCGCAGCAGCGCGCCATCATCGAAGGCAAGGGCGGCTGGGACGGCGTGCGCGGCTTCTTCGAGTGGTTGGAGACGAAGAAATACAAGCTGCACGTCCGCGTCTTCCTCTCCAAATATCGCGGTTACACGCTCTGCCCTGAATGTGGCGGCGGACGACTCAGACAGGAGGCGCGCGATGTGCGCGTCGGCGGCAGTACCCTGCCCGATGTCTGCCGTCTCTCGATTAAAGATTCGGCCGTCTTCTTCGACGAGTTGGAACTGACGCCGGAGCAGACGGCCATCGCCGACAAGGTGCTCTTTGAGATTCGGCGTCGCCTGAAGTTCCTCGTTGACGTGGGGCTTGACTATCTGACGCTCGACCGTCTCGCCTCGACCCTGTCGGGCGGCGAGGCGCAGCGCATCCAACTCGCCACCAACCTCGGCTCGGCGCTCGTCGGTGCGCTCTATGTCCTCGACGAGCCTTCCATCGGCCTGCACCCGCGCGACAGCGAGCGTCTCATCAAGTTGCTGCACAACCTGCGCGACATCGGCAACACCGTGCTCGTCGTCGAGCACGACGTAGAGATGATGCGCGCCGCCGACCACATCCTCGACATCGGCCCGGCGGCTGGCGAGATGGGCGGGCGCGTCGTCTACGAAGGCGACTATGCGGGACTCTTAAAGGACGCCTCGACGCTGACGGGCAAGTATCTGCGCGGCGAGTCGGAGATTAAGGAGCCGAAGCAGCGGCGCGTACCCAAGAAGAAGCGGCTCTCCGTGCGCGGCGCGCGTGAACACAATCTGAAGGACGTGGACTTGGACATCCCGCTCGAAGTGCTGACGGTGGTGACGGGTGTTTCCGGGTCGGGTAAATCGACGCTCGTGCATGATGTCGTCTATGCGGGTTTGAAGAAGCAGCGCGGCGAATGGCAGGGGCAGGTCGGCTCGTTCCAAAAGCTCGACGGCGGGCAGCACCTCGACGACGTTATCCTCGTTGACCAATCGCCCATCGGACGGACGCCGCGCTCGAACCCCGTCACCTACATCAAGGTCTACGACGCCGTGCGCGAGCTCTTCGCCTCGACGCGCGACGCGCAGACGCGCGGCTTCGACCCGTCCTTCTTCTCCTTCAACGTGCCGGGCGGGCGCTGCGACGTGTGCGAGGGCGACGGCACGGTGACGGTCGAGATGCAGTTTTTGGCAGATGTCGAGTTGGTCTGTGAGGAGTGCAAGGGAACGCGCTTCAAGCCGCAGATTCTCGACGTGCGTTATCGCTCGAAGAACATCAACGACGTGCTCAACATGACCGTGCGCGAGGCGATGACCTTCTTCCGCGACGTGAACAAGATTGCCAACCGTTTGAAGGTCTTGGACGATGTCGGATTGGGCTATTTGCGGCTCGGTCAATCGGCGACGACGCTCTCAGGCGGCGAGGCGCAGCGCGTCAAACTCGCCGCGCACCTCTCGAAACGCACCGGCGCACGCACGCTCTACATCTTCGACGAGCCGACGACCGGGCTTCATTTCGACGACATCAACAAACTGCTCACGGCCTTCCGCACGCTCATCGAAGCGGGCGGCTCGCTGCTCGTCATCGAACACAATCTGGACGTGATTAAGACGGCCGATTATTGCATCGACCTCGGCCCCGAAGGTGGGGACAGGGGCGGGCTGGTCGTCGCCGAAGGCACGCCCGAAGAGATTATGAACGCGCCTGAATCGCACACGGGTCGCTTCCTGCGCGCACACCTCGCACAGTCGAACGGCCACCAGACGGAAAGGAAGAACGCCAAAGCATGAGTCTCAAGGAGCGCATCACGGCAGACCTGACGGCCGCCATGAAGGCGAAGGACGCGGCGCGTCTCTCGACGCTGCGAATGGTCAAGGCCGCCGTCCAAAATCGCGAAATCGAAAAGGGCGGCGAGTTGACGGACGAGGAGATGACGAAAGCTCTCCAATCGCTCGTCAAGCAGCGACGCGATTCGGTCGAGCAGTATGAGAAGGCCGGGCGTGCGGAGTTGGCTGAGAAGGAGAGCGCCGAAATCGGCGTCATCGAAGAGTATCTGCCGCGCGCAGCCTCACGCGAGGAGATTGAGCAGGTGGTTGCGGAGGTCGTCGCGGAACTCGGCGCAACGTCGATGAAGGAGATGGGCGCGGTGATGAAAGCGGCTCAGGCGCGCCTCGTCGGCCGCAACGCCGACGGGCGCACCGTGAGCGAAATGGTCAAGTCGAAACTCTCGTAAGAGGAACGGGAGCGGCGTCGCTCGTCCAAGTGACTACTCGCTGTGCTGGACGGGGTTGATGCCTTTGCTGGTGGTGGTCGTCTTCGGCGCGCCTTCGCTGTGTTGCACGGGATTGATGCCTGTGGTCTGGGTGGTGGTGGTGAAGGCGAGCGCTGCGAGGAGGGCAAGCCAGAGGGTCAGGTTCTTCATCTATCTCTCCTTTTCAAGTTAACGAAAATCGGGCGCGCATTCTATTCATCAGCAGTCTCGGCGTCAACGGTCGCGCACGAGACAGAGAGAGATGCGCCGCCGCGCCCTGAAGGCGACGGCGGCACTCATGCCCGCCCGCGCTTCTAAGCGACGTGTCGGCCGAGCCTGTGGCCGTCGTGTCGCGCCCGGGGCAACAGGTGGCGGGCGAGCAACAGGATGTGCGCTGGCACGCGCGTCTCAGACGGCGGCGTGAGGGGGGTTTCGGCCGACGGCCTGTGTTGCGAGAGCAGTTGGGTCGCCGCGCCGCAGAAGTCGCAGGAGACGAGGTGGCTTCTGACGTGTTCGCGCGCGATGAAGGAGAGCGCGTCTTCCGTGTAGGCTAAGAGTTTGTCGGGGGACGGACACGCGGGCTGCGCGCCGAAGGGCTGCGCGTTTTGCTGGGGCATCGCTTTGTCCTCCGCTGCTCGTGGTCGAGCATCGAGTGGGAAAAACTGACGGGGGCTCGCAGGCACGCGCCGCGCGCGCCCCCGTGTCTGTTCGCTTCGTTCGTCTAGGCGCGGTTCTGCTGCTGCTGTCGGAGACGCTTTTTCCGCGCGATGGCGGCTGCGCTCGACAGTCCAGTGCCGAGCAACAGCAGCGTGGCTGGTTCGGGCACGGCCGTCTGCGACGCTTCCGTTATCTGACCTGTCAGCGAGGCCGTCTGGCCGGGGTTGATGGCGAGGTCGTTGATGGTCAGGAAGAAAGAGCCTGTGCCGCAGGTGGTCTGCTGGCCTGCGACGGTCGTCGCGCCGCAGCTGGTGTCGTTGAAGGTGAAGTGGAGCGGCGTGTTGTTGAAGTCGATGAAGACGCCGCCGTTGGATGTCGAGGTCACGGTGCCGACGAGCGTCGCCGTAAAGAGCGCCGTGTTGCTGCCGTTGACGCCTTGCGGGTCAACGAAAGTGACGCGCAGCGTGAACGACTGTCCGTTGTAGTTTGCCAGCGACCCGGCGAGACTGAACGACCCGAAGTTGTCGTCGTTGAGACCGCCCGGCACGGCGTTGCCGCCGAAGCCGAGGAAGCCGCTGGCGGTCGTCCCGTCGAAGTTCGAGTTGTTGTACTGAAGGCCGAAGATGGTCGCGGTCTGATAGACGGCAAGCCCGCCCGAATTCGGCGGAACGCAGGCCGCGCCGAAGCAACCATTGGTGTAGCCCTGGATAAAGACCTCGTCCGCGCGCGTCGTCGTCTGGCAGAGAGTGAGGACGGCGACGGCAAAAAGGGAGAGGGCGAGGATTTTAACCGTCGGGAGCAATCTTACTTTCATCATCATTTCTCCTTAAACTGTCAGGTTATGCACGCTGGTTGTTGGTTCGGGTGAAGACGCGCCGCAGAGAGGAGCCGGGGCATTGGCTGAACTGCTCAGCAGCCGTCTCGCCGTGATGTTCGAGCAGACACACGTCTCCCGTCCGCCGCACGCAGGCAGCGGGACTTAGTCGGCGCTAGAAGTGCGCCGACTACCGACGTGTTGCGGCTCGCCTCAGAGGTGTCGGCGCGCAGCACGGCCGCCGTTTTTCGACGACGGCGCGGCTCCGGCCGGACTTCGAGTCGAGCGCTTGAGGGCTGGCGAGAGA
>DASZCR010000243.1:0-21393 GCA_035942915.1 Pyrinomonadaceae bacterium | reverse complement strand
GCGGGCGCGCGCCTCTCGGAGAAAGCGCGCGCGGTAGTGCTGCGAGTCCGACCCGGCGAGTGGGAACTTGACGGCCACGCGTTGTTCGAGCCAGAGGTGTTCGGCCACGTAGACGACGCCCATCCCACCCTCGCCTATCTGGCTGAGAATCTTATAATGAGAGATTGTTTGCCCGATCATGGTTCGGAGGCCGACGATGCACGCGGCTCGGCGCGAGGTTGCAGAAGTTGTTTTGGGCGCGGGCGCTCCGAAGCGGCGCGTGCATCCGTCGGAGCTTCGAGGCGCGCGATTGACGCCGCCCATTCTGCGCCAAAGCCCGCCTCATTTCAAGAGATTAAAAAAACAATAGCGGCGGCCTGCGTCACTTCGTCGCACACGACCGAGGCCGACCTTCCATCTACCGGAAACGAAAGGCGGACGACGAGACAGCATGTGTCCCATCGTCCGCCTTGCGATTGATGACGCCTCAGAGGCCTTAGTTGGGCGAGGAGGCGAAGGCCAAATCGGTGATGAGGAGCGCGCCGCGCAAGGTTTGGTCGAACGTGAACTGCACGGAGCGGATGTCCGCGAGGTTGACGCCCGCAAACGAGGTGAGCGGGATGCGCGCCGTGTTGAGCACGACTTTCGGGACGGGGCCGGTCGAGCCTGGCGGGTAGAAGAGCGCCGTCGAAACGTCGCCGACACGCACGCTCGCCTGCACGCCCGCGCCGTCCGTCAACACGACGGTGAAGTTCTGCGGCGCACGCGCGTTGCGCGTGTCGGCGAAGTTGACGCTGACGCGGAACTGCAAGGCCTCGAAGCCTCTCACGTCGCGCGCGCCGAGCGGCAGGTTGTTGGTGTAGGTCGCGCCGAGCGCGTCCCATCCCGTACGCAGTTGGCTGAGGCCGCGCAGGGTCGAGCGCGCGCTCGGCGTCGTGTGCGGCTGCCGACTCGTCGATTGCGTCGAGGGCAGACAGTGCTGCGGCTGCGGCGAGTCGCCGCCGCAGAGGTCATGCGGCGAGAGTCCGACTCGCGTCGTCGCGTCGCCGAGCGTGTTGGTCGTCAGGTTGGTAGAGGTCAGCAGACGGTTCACGTCGCGTCGCTTGGTTGCCACGTCGGGCGCGTGATAGGAGATGTGGAGGTCGGTCGTCAAGGCTGAGGCGGGCGGCGGGGCCGCGCCCGTCAGCACCGGAGTGAACTGCGTCTCGCCGCCGACGTAGACGCGCATGAAGGCCGAGAGATAGGCGATGCCCGTGCCGCGCTGCTGCGCGCTCGTCAGCCGTTTGTTGCCCGTGCCCGTGCCGCATTGCGCGTCGGTCGTGCCGCCGGAGACGAAGGCCGTCCAATCGTCGGCCGTCCCGGCCTGAAACATACCGGGCGTCCAGATAGTGTTGTAGAAGTTGTGATTCGCGCCCATCACCTGAATCGTGTGCTTGGCTCCGGTGTCGCCAGCGACGTTGTAGCGCGCGTCGTCGTAGAAGTGGACGCCCTGATTGTCGCTCACGTCGCCGTCGCAGTAAGGCAGGACGACGCCGAGCGCGGCGTTGTTGACGACGGGGCGGTTGAAGTCAACGGGCGCGAGCGGGAAGACGGCGCGGATGCCGTAGGGCGAACCGAGCGAGGCGTTGTGCAGGTAGTGCTTGACGACGCCCTCGCCGCCGCGCGAGTGTCCCATCGTGCCGACGCGCGTAAGGTCGAGCTTGCCGACGAACTTCGTGCCGAAGGGAGCCGCACCGGTCGTGTTGAAGGTGCGCCACTGATTGAGGTGATGCTGGATGAGTTCGGCGCGCGCCTGCATGCCGAGGTCGTTGACGTTGTTGTCGAAGGCATTGATGCCGTTGGCGCTGATGGAGATGACGATGTAGCCGTTGCTGGCGAGTTTCTCGGCGACGTAGTCGTAGCCCTGAAAGCTCGGTATCGGCTGCTCGTTATTGAGACAAGGCCAGCGCAGCGTGGCCGACGTGTTGCGGAAGCAGGTGGCGTGGCGGCCGTGAAGGAAGACGACTACGGGGTAGGGGCCGCCGGACAGCCCCGTCGGGTAATGCACGGAGGCGCGCACCTCGACCGACGAGGGAAAGTTGGTCGGGCGGAAAGCGAGGTCGCCGAAGTTGTACTCTTCGCGGGTCACGGCGAGCGGGCCGGTCGTGCCGGGGTCGGGCGTCTGCGCCGAGACCGCAATGGCGAACGAAAGGACGCAGAAGAGCGCGAGGGTGAAGGGGATGAGGGTCTTACGCATTATCGGTTAGCTCCTTTCGCGTCGAACTTGAGCGTCTCCGGCAGCGCCGTGCGCTCTTTCTTGTTCTCCTTGTCGCCGTATGAGAGATAAAGGCTCGCGCCTTCGCGCAGAGCTTCGGCGTCGTAGGTGACGACGGTAATCTCGTTGAGGTCTTCGCTCTCGATGCCGTAGCCGAGCGCCACGTCGTCAACCCAGATGACGGCGGGGAGCGCACGCACGTGGAAGGGGCCGCCCGTGATGGAGACGCGGAACGCTTTATCGACGGCGACGCGTCGCCCGCGCACCTCGACTTCGGTGAAGCGCGGCAACTGCACCTCTTCGACGCGGTAGGAACGCAACTTCAACAGCCCGCGCGGCGCGGCATTGCTGCCCTGTCCGACTACTCTGCCGGGCATCTTCAAAACATCGGTCACCGTTAACTCCTGCTCTGAGGACGCGGGGGGCGCATCCTGCGCAAACGCCGCACCTGCAAACGACAACAGCAGGCTGGCAGCGACAAAAATGAGCGAGCGCGTGGCTCTGCGAGGCCGTTCCGACCTGTTTCGCTCAATAAACATACAGACTTCTCCTTATGCGAGGGTAGAGGGTTGAAGGAGCGTCGAAGCCACGACTGATGCGTGTGGACATGCGCCGCGCCCGGACACAATTCCGTGTTGAGTAGGGGGCGAGAGGTTCCTTCGTCTTGGTTGGCTGTGGCCTTTTTTGTGAGACCCTTCTCGGTGAGGGCGACTCTCCGCGAGCGAAAGAAGCGACACACTAAGGTAGAGACGCGTCGGCTGTCAAGTGGCGCGGAGCCTCTTTGGAAGACTTTAGCAAGATAACAGCAACATGCAGCAAGATAACAGCAATATGCGGCTTTGAGTGAACCGCGCTGAAGCGGTTAGCCGCCTTTCGCTTCGCGCGCGCGTCCGTCGTCGCGCACGTCGGGCGAACGCGAAGGATGAACGGCACTGGCGTCTGCCGTCGTAGGCTGTCGGCGGTAACGGTGTGTCACGGGGCGACGGCGTCCGATGCCGATGGCGTGGCGCGAGATGATGAGCGTCGGCGGCAGTTGCCGGCGCTTGAATTCGTTGGCGGGCGACTCGACGCGGTTGAGAATCTCGTAGACGAGCGCCGCATCGTGGCCTTCGGCGATAATCTCTTCGGGCGTCGCCTTCTTCTCGAAGTAGAGTTTGAGGATGGGGTCGAGACGGTCGTATGGCGGAAGACTCTGGTCGTCGAACTGGTCGGGCGCGAGTTCGGCCGACGGGCGTTTGTCAATAATCGCCCAAGGCACAATTTCGCGCTCGCGGTTGAGATGGCGCGCAAGCGCGTAGACTTCCGTTTTCAGGAGGTCGCCGAGGACGGCGAGACCGCCGTTGGTGTCGCCGTAGAGCGTGCAGTAGCCGAGCGCGAGTTCCGACTTGTTGCCGGTTGATAAGAGCAATCGTCCTTCGGCGTTTGAGATGGTCATCAGGATGTTGCCGCGCAGGCGCGATTGCAGGTTCTCGGCCGCGAGCGATTCGCCGCCGCGCGTCGGCTTCGTCAGATTGAGTTGTCGCGTCAGCGCCTCGAAGGCCGACGTGATGGGATGTTCGATGACGGGCATTCCCGTATTGCGTCCGAGCGCGAGCGAATCTTCGATGCTGCCGCGCGAAGAGAAGGGCGACGGCATCATCACGGAGAGGACGTTTTCCGCGCCGAGCGCCTCGCAGGCGAGCGCAGCGACGACGGCCGAATCTATCCCGCCCGACAGACCAAGCACGGCACGCCGGAAGCGGTTCTTGTGCGCGTAGTCGCGGATGCCGAGGACGAGCGCCTGATGGACTGTCCCGATGTCGTCGCCGGGCAGACACCTCTCGTCGGCCACGCCGCAGTCGAGCGAGACAGTCCCGATGAACTCCTCGAAGGGCGGCGCTTGAAGGATGACGCGCCCCTCGCAGTCGGTGACGAGCGATGCGCCGTCGAAGATGATGCCGTCGTTTCCGCCGACGAGGTTGACGTAGACGATAGGCAAGCCCGTCTGCCGCGAACGGTGTGAGACCATCGCGCAACGCTGTCCCATCTTCTCCTTGTTGAAGGGCGAGGCATTGGGAGAGACGAGGACGGTCGCGCCCATCTCGACCAGTTCGTCGGTCGGGTCGTGCGTGTAGAGCCGCTCGCGCCAGAAGGTCTTGTCGTTCCAGAAATCTTCGCAGACGGGGACGCCGAGGCGCTCGCCGCCGATTTCAAACAGGCGACGCTCGGTCGCCGTCTCGAAGTAGCGCGGGTCGTCGAAGACGTCGTACTCAGGCAGCAGCGTCTTATCAGAGAAGCCGATGAGTTGGCGATTGCGGATGACTGCGGCCGAGTTGTAGAGCTTGCGCGAAGAGGGCGCGGCAGGTTTGCCGGTCGGGCGGACAGTGCCGACGACGGCCGTGAGGCCTTCGGTCGCCTCGATGATTTTTTCCAGAGGCGCGAGCGCGTTCTGCGCTACGTCGCGGTCGAGAAACCAATCGAGCGAGGTGTAACCCTGCACGGCGACCTCCGGCAGCACGACGAGGTCGCTACGGTCTCGCTTGGCCTGTTCGATGGCGCGCAGGATGCGCTCAGTGTTCCCCTCGTAATCGCCGTTGGTCGTATTAATCTGGCCGATGGTGACGCGCATGGAAGAGATTTTATCATTGATTCGTTGATTCATTGACTCGTCGAATCAATGAATCAATCAATCAATCAATCAATCAATGAACCGACAGGTCAATCGTCATTCGCTTTTCCGTGTCCGCCGCCGCCGGGCGTCTCGATGCGGACGCGGTCGCCGGGTGCGAGTTCCCAAGAGCCTTTTGAGCCGACGCGTCGAGCGCGCCCGTCGCGGATGATGGAGGCGCTGCCGCGTTGTCCGGGTTCGCCTCCGGCGAGACCGTAGGGCGCGCGCGTGCGCCGGTCGGAGAGCAGAGACATGCGCGCCCCTGCGAGCGTCTCTATCTCGCGCACGACGCCGTCGCCGCCGCGCGTGCGCCCGCGACCGCCTGAACCGCGCCGAATCTCGTAGCGGCGGACGCGCAGAGGGTATGCGTATTCGAGCGCCTCTGCGGGCGTGTTGAGGCTGTTGGTCATGTGCGTGTGGACGGCGCTGACGCCGTCGCCTGCGGGGCGCGCTCCCATGCCGCCCGCGACCGTCTCGTAATAGGCAAACTCGAAGCCGGTGCGCGGGTCTGTCCCGCCGATGGTCAGGTTGTTCATCGTGCCCTGACTCGCGGCGGGGATGACACGGGGCAGCGCACCGGCAAGCGCCTTGAAGAGCACGTCAACGACGCGCTGCGAAGTCTCGACGTTTCCGCCCGCGACCGGCGCGGGGTGCGCGGCATTGAGTATCGTGCCCTCCGGGGCAATCACTTTGACGGGGCGCATCAGCCCCGCGCTCGCAGGCACGTCTTCCGCGCCGACCAGACAACGAAAGACGTATGCGACGGCCGAGACCGTGATGGCCGCGACGGCATTGACCGGCCCTAAGACCTGCGGCGCGCTTCCACTGAAATCGACGACCGCGCGGTCGCCCCGCACCTCGACGCGCGCGCGCAAGACTATCTCGCCTTCGGAGACGCCGTCGCCGTCGAGCGCGTCTTCCGCTTCATAGACGCCGTCGGGGATGCGCGCGATGGCGGCGCGCATCACGCGCTCGGAATACTCGACCAGATGCACCGCATACTCCGTCGCCTCGCGCACGCCCGCGCGTTCGACGATTTCCAGCAGGCGCGTCGCGCCCGTCTTCAGAGAACCGATTTGCGCCTCGAAGTCTGCGCGTCGCTCGGCGCTGGCGCGCACGTTCGCCATCAGCAGCCGCATCACGTCTTCGACGATGCGACCGCCGCGCACGAGACGCACGGGCGGGATGCGCAAGCCTTCGCCGTACACGTCCGCAGCCATCCCCATCGAGCCGGGTGTCGCGCCGCCGATGTCCGCATGGTGCGCGCGGTTGGCGACGTAAAAGACGGCTTGCCGTGAATCGCTCCTCTGCTGCTTGTGAGCTTTGGCCTGTGGACGTTCGGCTTCCAGATAGACGCCGGAGACGAGTGTCACGTCGGGCAGGTGTGTGCCGCCTGCGAACGGGTCGTTGAGGACGACGACATCGCCCGGCTCAACGTCAACCGCGTCGAGCGCGGCCGTCACGGCCATCGGCATCGAGCCGAGATGGACGGGCATGTGGTCGCCCTGCGCTATCACCTCGCCGCGCGCGTCGAAGACGGCGCACGAGTAATCGCGCCGCTCCTTGATGTTCGGCGAGAAGGCCGTGCGCCGGAGCGCCAGCCCCATCTCTTCGGCAACCGACGTGTAGAGCGCGCGGTAGATTTCCAAAGTCGTCGGGTCGAAACTGTTTCGCTCACGTGCGTTCATCTGTCTCCTGACGCTTCAAGGTTCGATGATGAGATTGCCGCTCCTCTCGACGTGAGCGTGCGCGCCGGGCGGAACGAGCGTGGTCGAAGAATACTCTGCGACGACACACGGCGAGACGAGACGCGCGCCCTCCGTCAACGCTTCGCGCCGGTAGACGGCCGTCTCCAACTCGCCTTCGGCGAAACGCACGGTCGCGGTCGTGTGCGGCGCAGCCTGTCTGCGGCTGCGACGCGCGTCGTCTCGCGTCGTCTCATCAACATCGAAACTCTCGACGATACCGGTCGAGCGCAGGCGCGCGCTGACAATCTCGACCACCTTGTCTTCCTGCGCGTAGCCGTAACGCGCCTCGTGCGCGCGATGGAAACGCGCGGCCAATTCGTCTTCGTCGCCGCCCGTCCCGGCCTTGATTTCCAACTCGAACGACTGCCCTTTGTAACGCGCGTTGACGGAACGCTCGTGGCGCTGTCCGTTCGCGGCGAAACCTTCACGACGCAACGCCTCGCGCGCGGCGCGCTCCAACTCGCGGAAGGCGCGCTCAAGCGCGGCGCGCGTCTCCCTACTCGCTTCGAGCATCACCGTGCGACTCGAATCTTTGACCACCTCCGAGTGCAACGCGCCCGTCGCGGAAAGCGCGCCGGGCGCACGCGGCACAATCACGCGCGGGATGCGGAGAGAGCGCGCCAACTCGACCGCGTGCAGGCCGCCTGCGCCGCCGAACGAGACGAGCGCGAAGCGGCGCGGGTCGAAGCCGCGCTCGACCGAGACGGCGCGCAGCGCACGCTCCATCCCCGTGTTGACCACGCGCACGACGCCGAGCGCAGCCTCCTCCGTCGTCACCTCGCGCCCGCCCGCCGCGCTCATCTCGCGCGCCAGTTGCGCGAAGGCCGCGCGCGAACGGCTCTCGTCAAGCACGAAGTCGCCGCCGAGCAGGTCTCGGCCGCCGAAGCGGTTGAGGACGAGGTTGGCGTCCGTGACGGTCGGCAAAAGCGAGCGGCCGTAGCAGGCAGGCCCCGGCATCGCTCCGGCCGATTCCGGGCCGACGCGCAGAGAGCCGCCCGCATCGACGCGCGCGACCGAGCCGCCTCCGGCGCCGACCGTGTGAATGTCCAGAACAGGCACGGCCACCGGCAGACCCGCCACCGCGCCTTCGTTCGTCAGACGCACCTCGCCCGCCGCGCACAACGCCACGTCGGTCGAAGTGCCGCCCATGTCGAACGTGATGATGTCTGCCACGTCCGCCTCGCGCGCCGCTTCCAGCGCGCCGACGACTCCGCCCGCAGGCCCCGACAGAATCGTCCGCACAGGCTCGGCCGCCGCCACCTCAGCCGAGATGCTTCCGCCCGACGATTGCATCACGCGCAGACGCCGCGACGCGTGCTCGCCGAGCCGTCCGAGATACGCGCCCATCAACGGTTGAAGGTAAGCGTTGATGGCAACCGTCGAAGTGCGTTCGTACTCACGATATTCGGGAAGGATTCTGTGCGAGACGGACAAGGGAACGCCGGGCAGCGCCTCTGCGACGGCGCGCTCGATGCGTCGTTCATGTTCGGGATGGACGAAAGAGAAGAGCAGGACGATGGCGACCGACTCGACGCGCGCACGCCTGAGACGCGCGACGAGTTGCGCGAGCGACTCCTCCGTCAACTCTTCGATAACGCTTGCGTCTGCCGCGACGCGCTCGCGCACGCCGAAGCGCAACGCGCGCGGAACAATCGGCGCAGGCCGCGTCCATTCGAGGTCGTAGAGCCGACCGCGCGCCTGACGCCCAATCTCCAACACGTCCTCGAAGCCCTCAGTCGTGACGAGCGCGGCGCGCGCACCACGCCGCTCAAGCAGCGCGTTCGTCCCGACGGTCGTCCCATGCACGACTTCGATATCGCCGACGCGTGCGCCCGTCTCGCCCGCGATGCGACGCAAGCCCTCCGTGATGGCAACCGAAGGGTCTGCGGGCGTCGAGGCGACCTTGAAGACACGCGCGCCCTCGCGCGTCCGGTAGACGAAATCCGTGAACGTCCCGCCCGTATCGACGCCCACACGCACAGTCTCTTTTGCCCTACGCTTTCCCACTTCGATTAAGAACCACCACCTCTTTCTTCTTCTTTGCGCCCCGCGCGCGCCGAGCCGCTCAGGCAAGCCGACGAAAAAGAAGACTCCTGCCAACGCCGACGCCGCTAACAGGAGTCCTCATTCTTCGTCCGCTGCATTTAAGAAGGCGCGCTCAACCGCCGACCGTCACGCGACAGCCGCTCTCGTGCGCGCTGCGCGCGGCGTCGAGCACGAGTTGGATACGATAACCGTCCTCGAAAGTGGCCGCCTCGTCAACGCTTGTGCGCCCCTCGCGCAACGCTTCGACCAACTCGCGCGCCAGCACCGTGAAGCCGCGCGACCAACCGGAGTCGCGCATCCCTTCGGCAAGCGGCGCGCTCTCCGTCTCCACCCTCCGCCACTCGCCCACGCCCGTCGCCGCATGCCACAACTCGCCGCTGTCTTCGACCCGCAAGGCGCCGCGCTCGCCGAAGACTTCCACGCGATGTTCATAGCGGCCGGGTTCAACTACAGACATCGAGACCGCGCCGGTCGCCGATGCGGTCGCGTCAGAATCGGTGAAGTGGAGCAGGAGGTTGGCTTCGTCGTCGGAGGTGACGCGGCGCATCTCGCCCGTCGCGTGGTCAGGCCGCTCGTTGACGTGCGTGGCGAGCATGGCCGAGACGTGCGAGACGTGTGTGCCTAACAGCCATTGCAGCGAATCGACGGCGTGCGAGCCGATAGCTCCGAGAACGCCGCCGCCCTGTTCGGCGTCAGACCACCAATCCCACGCGCGCGTGGCGTCTGCACGCGAATCTGCGCGGAAGAGAAACTTGGCGTGACGGATGCGGCCGAGTTCGCCGGCGCGAATCATGTCACGCATCTGGCGTCGGCCGGGAAGGAAACGTAATTCGTGGTCGATGTGCGCGAGCAGACCCGCCTCGCGCACGGCCGCGCGCATCCGTGCGGCCTCCTCCGCGTTCATCGCCGTCGGCTTCTCGCAGAGCACGGCCTTGCCTGCCGCGAGCGCGGCCAGCGTCATCTCGGCGTGCGTGCCGGGCGGCGAGACGATGCTCACAAGGTCTACGTCCGTGTGCTCGACGACCGCGCGCCAGTCGTCGCCGACGAAGGGAATCTCGAACTCACGCGCGACGCGTTCGGCGTTCTCTCGCCGCGCGCTCGCAATCGCCACCACGCGCGCCCCTTCACAGGCGCGAAAGCCCGGTATCTGCGTGGTGCGCGCAAACCCCGCGCCGATGATGCCGATTCGAATCAATTTTTTACTCAAACGCTTTATCCTTCTCCGAATCTTCCACTTCTCTGTGCTCTATCCTCTGCGAGCCTGTTGCACGCTGCTCCGAACGACATCCCTAAGATTTCAGACTTGCGGACTGCACTCGATTTATCCATCAGCAAAGAGCGATGAAGAAGAGTTTGATGCCCCCGCCAAGACTCGAACTTGGAACCAACAGATTATGAGTCTGCTGCTCTAACCATTGAGCTACAGGGGCGTGCTGTGGTTTGTGGTGCGCGACGATTATAAGAGGCGGGGGGGACGAGTCGCAAGCGGGCGCATCGGCGAGACGTGTGCTCGCCGACGCGCCGTGAGTTTTTATGATTGTGCGGTGTGGCGCGCGTCGGCGTGCGAGGCTTTGAGTTGGGCAATCTGTTGCGCGTGGCGGTCTTTGTGAAGGCCGACCATGACGAGCCATTGATAGAGGTTGAGCGTGCCGAAGACCGGATGCGGGTAGCTCATCGCCGTGCCGTCGGTGCGTTCGATGCGCGGGCGCAACTCGCGCAGCGCCGCGTGTGCGCGTTCGAGGCGCGCCAGAGAGTCGGAGACGCTCGCGCCGCCGCGCGGGATGGCCGTCTCCGGCGCTTGAAACTTCTCCTTCAAGGCGCGTTCGGCAATCTCCGCAATCGAGACGGGAGCGAAGGCTTGACCGTCTGCGGCTGCGGGCGCGCGTTCGACCATCATCGAGGCGAGACGCACGACCTGACTCTCGACCATCGCGACGTGTTCGGCAACCTCTGCGATAGACCAGCGGTCGGGCGCGGTGCGAAACTCCGCGACCGCTTCGTCAAGCCCGTTGACCGTCTCTGCAAAACGCGCGTGCGCGGCGTCGAGGGCTTCGTAGATTTCGTCGATGCTGTTGAAAGTCATACTCAGGGGGACTCCTGTCGGGCGAAAAGTGTTTACTGAAGCACGGCTGCCTGCGGGCTTAGGTGCAGGACGTGCCAGCGCGGATAACTGATGTTGGGAACGGGCTGGTCTTTGTAGTAACGCACGTAGGCCGTCTGGACAAAGAGCGTCTCAGGTTGCGTCCATTCGAGGCGCACGATGGGGTTGTAAGAGATGGGTTCGTAGCCGTCCTGCGAGGCATCGGGCGCTTTGAGGATGTTCGTGTCGAAGGTGACGGAGGCCGTCCGCAGAGGGTCTGCGAGCGGGAGCGCGGCAGCGGTCGGAGACTCGGAAGCGGCGTCGTAGATGACGACCTCTTTGTCGAAGGCCGTCGCCACCTTCGACGAGTCGGGCGACCATGCAGGCGGCGCATCGGTCAGACGGTCGTCTAAGAGGCGCTCGCGTCCGTCGAGGAGAATCAGGCGCGGACGCCCGGCCGACTCCTTCTCGGCGGGCTGCGTGTTGAACTCGTCGGCCTTGCAGCCAAGCGCGGCGATGGCATGGCCGTCGGGAGCCCAAGAGGTTTTGAAATAGATGATGCCGTCGCGCGTCGTGAGCGGGCGGAGGTTGTAGCCGTCGCGGTCGCCGACGTAAATCTGTTCGGTGCTGAAGGTCTGCACGGGCGGAATCACGGGTGCGACCGTCGGCGTCGGGGTCGCCGGGTCGGTCGTCGGCGCAGCGTCGGGGGTGGCGCCTTCGAGTGGCGGCGTGTCGAGCGCGGGCGGCGGCTCAGGCGGCACTGCGGCGGCCGGGTTCTTGACGCCGACGAAGGTGATGGCCTGCCCGTCGGGCGACCACGAGACGGAAGAGAGGAAGCGCGCCGTCACTTCGAGCGGAAGGATGTTACGGATGAAAGTGCCTTCGGAGGAATAGAGGTCGATGCGGAAATCGCTCTCCGTATCTTTGGTCGCGTAGAGCGCGAGCACGCGTTGCGCGTCGGGCGAGACGACCGTGCGCAGCAACTCCTCTTCCTTGCGCTCGTTCTCGAAGTGCGTGCGGACGGGCGCGAACAGTTCGGCCGCGTCTTCGGCCTTGATTTCCTGCGGTAGCGCGTCGGCGTTGAAGTCTGTTTCGACGCGGAAGGCGAGGCGCGACGAGGGCACGTCGCGCAAAGTCTTCGGGCGGACGCTGACGGCGTCGCCGACCTGCTTGCAACCTGTCATCAAAGTCGCCGCGAGCAGGCACGCCGCGACGAGCAGCACCAATGCCCCGCGCAACTCCTCTCGCACTCTCGCGCTCAGCACACTCTTCTTCATTCGCTTCTTGGTCGTCCGAAGGTTTTCAGCAGGGATGATAGGGAGGCGCGCGGCGCGCTGTCAACAAAGGACAGTGAAGGACAGTTGTCGCGCGTGCGACGATAGCCGTCGTCAAACGTCGTCTCCGCGAGGCTCTCTCTCGTCTGATATGATGGCACTTGTCGGGTATCGTCTTCGGGCGGGGAGGTGTGAGCCGTTATGCCAAGCTGGCAGGCGCGTTGTCTGAACGCGGGCGTCCGCGCTCTGGTGCGGCGTCGGAGGTGGGGCGCAGGCGAGACGGGCGTGGTGCGCCGCGCGCGTCTGCTGATGGGCGCGCCGCCGCCCTATCGCTGGTTGCGCACGCGCGGCCTGCGCGTCGTGCCGGTGCGCGAAGAAGGCTTGCGCGGCGAGTGGCTCGGCGCGGCGTCGTGCGACGAGTCGCGCGTGATTCTCTACATGCACGGCGGCGGTTACGTCTCCTGCTCTGCGGCCACGCATCGCCCCATCACGGCCGCGCTCGCACGTCTGAGCGGCCGGCGCGTCTTCAGTCTCGACTACCGGCTTGCTCCCGAACATCGTTATCCGGCCGCGCTCGACGACGCGCTTGCGGCCTACCGCTGGCTCCTCCGGCAGGAGCGACTGCGACCCGAAGCCATTGCGCTCTGCGGCGACTCGGCAGGCGGAGGTCTCGTCTTGGCGACGCTGCTGCGCGCCAGAGATGAAGGCTTGCCCGCGCCCTCCTGCGCCGTCTGCTTCTCACCCTGGACAGACCTTGCGGGGACGGGCGCATCCGTGCGCTCAAACGACGGGCGCTGCGCGATGTTTCGCACGGAGAACGTCGGCGAATTCGCCTCGGTCTATCTCGGCGAGGCCTCGCCGCGCGAGCCTTACGCGTCGCCTGCTTATGCGACGAACTTCGCGGGACTGCCGCCCGTGCTCCTGCAAGTCGGCTCGACCGAACTGCTGCTCGACGACGCGCGCTGCGTCCACGCGAAGATTCTTGAGGCGGGCGGCGTGAGCCGTCTCGAAGTCTACGAAGACGTGTTCCACTGCTGGCAGATGCTCGATGGCATCATCCCGGAATCCCGCGCCGCGCTTCTGAGCGCCATCCGCTTCATCGACGAGCACGCGCCGGTTGAGAGAATTCGAGTCGCTTGACAAGCGCACACGTGTCGGTTCAAATGGCGACACTCAGGGGAGGACGAACGCCATGAGCGACCCCGAAAATCCTTTCGAAGACTTCGCCAAAGACTTCACCGTCATCCGCATCGAATCCTCCGGCCAAGTGACGGCGCACGCGCCCGACCCGGAGGAAGATTTCAGACAACTGCTCGGCTTCCTGCCCGACAAACTGAACCACAGCCTCGACCTGATGAGCGCAGGAGACTATCAGGGCATCATCCACCTGTGGGAGCCGGTCGCCGCTAATCAGTTCTTCCGCGCAGACCTCGATTGGTCGGAGCGCCCGCGCCTGCGCGTACACATTCTCGGCGGGAGATGCCTGCTCTTTATCGCCTACGCCAACTCGCACGGAGGAGACTTCCGCTACCATCTGCGGAGGGCTTTCGGCATCTTGCAGGAACTTCTCAGATGTGAGCCTTATGTCAGCGGGACGGGAGACCCGCCGCTGTCTGTGACGGAGACGCTGACGCAGAATCTAAACTTTCTGGACACGCTCAATTTCGCCGCCGATTGGCTCGGCACTTACGACTCGTTTCTCGAACTGCTCGAAGACATCTCCGAAGTAGAGGTGAGCGACGCGTACCAGAAGGTTTACGAACGCGCACGACAACTGCGAGAAGCGACCGGCGCGCGTGAGAGGCCGTGAGACTTCGCGCGCGCGTGCCGACGCCTCATCTCATTTGTCCTGCCACGCGGGCTTGCGCTTCTCCATAAAGGCGCGGACTCCTTCGTGCGCGTCTTCCGTCTTCATCAACTCGTTCAGGTAGAGGTCTTCGACGCTTGAGAGCGCCTGCTCGAAGGCGAGGCCGCGCGCCGTGTCGAGCGCGCGCCGCGTCGATTCGAGCGCGGCGGCCGACAACTCGCGCAGACGCCCCAGAATCTCCTGCGCCTTCTGTTCGAGCGCGGCAGGCTCGACGACGTAGTTGACGAGTCCGAGCCGCAACGCTTCGCGCGCGTCTATCAACTCGCCCGTCAGAATCAACTCGCGCGCACGGCGTTCGCCGACGACGCGCGGCAGCAGCACGGCGGCCACCGGCGGAAAGACGCCGAGCTTGATTTCGGGTTGTCCGAACTTCGCCGTTGACCCGGCAATCACGATGTCGCAGGCGGCGACCAGTTCGCAGCCGCCGCCGAGCGCCGCGCCTTCGACGAGAGCGACGGTCGGCTTCGCCATCTGCGCGAGCGTGCGGAAGATGGCGTGGAAGGATTCGAGCATCTGGTAGATGGTCTCCGACTGATGCTCTTCGACCGAGACGCCCGCGCTGAAGGCGCGCGAGCCTGCGACGGCGTCGAAGACGACGGCGACCAACTCGCGCCGTCCCATACATTCGGTCAGCGCGCGTTCAATCTCGCGCATCATGGCGATATCGAAGATGTTCAGAGGCGGCCGCGCAAACGTGACGCGCCCGACGCGGTCTGCGATGCTCAGACGGATGTGTTCGTATGTGTTGTCGCTCATCGCTCTAAAAGCTTCAGTCTGCGAGATAGTGTGCGAGCAGGCCGTGAAAGTGGTGCACGCCGTTTTCGCGTGCGACCGAGTAGCGCCCGCTCGTGTAGGTGCGCGAGCGCAGGCCGCGCTGCACGGCCTCGCAAATCTGTATGTCCTCAACCTGAATCTCGTCGCTGAACTCGACCGTGCGGCGGACGGCCTCTCGCACGTCCGCGCGCTCGGCGTCTTTAAAATACCACTCGAACACCGTCAGCGTGCGCTCCGGCGCGAGCGGCACGATGAGGTTCGTCGAGTAGTTGTCCGGGTAGACGTTGAGCATCAGGTTGGGGAAGACCCAGAAGTATTGCGCCGCGTCTTCGCCCTCTCCGGCGGCGATGCGTGTCGCGCGCTCGCGCCGGACGGGCGCGTGCTGTATCGAGTAGAGGCGGCGCGTCTCCGTCCGATAGCGCCTGTAGTCAAGCTCGCGTGCGAGGCCGGGATGAACGACGGGGATGTGATAGCCTTCGAGGTAGTTGTCAACGTAGGTCTTCCAGTTACAGGCCACGTGCCATTCCTTGCGCGCGGCCGGGCGCATCTCGTCCCAATCGTTGCGATGGCCGACGCGCTCCGGCAAATCTTCGAGCGTCGCGGCCAGCGGCGCGGCCTCCGCGTCGAGGTTGACGAAGACGAGCGCGCCCCACACGTCAACACGAAATTCGGGCAGCGCGTGTGCGTCCCTGTTCCAACACTCGACACCCTCAAACTCCGGCGTCACCAGCAGCCGCCCGTCGAGCGCGTAAGTCCAGCCGTGATAGCCGCAGCGAAAACTCCTGCGACGGCCTGCGCCCTCTGCGACCGGGCCGGCGCGATGGCGGCAGACGTTTGAGAAGGCGCGGAGACGGCCGTCGAGACCGCGCGCGACGATGACGGGTTCGTCCGCGACTGTCGCCGTGAAGAACTGTCCCGCCTCTCTGACCTGCTCCGTGCGCCCGACGAGTTGCCATGTGCGCCCGAAAACTTTGCGCTGCTCGATGTCGAGCACGCGCGCGTCCGTGTACCAAGAGGCGGGAGGCGTCGCTGCGTGCGCGAGCCTCGCGTCGAAGTTGTAGGCGTCTTCGGTCAAGAGTTTCGCTCCCGTGCGCTTCGTCGCAAAAGGATGAACGCGGGGTAACTCGCCGCCAATAGTAGCAGAGCGTAGAGACTGTTTTCAGTGTCGCTCGCAATCGCGCCGCACAGGAAAGCGACCGAGCCGACGAGCGCGGCGGCGGTCGTCCAGGGGTAACCCCATGCCCTGAAGGGACGCGGCCTCTCAGGTTCGCGCCGACGCAGTACGAAGACCGAGACGTAGACGAGCGCGTAATCGACGACGAAGAAGAAGGCGAGCGCGGCCAGCAGACGCTCGAAGGTGCGGCTGAAGAGAATCATCAGCACGGCGGCGACGGTGCTCAGGAGGAGCGCGACCGTCGGCGTCCCGCCGCGATTGACGCGCGCGGCCGAGCGCCAGAACAGTCTATCGCCCGCCATCGCAAAGAGGATGCGCGGAGCAGACATGGTGCTGGCGTTGACGGCGGCGAGCATCGAGACGGCGGCGAGCGCGCTAATCACGGTTGCTCCCCGCTCGCCGAAAATCCGACCGGCGGCGCTGCCGACGGCCAGCTTGTCGCCCGCCAACTCCGCGACCGGCAGAACGTAGAGCAAAGCGAGGTTGACGAGCATGTAGACGGCGATGATGAGAAGGACGCTCCCAATCATCGCGCGCGGGATGGCGCGGCCGGGGTCGCGCACCTCTTCGCCGAAGTAGACGGCGCAGTACCAACCGTCGTACGTGACAATCACGCCCTGAAGCGCAAGCACCGACGCAGTGACGAACGCAAGCCCCGCAGGTACTTCAGGCGCAACCGTCGCGGCCGCCCCAGCGCGCGTCGCTTCATCGCCGCCGCCGAGCGCGAAGCACGCGACGATGAGCGCGGCGAAGGCGAGCGTCTTCAAGAGGCTCGTCAACTCCTGCGCGCGGCTGCCCCAGCGCACGCCGCGCCATTGCAGCAACGCCACGACAGCGATGACGGCCACGCCGACGCGCGCATCCTGTCCCCGCAAAGACTCGACGAGCGCGCCCGTGTACTCTCCGATGACGAGCGCGACGGCGGCCAGCGTCCCGCACGTCGAGAGCCAGTCGCTCCAACCGACGACGAAGCCCGCGTAGTCGCCGAGCGCGTGCCGCGCGAAGACGTAGAAACCGCCGGAGCGCGGCAGCGTCGTTCCCAACTCCGCGACCGACACCGCGCCGAGCAGCGCGTAGAGACCGCCGACGAGCCACGCCCCCATGATGAGCCACGCGTCCGGCAACTGCCGCGCCACTTCGCCCGGCGTTCGCAAGATGCCCATCCCGACCGTGATGCCGAAAGTGACGGCCATCCCGAAGACGACGCCGAGCACGCGCAGCAAACCGCGCCGACGCGCTTCGTCGTCGGCACTCGCCTCGCGTCCCGCCACTGTCGGAGTGATGCGCAAAAAGAGAGGTGCCCCCGGCGGCCGCGTGCGCGCCCGTTCAGACGAGCAGGCCGCCGTCTATCTTGAAGACTTCGCCCGTGATGTAGGCGGCGCGTTCGGAGCAGAGGAAGGCGACAAGCTGCGCGACCTCTTCGGCCTCGCCCGCGCGTCCGAGCAGCGTGCGCGCGATGGCCTCCTCCAATATCTTGCGAGGCAGGCGCGCCGTCATCGGCGTGCGGATGAAACCGGGAGCGACGGCGTTGACGTTGACGTTGGCGCCGCCGAGTTCGGCCGCCGCCGAGCGCGTCAGCGCGATGACGCCCGCCTTCGACGCCGCGTAGTTGCTCAACCCGAAGCGTCCGCGCAGTGCTTCGATGGAAGCGATGTTGACTATCTTGCCCGCGTGCTGCTCGCGGAAGAAGCGCGCGGCCGCCTGTAGGTAGTTGAACGTCCCCTTCAGATTCACGTCGAGGACGCGCGTCCAACGTGCCTCGCTCATCTCCCAGAGCGGCGCATCGTCATACGTGCCTGCGGCATTGACGAGAATGTCGAGCCGTCCGAGACGCGCGCACGTCTCCTCGACGACGCGTCCGGCCTCAACGTGGTCGCTCACGTCGGCGCTGAAGGCGACGACCCGCGCGCCCGCCTCCTTCAAGGCGAGCGTCTGACGCCGCAAGAGCTCTTCGGGCGCGATATCAACGATGCACACGTCCGCGCCGCCGCGCGCAAACTCAAGCGCGCACGCCGCGCCGATGCCCGACGCGCCGCCCGTCACAATCGCCACCTTCCCGTCAAACTCCATCGCTTCTTCTTCGTCTCTACTCGCTCGGCGTGGCGCGCGGCAGGCCGAGCCAGTTCTGATAAGCCCTGAGCTGTTCGGGCGTGCGCTCTGTGAGCGGGACGAGGCGATAGACCGTGTCGGCGCGACCTGTCAGTTTGACGTTGAAGGTGCGCAGTTCGTCGCCGCGAAAGACGGTGACGGCGAGCGTGTCGCCCGGTCGCTTCTCTTCGATGCGACGGTCGAACGTCTCGCGCGTGACGCGCACGCCGTCGAGCGCAACCACCTGGTCGCCGACGTTAAGCCCGAAGTTGTAAGCGGGCGTGCCCTCGTTGATGTACTTGATGACAACGGCATCCGGCGCAAGCGTCGTGCGAAAGATGCCGGAGGCGGGCGCCGTCGTCAGCGTAACAATCTCGTCGGCGCGCGCCAGCGTCGCGCCGAGGAAGGGTTTGACGACCGGAGGCTTCGACGCGTCGCCGGAGGCAGGGACGTTCGTATCGAGTCGCAGGCCGACGGCCGAGAGCGCCGCGTTGTAGTCCAACTCTTCGCGCCCGCGCACGTAGCGGCGGAAGAAGTCTTCGAGGCTCGCACCGGCCGCCCCTTCGGCCGCGCGCTGGAAGTCTTCGGACGTGTAGTTGCGATTCTTTAAGTAGAACTCCGCGTAGAGATGGCGCATCACGTCGTCGAGCGAGCGCGTGTTGTTGGAGAGCTTGCGGATGTGCAGGTCGAGCAGCGCGCTCAGGATAGCGCCCTTGTCGTAGTAGGAGATTTGCGTGTTCTGGTAGTTCTCGTCGCGCCGGTAGTGCTTAATCCACGCGTCGAAGCTGGCCTCCTCGACGCTCATGCGCGCGCGTCCCGGCGTGTTCTGCAAAGTCTGAAACGAGCGCGCGAGCGCGTCCAGATAGTCTTTCTCGGAAGTCAGGCCGGCGCGTCTCAAGAGCAGACTGCCGTAGTAATCGGTCGTGCCTTCGGCGACCCAGAGCAGCGTCGTGTAGTTCTCGCGCGAGTAGTCGAAGGGGCCGAGCGCATCGGGGCGAATGCGTTTGACGTTCCACGCGTGGAAGTATTCGTGCGAGACGAGGCCGAGAAAGTTTGCGTACTGCGTTTCGGGACGGAAGTTGAAGCGCACCCACGTCATCGCAACAGAGTTGAGATGCTCGGTTGCGCCGCCGCCCGTCACGCCGAGATGGAGGATGAAGGTGTAGTCCTTGAAGGGCAGGCCGCCCATCAGCGCCGCCTGCGTCTCGCAGATGCGCGCCATGTCGCGGCGCAGGCGCTCGGCGTCGTAGTTGCCCTCGCCGTCGATGACGAGACGATGCGGCACGCCGCGCACGTCGAACTCGATGGTCTTGAACGTGCCGACCTCGAAGGGCGAATCGTACAGGTGGTCGAAGTTGTCTGCGCGAAAGGCGTTCGCTTCGCCGGAGACGGCGGGCAGCCCCGTCGCCACCTGCCAGCCTTGCGGTGGACGCACGCGCAAAGTGGCCGGAGCATCGAGGTGGCCTTCGAGGAACATCAGCAGCGCGGCGTTGTTCCAGAAGGCATGACGGTCGTTGACCTCGTTGGTGCGCGGCGTGGCCTCGTTGGCGTAGACGCGATAGGTCGCGCGCCACTCGCGCGCGCCGTTCGTTTCGACGCGCCATGTGTTCTTGTCCGTCTTACGCCACGCCAACTCTCGCCCCGCCGCGTCGCGCGCCGCAAAATCCTGCACGTGGCGCGCGTACTCGCGCACAAGATAAGAGCCGGGCGTCCAGACGGGCATCCGCAGTTCTGCGTGCGGCGCGGCCGATGCCGGGTTGGAGGCGGCCGACCTGACGCTCATTTCCACTTCGAGCAGGTGCGTGTGCGGCTGCGGGATTGAGACGGTGAAGGCGATGTCGGGCGCGTTCGGGTCGGTCATGGCTTGACGGTTCGAGACGCTCGTCTGCGCGCGGGTCGCTGAGGCGACGACGACGGCGCAGAGCAAGACGGCGAAGAAGACGGCGGAGGCGCGTGCGGACGCGCGGCGTGTATAAAACATCTTGCGAAACGGATGTCCTTTGTCGGTTCGTGGTGCGGGAGAAATGTTCGGCGAGCATTTTACTACGGATGCGAGGCGTGGAACAAAACGGCCGCGCGCGGTGTCTAAAGCCCGCAAGACTTCCGTCACCAGACGAGACCCTCGGTGCGGCCGTGTGCGACCCTTTCGCCGTGCGGGAAATTGCTTTAAGCTCGTGCGCGAAACAGTATCGACTCGGAAGGGGGTGGTGGCGGAGATGTCGATTGAGACGTGCGCGCGTTGCGGCGCGAAAAACCGTGTGGACGAAAGCGTGACGGGTGCGCGGCGGCAGCCCGTCTGCGGCAGGTGCGGCGAGCCTCTGCGACGAGGAGGCGCGTCCGCCGCTTCGCCGTCGATGGAGACGGACAAGCCGCGCGTGGTTTCGGATGAGACGTTCGCCAGTGAGGTCTTGAAGGCTTCCGCCGCGCGTCCCGTGCTGCTCGACTGTTGGGCGCCCTGGTGCGGCCCGTGCCGGATGATTGCGCCACTGCTCGACGAACTCGCGGCCGAGTCCGAAGGGCGCTACACGGTGGCGAAGCTGAACGTCGATGAGAACCCGCGCACGGCCACGCAGTTTCAAATTCAGAGCATCCCGACGCTGCTCATCTTCAAGGATGGGCAACTCGTTGACCGCATCGTCGGCGCACAGCGCAAGCACGTGCTGGCCGCGCGTCTGGCCGCACACGTTTGAAGGCGCGCTTGGGCTTGAAACCTCCCGAAAGCGGGGTGACCTCGAAAGGAGTAGAGGAATGATGATGGACACAGGAAGAAGCATCCGGCGCACGACGCGCCTGCTGGCGACGGCACTCACGTTGTTAATCGTCGCGGCGTGCGTCGAAGAGTTGCGCGCCGCGCCCGGCGCGGGCGGCGCGCCGGCTATCGGCAGTCCTTTGCAGAAGTCGAAGGCGCGTCGCACACGGCGGCGCAGGACGCGCACCGTCACCCCGGCTCCAACGGCCGGGAACACGACGACCACCACCACCACCACAACCACGACGACGATGACCGCGCCTGCGACCGGAAACACTTCTGTCGTGATAGGCAACCGTGCGACGCAGGAAACCGAGTCTGCGCCGACCTACACGCCGTCGGAGGACAACGACAACGTAGAGGGCAAAGTCATCAGTGGCGGTGTCCTGAACGGCAAGGCCATCAGCAAGCCGATGCCTCCGTATCCGGCCATTGCGCGTGCGGCGCGGGCGCAAGGAACGGTCACAGTGCAGATAGTCGTCGACGAGGAGGGCAGAGTAATTTCGGCGCGTGCCGTGAGCGGGCATCCTCTCCTGCAATCGGCGGCGGTGGCGGCGGCGCGCGAGGCGCGTTTCTCCCCGACGTTGCTCTCAGGCCAGCCCGTCAAAATCACAGGGGTCATCACCTACAACTTCGTGCTTCAGTAAACCCGGCCGCGCAAGACAGCCGCAAAACAGCAGGTGCAAACAGCAGGCGCGCGACTCGTCTTAGAT
>DASZCR010000242.1:0-4719 GCA_035942915.1 Pyrinomonadaceae bacterium | reverse complement strand
CCCCCGCCCTCGCCGGACTCCTTTGAGCGTGTTACGACTCTCTAGGTGTCTGTTACCTCTTCGGCGGCTTGTTGGTGGTGGTCGTCGTCTTCACGGCGTTGCTGGCCGGAGCATTGCTCGTGGCGGCAGGCGTCGTGCTCGCAGGCGTGTTCGTGCCGCCCGAAGCGGGCGTCGGCACGGGCGTCGTCGTCTGCATGCTCGGCAGCAGCAGCGGCTTCGACTGGATACCGGCAATCAGTTCGTTCAAACCGGCTTCCGAGTCGTTGTTGCGGAACTTGTAGAAGCCCTTCAACTGATTCATCCAGTCGGCCTTCTTCGGGTTGTTGGCACCGAAGGAGATGGCGCGCGCGTAGGCGTCGATGATGCGGTCAACGACGAGGTTCAGGTTGCTGAGCATCGCCTTGCACTCGTCGGTCAGGTCTTTACCGGCGCACGCGGCCTGATAAGCATCGGCCTGCGGCTTGTACTCGGCGGTCTGATAGGCAGAGGCCAGATAGTAGAAGATGGCCGGGTCGTTCTTGGCCGAGAAGTTGGTCTGCGCGGCCTTGACGAAATGCGTCACGGCGTCCTTTGGCGTGTTCTTGAGGCTCAGCAGGCCGAGCGTGTAATGGAGCCAGCCGATAGCGTCTTCGCGATTGGCGAAGGGCGCCCACGACTCGACCGTCTTGCCCGACTCGATGAGTTGGAGAGCACGACGCGCGTAGTTGGCGGCGTCGGCGTTGAGCGACTCGACTGAGGCCGAACCGGCCGACAGGTTAGCCAGACCGGCGTTCGAGAGTTGGAAGAGCAAGGGCAGGTTGTCGGCGTCTTCTCTGAGCATCTGACGGCCGAGGTTGAAGGCTTCGGTGTAACGCTTCTCGCTCAGGGTGCGTGCAAACTCGATGTCGCGCAGCGCCTTCTCATACTTGCCGACCCACGTCTGCACGTAGCGGACATACTCATCGGTCGAGCACTGCGAAAGATACTGTTTGCCCGCCTCGTAAGCGGTCTTTTGCGTCGCGGCGTCGCCGCTGCGGTTCTCGCGCCACTTGTTGTAAAGCTCGACACAGGCCGCGCTCGGTTGCTGGGCCGCCGGAGTCGCAGTCGTCGTCGTCGATGTGGCTTGCGCGAACGCTGGCAACGCGAAGAGCGCGACGAGCGTGGAAAAGGTCAGGAGTCGTAACACGTTTTTCATCTGTCGCATATCCTCCAAAGCGATGAACGTCTTCAAAATTCGGACTGTAATCTTCAGGGGGCACGAGACGGCCTTGCAAGCGTCGCGTAAAGTCTCAGATGCGCGCAGAGTGCGCGTAGTTGCCGCTTTCGTAGTCGCCGGCAGTCACCGCCTCGTAATCGGAGAGCCTAGTTTTTGGGGTGTCGGTCAGGCTTGCGCCTTGATTCGGAAGTGATACTGCTACAACCCGATGAAAAGTGTCAAGAGCGACGGATTTCCACCTCTCCCCGCTCGCAATCTTTGTCTCTGAAATGGCGCGAAAAAGCAAAACTTCGCGCCGCCGTCTGACATCATTTTCAGACGGCGGCGCGGAGTTTTGACGGTCTCGGAGGTGCGGATAAGTAAGCTTACTGTTGCGGCGAGACGCGGCGCGGTCGCTCTGCGCCCTGAAGCGTCGGCGTCGGCGTCGCAGACGGCCTGACGGACGAAGGCGCTACGCTATTCTGCTTCGGCTCGTAGGTCTTGACCGTGCTGCGGACGTTCGACTGCGGCGTCGCACCTGTCGTCGCAGAGTCGGCCGTCTTGTCTGCTTCGCTCACGACGAAGGCATCCTGCACGGCGGCCTCGTCGGCCTCTTTGTCTTCGTCGCTGACGGCAGCGGCCTTGCTTGGGTCAATCTTCGGACGCGGCGCGATGATGTCGTTGGCGAGCATCGGGCGTGCGCCGCGATTGCCGAAGCGATGGTTGAGTCCGCGATAGATGCGACCGGCGACGGCCGCCGCGATGCGACCGCGCTCGCCGGAGCCGCGTGTGACGACGACGACGGCCAGCTTCGGGTCTTGCACGGGCGCGTAAGAGGCAAAGAGACCGAGCCAGGAGCCTTGACCGATGCAGGTGCCGGTCTTGCCCGCGACGGTCTGCGTCGGGTCTTGCGCGCCGCGCGCCGTGCCGTAGTTGACCGCGCCGACCATGCCGGGCATCAGACGGCGCAGGCTCTCCTGCGGCACGTCGAGTTTGCGTTTGACTTCGCGCTTGAACTTGAAGGTCTCTTCGGGCGTGCGCGGCAGGTGCGGGACAAGCAGCGTCCCGCCGTTGGCGATGGCCGAGGTCATGTTGGCGAGTTGGATGGGCGTCACTTCGATGTCGTCGCCGTGCGAGGACATGTGGTTGATGGCATAGCCCGTCTTGAAGAGCGGGAGGCGACCCGGCGACTCGTTGACGTGGTTAATGCCGGTCGTCTCGCCAAGCCCCATCTGTCGCGCGTAGGTCATCAGTTTTTCAAAACCGACCTGTCCGCCGACGCGCTGGAAGTAGCCATTGTTCGAGTAGGCGAGCGAATCGGTGAGGTCGAGGCGATAGCTGCCGGTCGAGGCGTTGACCGTCTCCAAAGGACTAATCACGCCTTCGTTGACGCCCGCCAGACCGGAGACGAGTTTGATGGTCGAACAGGGCTTGAAGCCTTTACGCAGCGCCCAGTCCTGATTGACGGCCGTGTACACGCGCCCGTCCTTCGGGTCCATCACGACGACCGTTCCGGCATGATTGCCGAGCGCCTCGACGGCGACGCGTCGGACTTCCAAATCTTCGCCCGTCGTGTCGTCCTTCAGGATGTTGTTGACCGTCTCATCGCGCAGGGCTTGGTCGGCGGCGCGTTGGCGCGCCAGCGCGATGGCGCGTGCGATGGCGGCCTGCCGCGCAATCTCTGCGCGACGCGCGGCCTCTTCGCGGCGACGGCGCGCCAGTTCGGCCGCACGCTCGCGCTTCGACATCCGTCGCAAATCTTTCGGTTTCTCGTTCCGGGCGCTCGCGCGTCTCTCTTCGCGGGCGTTGGCACGGCGGTCGTTCTTCGAGGCGCGCTCGCGTCGGTCGCTCGCGCGCTCGGCCTTGCGTCCGCGCTCGTTGGCGCGCCGGTCTGCACGCTGCTCTCTGGCAGACTTCTTTGGCGAAGCCTTCTCGCGCCTCGCGTCGGCCTTCGACGCACGCGCAGATTTGGCTTGCGTGCGCGAACTCTTGGCGGCGGGAGCGCTCTTCTTGGCGGCGCGCGGGGCGGCTGCGGCTGTCGTGCTGAAAGTACCGGCGGTGAGTGCGAGCAGGAGAACTAGGGGGAACGTCAACCTTGGGGTCATCTGTAAATCCTCGCTTCAGAAAATCAAGAAACGACCTCGCGCGGCGCGGCTACAATTCGAGGGGAGAGCCGGGGCGGGTCGCCGGGTTAATGTTTCAGATGCAGTGGAGAGAGCTTTCTTTGCGCGCGTTTTTGGGCGACGACGGGAGCGACGCCAAAGGTGAAAGTCAAAATGTAGAAAGCGGCGTTCAAAGCCTTTCCGACCAGCTCCTAAAGATTTTCTTCCAACTTCAATTCATTCTTTTGAGGCGGGACGAGACGTAATTCCTCGTATGGTCTCAGGAGGGGTTTGCGCTAGAGACCAAAGCGACTATAACATCACGATAAGTAAGCGGCAACAGAAATATAACGCTCTCCCTGCCGATGCTTTCACATTGAACGATGCATGCTGGCGCGTGTACCGTTTGCGAGCATGGAGAGTTGAGAACTGATGCGACTGCCCAACCTTTTCTACAGTTTCCGCGCGCGTCTGCTGCTGGTGCTGGCGGCGCTGCTGGTCGCCACGCTCGGCGTCCAGTATTACCTCAACCGGCGCGAGCAGCGCGAGCACGCCGTTCTCATCGCGGCGCAGGAACAGGCGCTCGCCGCCTCGACCACCTTCGCTCTCGAAAGCATCTCGACGCCGACGCAGGAGTATCTCTGGCAGTTGGACGACAAGCGCCCTGTCTCTTTTCTGAAGGAGCAGGGCGGGCGCGTCGTCAACATTCTGGTCGTCCGCTCCGACGGACGCGTGGACGACAGTCTCGACCGGCAGTATGCGCCCGCGCTCGCCGACGACGGCACGCCGAAGTATTGGTACATACGCGACGTGCCGCTGCCAACCCTCGTCGAAGCCGGACAGACGACGAGCGACATCCGCCAGATGCTTCCCTCCTCCGTCTCGACGGCGCAGCCGCCCGCAGGCGAGGCGCGCGCCTTCCCTATCCCCGTGCGCACCGATAAGGGGATGAACTACATCATCATCGTGCTCGGCGCAGCGCGCACGACGACGCCGAGCAACTCATGGCTCGACGACACGCGGCCCTATCTGCCGACTATCTTCGTGCTGCTGCTGGCGACGACGGGCGCAGCCATCCTCGTCTGGCGTTTTACGCGCCCGATACAAGACCTCTCCGAAGCCGCGCGCCGCGTCGCCGCCGGAGATTTCGCCATCCGTGTTCCGGCCGCCGACCGCCGCGACGAAATGGGCGCGCTCGCCGCCACCTTCAACGAGATGGTCGCGCGTCTCGGCCACATGCGAGAGTTGGAAGTACAGATAAAACAGGCAGAGCAATCAGCCGTCATCGGACGCCTCGCCTCCGCCATCGCACACGAAATCAGAAATCCACTCAACTACATCAATCTCACGCTCGACCACCTGCGCACCTCGCTCGCTCCGCCCGACGAGCAGAAAAGAGAGTTAGTCGCACGCCTCACCGACCAACTCAAGACGGAAGTGGCA
>DASZCR010000241.1:0-5941 GCA_035942915.1 Pyrinomonadaceae bacterium | reverse complement strand
GGCGTCACGCGTCCGGTACTCCGGTAGGAGATTGCGTGTCCCCGAACTAAAAATAATTTTTGCAACGCAACCACTTGCCCTGCCAGAACCGCGGCCGGAGAGTGTGGCCTCTTCGCGGGCGGGCCAGCCGCAAACGCGCTCCTTCAATTCGTTGTGTTATGCACCCTCCCCGAAGTATTCAGCCGGGGCAGGCCGCTGCTGTCGCCGCCTCGCAAGCCACAGTACAGGGACACCGCTCAGCAGCACGGCCACGCCCGCGAGCGCGCCCGCGCCCGTGTAGGCGAGGCTTGATTGCAGCATGTAGAGGCAGGCCGCGCAGAACAGCAGCGGCGTCAGCGGGTAGAGGGGCACGCGGAACGGCCGTGGGACTTCCGGCTCCCGAAAGCGCAGCACCATCAGCGAAAGTCCGGTCAGGAAAAAGAAGAGCCAGAATACGGGCGCGGTGTACTCGACCATTGAGGCGAAGCCGCCGCGCGCGAGCGTGCCGGCCAAGATGAGTCCCAGCGCGATAACCCCCTGCACGACGAGTGCATTGGCTGGCGTGTTGGCTCGCTCGTGCCAGCGGCCCAGGAAGTTGAACAGTCGGAAGTCGCGCCCCAGGGCGTAGTTGGTACGCGCACCTGTAATGACGGTGGCATTCGCCGAGGTGAGTGCCGAGACGGCGACGAGCAGGCTGACGAACTGCGCCCCGCGCTCGCCGGCCGCGCGCCGCATCAGGTCGGCGGCCACCGCTTCGGAGCCGGCCACGCCTTCTAAGCCCAGCCCGTGCAGGTAAGCCCAGTTGACCAGCATGTAGAGACCCGTGATGACGGCGATGCTGAGGAGCAGAGCGCGCGCCACGTTGCGGGGCGGGCCGCTCACCTCGGCCGAGATGTATGCGGCCTCGTTCCAGCCGCCGTAGGTGAGGAGGACGAAGACGAGCGCCAGCCCGAGCGCCGCCCCTGAATTGCCCCCGTCCTGTCCCTCCGGCATTTGCCTTGTCGCCGCCAGCGCATCTGGCGCACCCGACGCGGCCAGGGCAAGCCCGGCGACTATGACCGTAAGCAGGCTCAGCACCTCAACGGTCGTCAACCAGTTCTGCGTCCGCGCGCCATGCCTGACGCCGAGGATGTTGAGGCCGGTCAGCGCTACTATCACCAGGGCGGCGTAGATTGAGGATGAGTGCTCGCCGAGGCGCAGCAGTTGCGAGGCGTAGTCGCCGAAGACGAAAGCCAGCAGCGCGGCCGAACCCGTCTGGATGACGGCGATGCGCGACCAGGCGAAGAGGAAGGCGAGCGGGCGGCCGTAGGCGCGCGTCAGGTAGTGGTAGTCGCCCCCTGCGTGGGGGTAGGTAGTAGCAAGCTCGGCGTAGCAGAGCGCGCCGATCAAAGAGACCACGCCGCCCGCCAGCCAGACCAGCAGCACGGCGCTTTCGCTGTTGACGTTAGCGGCCACGAGAGACGGGGTTCGGAAAATCCCTGCCCCGACGACGATGCCGACGGTGAGCGCGACGGCGTCCTTCAGCGAGAGCGTGGGCACAGGGGCTGCGCCCGCAGCCGCTTCGTTCTCACAGTCTTTCATCGCCCCCCTTATTAACTCGCGCGAAATAGAAGGCCGCGTCAGACGCGCCCGACGTTCCCGCTCTCTCTGTTTTAACTGAAACGCGCCGCGACTTAGAGGGGAGGCTACTGGGAAGGCTTTCCGGTCATCGGCACGAAGCGCACCGGTATCGTCCTCTTCTGCGTCACGCCCTTGCGGGTCTTTTCGACGATGACCATCTCTTGGTTGCCAGTCCCCACGGGGATGACCATCTTCCCCCCGACGGCGAGCTGCTCGACGAGCGCCTGGGGTATTTCGTCCGGCGCCGCCGTCACGACTATCGCGTCGAATGGGGCGTGTTCCGGCCAGCCCAAGTAGCCGTTTCCGGTCTTCACGAAAACATTCTTATAGCCCAGCTCGTCGAGAACCCCCCGCGCCCTCTCCGCCAACTCCGGGATAATCTCAATCGTGTAAACTTCGCCGGCCACGTTGCCGAGGATGGCGGCCTGGTAACCGGAGCCGGTCCCAATCTCCAACACCTTCTCCTTTTTCGAGATGTCGGCGGCTTCCGTCATGTAGGCGACGATAGCTGGCTGCGAGATAGTCTGCTCCATGCCGATGGGTAGCGGGCGGTCTGCATAAGCCAAGTGCCGTATCTGCTCAGGCACGAACCTGTGGCGCGGAACCTTTTCCATGGCCTTCAGGACAGAGGCGTCCTCTATCCCGCGGGCGCGTATCTGCTCGTCCACCATCCGGCGGCGCTCTCTTTTGTATTCGTCCGCCGAGTTGCTCGCGCCCGGCTGCGGCCGAGCATTTTGCGGCTCCCGCGAATTTACGCAATTGCCGCTGGCGGAAAATATCAGCGCGAGGCAGACAGGGAGCGCGATTCTTAGTCCGGTCACGAGAACCCTCCTTCGGCGGCGGGGGCAGTCCGCAACTGTGATAGTTTATAGGCACAGGATACAACTTTTGCGCGCGACCCGCAGCACGGGGATGCGTTGCAAAGATTGTTTTCAAGCGCAGAAGTGCTTCGAGCACCTTTTGCTAGGCAACGCTCCCGAACAGGCTCTCGACAAACTTCGCCTGCCCCTGCGCATCATTCCCGGCTAATCTTTTGACTTGACCCTTCCTCATCATGTTCACAGCTTCAATGCCTTCCAGCGTTCGCTCAGCGGTGTGAAAGCTCTTGAAGCATTGCGAGGCTCGCACCTTCTTCTTGATGAAGCGATGAGCTTGTTCGAGCACGTTGTTCAGGTATTTCACCCGCCGCAGCTTGCAGTCCTGCGGCACAATTCGCTCCGCTTGTGAAGTGCTGAACGCCCCGGTTCAGCGGCGCGCAGTCTTCCTTGTTGATAAAGAGCACGGTCGCTGCGCGTCGGCTGCAACCGGTTGTTCGGCAGCGCCGTCTTGTTCCAACCTTTCATAATGCCGCATCTATCCCCTTATTGCTTCAGATTAAATGAAAACATTACCGTCTCGCCCTCCGCCTCCTCGCCTCTACAAGATTGATACAACCGCATCGCTGGGGTGTTCTCTCGTTCCGTCAGCACCCATGCCGTCGAGCATCCTTCTTGGCGACCAACTCTGAAGAGCGATTCGAGCAAGGCTCGCGCGACGCCGCGTCTGTGGTGTGTTGGCGAGACACCCACCTCGTTAATCCATAGTTCGGCCGGCTTATCAGGGTGAATGTAGCTCACGGCAGAAGCGAAACCGACGACTACTTCCTCGTCGATTGCGACCGCGAGGTGGTGTCGCGGGTCTTGGAGGAATTCCGCCGTCAAGCGCTCGTCGATTTGGTAGTCGAATACGTCGGGGGCGACCCGTGACAAGATTTGCTCATCGCCAGCTTGCAGAACTTTGAATTTAATGGTCATCCTCGATTATTAACGAAAGCCGCCGAACGCAGGCGCGCGGTCTGCCGTTCTGATTGCGCTCGATGAGCAGCTAGACAGGCGCGGTCTCCTCCTCCACATTATTTTATGTAGCGGCCAATCTTCGACTTCAGAATGTACCGGTCGGTTGAGCCTTCCCGTCAGTGTGTATGAATCCAGCGCAAGACCGTGACCTGATGAGGCCCGTGCTCGGCGATGAAGAACGTGTCGGAATTCACCACCACATCAATCGGGTTGCCGAAACCGGAAGCGAATACGCCGCCGCTCTTGACGGTCTTGCCATCGGCCGAGAGTTGGAGGCGGATAACATCTCCCGACGCCCAGTTGGCCGTAAAGAGGTTCCCCTGAAAACCCGGAATCAGAGAGTCCGTGTATTCCGTGATGCCGTCGGATGAAGTGTGCAGCCCGTAGGTGTAGATAGGCGGAAAGTAGTTCTGGCCGCCGTTGAAGATGCACTCGCCGCGACTCGGATTCGGATGGCCGTAATAGCGATTGACCTCTATCCGATTCAACTCGTCGGGCTGATCGCCCGGATCATAACCGGGCGCTCCGCAGGTCGTGGGGTCAGGCGCGTTGCCGAAACCTGCGTTCGCGCCGTTGTCGTTGACGTAAAGCTGGCCGTTGGTATGCCAGACCATATCATAGGGATTACGAAAGCCCGTCGCGTAGGTCGAGACCGCTCCAGAGTAGTCAATCTTGAGAATCGCCGCTCCTTTGGGCACTTCCGGCCAGTTGAGGAAAAAATCGCTGGGAAGTCCGGCGTTGGTATTGCCGCCGATGGCGAGATAGAGGAATCCATCGGGGCCGAGAACCAGTCCGTTAGGCGCGTGGTCGCCTTTCGAGCGCGGCAAGCCTTTCACAATGTCTACGCCGGTCTGGTAATTCGGGGCGAGAAGTTTCGTCACTGTGCCGGAGTTCGGGTCGATAGAGGGGTCGTAGAAGTGGCCGTCGCTGTGTGAGACGTAGAGGTCAGGCCCGATTGAATCGGTAGAGTCGACGGCGAAGTAAGGGCCGAAAGTCATGCCGGTCAAGAGGCGGGGATTGGGCGGGCCGTAGTTGTAAATCGTGTCGATGCACTTGACGGCGGTGACGTTCAGCTTAGCATCAAGAGTGAAGATGTGGATTTTACCGTTTTGCTGGCCGACGAAGAGGCGGTTGCCCTGTATGAGCATCGTCGTCGGATTTTCAAAGCCGCAGGTGCCCGGAGTTTGAGGCGTGATGATGACTTGGCGCGTGAATCCGGTCTGAGCAAGGACGCGCGGTGAAGATACGTCCTGCATCAATATCAAAAGGCAAAGATAGAAGGAGGCTTTTAAGAGATTGGCGAAGGTTTTAGTCATGGTAGTTCCTTTACGAGAGGTTCTTCTGCCGAGTGAAGGGATGCAACTCTTTTATTGGGAAGGGGGATGCCGAAAGACTAGACCCGTGATTAAACAGAAGTCAAGGAAACATTCCCCTCAGGAAACCCTCTAAATGCCTCGCCCAACTTATCTTCGGGGAGAGACAACACGTAATGCAACTGCATGAGAGATGCCCTGACGGGGAGGTTCATTAGTGATGTCGGCTGGCGGGTGCAAACCCGACTCGTAAAAGTTCGACTGTCGACACAGAATTTCTCATAATCAAAATCAGTGCATTGATGGTTGTGTTTCAAAAACTGCTTCTCGACTATAATCCTGCTTCTTTATCATCACACGTCCGATTCATTACTCACGCATGAGACGCAATTCTTCCCCATTCAAGCGGCGTCATAGTGCCTTGTGAAGAAGACGTGCTAGAAGAAGAGGACGAGGGGTCTAATTCTACACTTGAGTTATTTTGTAGAATAACGCCAAGCATCACCAAGCGCGCCGTTCGGTGCGCCCGACCGTTGAGCCGAGTGGTCGAAAGAGGCGCTGAAGAGCCCGGCATCAGGCGTGGTCTCTCGATTCGCTGCCGCTCAGACCGCTCGAACTTCGGCGAGCTGCTTGACCGCGTACTCGTCGTCCCAGCAGACGGCGGCTTCCCATGCGGCCGACGCTTGCGCGGCGATGTCGTGCGCGCCGTCGTCGAGACCGGCGGCGTTGTGGGGCAGCACCAAGTCGAGGTCGGGGACATCGACGTGCGCCTCGTCCCAGTCAATCAGCGCGACCCGGTTCGCGGTCATGCGGACGTTACGAGGGTTGGGGTCGCCGTGGACGACGCACGTCTGACGCCCGGCGAGCCGCGCCCACGCCGCCCGGCATCGGGCAACGCCCTCGCGCGGCATCGCGCCGAGGTCGACCTTCGTCCTGGTCTCGGCGTGCAGGAGGTCGGTCGAGGAGCGCCACCCCGGGCGCTGCGGCCAGCCCCGCGTCAACTGATGGAGCCGGCGGAGCGTGTCCGCCACGCGGCGCCAGTCGGCCTCCGTCTCGGGCGGCCCGCCCTCCACGTAGGTCATCACCACCAGACCGTCGGCGAACAGCCGTCCGTCCGTCGTCGGGAGCGGCACCGGCACGGTCAGACCTTCGTGGTCGAGGTGTCGGAGGAGTTCGGTCTCCCACGCGAGGTCG
>DASZCR010000240.1:0-2809 GCA_035942915.1 Pyrinomonadaceae bacterium | reverse complement strand
TTCGGTAGAGCAGGAGAGAGGTTATATCGGACAGGAGATTTAGCGAGATATAGAGCGGATGGAGAGATAGAGTTTCTGGGAAGGATTGATACACAGGTTAAGGTTAGAGGTTATCGTATTGAGTTGGGTGAGATAGAGACTGTCTTGAAAGAACAGGAAGGGGTGGAGGCTGCCGCCGTGATAGTCGAGAGGCGAGAGGGGCCGGAGCGTGTGGTGGCCTACGTCGTGGGGGCAGAGTTGGAGACGAACAGTCTGCGCGCGGCGCTGCGTGAGCGGTTGCCGGAGGTGATGGTGCCCGCGCAGTTTGTCTTCTTAGACAAAATGCCTCTCACACCGAACGGAAAAGTTGACAGGAAGGCTCTGCCTGCGGTCAGACAGGAGGCGGGCGGCGAGGATGCCTATGAGGCCGCGCGCACGCCTGTCGAGGAGATGCTCGCTGAGCTGTGGTGTGAGGTCTTGGGAGTCGAGCGGGTCGGTATCCGCGACAACTTCTTCGACCTCGGCGGCCATTCTCTGCTGGCGACACAGTTGATGTCGCGCATCAGCAGCAACTTCCGGGTCGAGTTACCGCTGCGCAGATTGTTCGAGTCTCCGAACATCGCGGAGCTTGCCGCCGTCATTGAAGAGCAGCAGGCAGGCAAGTTCGCCGCCGCCGATGAGGACGACGACATCCCCGAAATACAGGTTGTGCCGAGAGGTAAGGAAAATCTGGGAGAGACGCTGGCGAGGCTCGAACAACTGTCTGAAGAAGAGTTGGCGAAAATGATTAGCGAGAAAAAGTTGTAGGCGAAAGAGAGTTAAGCCTTGCGCTCACACGCAAGCGTTAATCGCCGCGCCATTTATGCCGGAAAGGAACTATCCTCACAGAGAGTTTGCCTCAAACCCCACTTGGTAATGTCCGCAGCTTAATTACCTAACAGCCACGTGCTTTAGCGAGTCGGCATCCGTGCCGGCTGATGCGGGCGATTACTTATGACGTGAAGAGCGGTGCTCAAACCGCAGGAGTTTAAAACCAACCATGCTACTAACAACTGAATTCTCAGTGGCGGACAAAGGCCCTTTGTCTGCGATAGGGAATACCCCCCTCGTCAGACTGAGCAAAATCCTCAAAGACGTTGACCTGCGGCTCTATGCGAAGTTGGAATCCCTCAACCTCGGCGGCAGCATTAAAGACAGACCTGCGCTCAATATTATCAAGCATGGGATAGAAACAGGATTGATTCATCCGAACACCGTGATTGTCGAATCCAGTTCGGGAAACATGGGCATCGGTCTGGCTCAAGTGTGCGCCTACTTCGGGCTGCGTTTCATCTGCGTCATCGACCCGAAAACCACCGAGCAGAACATACGCATCTTGGAGGTCTTCGGGGCTGATATCGATTTGGTGATGGAACCCGACCCGCAGACGGGAGAGTATCTACAGGCGCGGCTCAACCGCGTTAAGGAACTGTGCAGTGTGATTCCCGACAGCTTCTGGCCGAACCAATATGCCAACGAGGCCAATGCTATCGCGCACTATCACACGATGGGCGAAATCGCCAAAGAGTTGAACGACAAGGTTGACTACCTCTTCTGCGCCGTCAGCACTTGCGGCACGCTCAGAGGGTGCGCCGAATATGTCCGCAATCATCATTTGCCGACACACATCGTCGCCGTTGACGCTTACGGCAGCGTGATTTTCGGCGGCTCTGCGGCCAAGCGCCTGATTCCGGGTCACGGCGCGGCCGTCGTCCCGCCGCTCTACGACCCAGACCTCGCAGACCAGCGCCTTCACGTCACGGATTTGGAGTGCGTCATCGGGTGTCGCCGCCTCGTGCGTCACGAGTCGCTATTGGTCGGCGGTTCGTCGGGCGCGGTGCTGATGGCTATCGAACAGGTCAAACACACCATTCCGCCCGGTTCGGTCGTCGTCGCCATCTTCCCCGACCGTGGGGAGCGTTACATGGAAACCATCTATTCCGACAGGTGGGTGGCAAAACATTTCGGTGATGTCGCGCACCTGTGGCAGGACGACCGCGAGGCTCGAAATTTCGCGACGGCGAGCGATGCACGCGCCTGAGCGGGCGCGCGTCGGCGGCGTCGTTTCCGCATCTTCTGAAGACGGCAGGAAGAGACCAAACTGAGGGGGGCAGGACATCGTGGAAACTTTGATACAAGACTTGCGATACGGCGTGCGGATGTTGATTAAGGGGCGCACCTTCACGCTCATGACAATCCTCATTCTCGCGCTCGGCATCGGAGCGACGAGCGCGATTTTCAGCGTCGTCAACGTCATCCTTCTCAAACCCCTGCCATACAAGGATGCGGAGCGCATCGTGATGCTGTGGGAGAACAATCCGCGCCTGCAACTAGGGATTGACAATCTCCCGGCCTCAGCGGGCAACTTCGTCGATTGGCAAAGTCGCACGCGCTCCTTCGAGCACATCGCCGCGCTCATGCCCGACGCCTTCAACCTCACGGGCGTCGGCGACCCGGAGCGGCTCGCTGGCGCGCGCGTGTCGGCCAATCTCTTTCAGTTGATGGGGGTGGAGGCGAAACCGGGCAACACGTTCTCGCTTGATGCGGACAAGCCGGAGAACAGCAACGTCGTCATCTTGAGCCATAGCCTGTGGCAACGCCGCTTCGGCTCTGACCCCAATATCGTCGGCAGGGCGCTGACGCTCGACGCCAAGAGTTACACCGTCGTCGGCGTCATGCCGGAAGGCTTCCGGTATCCGAGTGCCAGCGACCTCCCGCCGAGCTTCGACCCTCCACAGCATTGCGAGTTGTGGGTTCCTCTGGCTCTGACGGCGACGCAGATTAGTAAACG
>DASZCR010000239.1:0-12616 GCA_035942915.1 Pyrinomonadaceae bacterium | reverse complement strand
GGCCAACGACGAGACGTTCGCGCGCCGGTTGGCCGCTCTTTGCGACCTCTACGTCAACGACGCTTTCGGCGCGGCGCATCGCGCGCACGCGTCCACCGCAGGTATCACCAAGCACGTCTCGCAGGCCGCCGCCGGACTCTTGATGGAGAAGGAACTCGACTACCTCGGTCGCGTCATCAACGGCCCGGAGCATCCGTTCGTCGCCATCCTCGGCGGCGCGAAGGTGTCTGACAAGATCGCCGTCATCGAAGCTCTCATCGCGCGGCGCGTCGATAAACTGCTGATCGGCGGCGCGATGGCCTACACGTTCTTCAAGGCCGAGGGCTTCACCGTCGGCAAGTCGCTCGTCGAAAACGACAAACTCGACACGGCGCGCGACATCCGACGCCGCGCCGCCGAGGCCGGTGTCGAGTTGATTCTGCCGACCGACCATCAGGTCGTCGATAGCTACGAGCCTTTGACGAGCCGGAGGACGATTCCCATCGAGTTCACCAACGCCGGACTCGTCGGCTTAGACGTTGGCGCGGAGACGGTCGCGCATTTCGCGCACGCGCTCCGCGACGCGCGAACCATCATCTGGAACGGCCCGATGGGCGTCTTCGAGGAGAAGGGCTTCGAGGAAGGCACGGTCGGCGTGGCGCGCGCCGTCGCCGAAGCGGCCGAGCGCGGCGCGACCGTCATCGTCGGCGGCGGCGATTCGGTCGCGGCCGTCACGCAGGCCGGAGTCGCAGACAAAATCACGCACATCTCGACGGGCGGCGGCGCGACGCTCGAATTCCTCGCGGGCGACGCGCTCCCCGGCGTCGAAGCACTCAACGATAGACAGCAGTGATGGGTGATGGATGATAGGTGATAGGAAAAAGCTTTCCTCTTATCACCCATCACCTCTCACCTCTCACCTATCACTTATCACTGATTACGAACCCATGCGTAAACCCGTCATCGCCGGAAATTGGAAGATGTATAAGACGGTCGCCGAGTCGGTGGCGACGGCGCTGGCGTTGAAGCCGCTGGTGGCAAACGCGAGCCATTGCGAGGTTATCATCGCGCCTGTGTTTACGGCCTTGAAGACGGTGGCCGACCGTCTCGAAGGCTCGAACATCCGGGTCGCCGGGCAGGACTGCTCGACCGAGCAGCAGCACGGCGCGCACACGGGCGAGGTGGCGGCCGACATGCTGCGCGACGTGGGCTGCACGCACTGTATCGTCGGCCATTCCGAGCGGCGGCAGCATTACTGCGAGTCGGACGATTTTGTGAGTCGCAAGACGCAGGCTGCGCTGGCGGCCGGTTTGACCGTCATTATCTGCGTCGGAGAGACGCTCGAACAGCGCGAGCGCGGAGACGCCGAAAACGTCGTCAGCGGCCAACTCGGCGGGGCTTTCCGCGAGTTGACAGCCTCAGACCTCGACCGTATCATGGTGGCCTACGAACCGGTCTGGGCTATCGGAACGGGGCGTACCGCGACGCCGGAGCAAGCGCAGGAAATGCACGCGTTTGTCCGGCGCGTTTTCGCGCAGAAGTATACGGAGGCGGCGGGCGCCAAGCTCAGAATCCTCTACGGCGGCTCGGTCAAGCCCGACAATATCGCCGGATTAATCGCGCAGCCGGACATCGACGGCGCACTCGTCGGCGGTGCCAGTCTCGACGCAGAGACTTTCGCGCGGATAGTCAATTACGACAGATAATCTTTCGAGGTTAGAAGCTTTGTTAAGCTACATACTCTACGGACTCTTCATTCTGGCCTGTCTGACGCTGATTCTGGCCGTGCTCTTGCAGCCGGGCAAAGCCAGCGCCGGAGACCTCTTCACGAGTTCCGTCTCCAGCAACGCCTTCGGCCCGCGCGGCACGCAGACGCTTCTGGCGAAAATCACCATCGGCGCGGCCATCGCCTTCATGCTCGCCGCGTTGCTGATTTCGATGGGCGTCGGCGGCCCGCGCTCCGTCATGTCAACGGCCGAAGACGCTCCCGCGCAGCCGCAGACGACGCCGCAAGTCTCCATGACGCCGCTGCCGCAACCCAACACTTCGCCCGACGCCGCCGCGCCCGCCGCGCAACAGGGCGCGACCGATGCGAACGCCAACACGGGCGGCGGCGCTGCGACTGCTCCGGCCGCCGCAGAGAGTCCTGCGCCTGCGGCCAACGCCAACGCGTCTTCGTCGCCGCAGCAGCAGCAGAAGTAGAGCGAACGGGTCGGCTGACAGCTACATCAAACTTCTGTTAATCTGGCTGTCCTGCTTTTGAAAATTTAGAAGCCGAAGTGGCGGAACTGGTAGACGCGCACGTTTGAGGGGCGTGTGAGGAAACTCGTGGGGGTTCGAGTCCCCCCTTCGGCATACCAAAGGGTTGAGGCGCATGCGTCTCAACCCTTTTCGATTTCTTCGGTCTGATTGCTTCCATCAACCATTTGTGACGCGGCGGCGTCGGCTGATACACTCTCCCGTGTTGAGGCCGAACCGGAGTTGAAATTCTATGCGCCTGTCCCTCCGCCGATTTAATTCGCCCCGCTTAGCTTTGAAGGTCTTCGTCGTCACGGTCGCCTTTCTCTCGGCCGTCGCTTCCGTCGCCGCACAGTCGCGCGACGTGAACTTCCCGACGCCCGTCTACGCCAACGAAATCACCGGGCGTATCCAGCCGCGCGACCTCGGCGACGCGCGCCTGACGCGCCACTTCTACACCTTCGACGGCACGGAAGGCGACCTCGTCATCACGGTCGAGAGCACAGACCTCAACGGCGACGTAGACCTCTTTACGGCCGACTCGTTGCGACCGCTGACGAAGATTACGCTCTACGCAGGCGCTTCGAGTACGAAGGCGACCAAGAGCGTCTATCTGCGACAGGGAGAGCCGCTCGTCTTGAGAGTTGAGGGGCGCACGAGCGGCGAGACCGACGCCGTCTATCGCATACGCTTCGAGGGCGCGTTCGCCGCCTCGACGCGTCAGCCGACAGACATCCCGGAGACGCCCACGCTGGCCGAGCCGACCGCGCGCAATCCCAACAGCCGCCGCGTCACCTCCGTCGGCGCGCGCATCGACGAACCGCCCACCGAGACGGCTGAGGCGCGTCCGGCCGAGTCGCAACCGACGCCCGAAGCAACGCCCGAAAGTGAGACGACGACGCCGGCTGCAAGGCGCGGCACGCGCCGCAACAACACGCGCCGGACTACTCCTCCTCGCGCGTCCGCGTCCAACCGCACGCGGCAACAGACGCCCGCGCCCACAGACGCGCCGGAGACTGCACGCGCCGAAGAGGCGCGCCCTGCCGAGACGACTCCTGAGAACGCCGCCGAGACGCCTGCGCGCAGAACCAACAGGTCGCGCACGCGTCCGCCGCGCCGCTCCTCTACGAGAAGGGAACAGCCCGCCGAGCGCGCGGCGACCGATGCTCCGCCCGGCGCTGCGACGGCCGAGTCAGCGTCGCCCGCGCCGCCAAGCCCGCGTCTCATCATCGTCACGAGAGACGGCGAGACCTTTGAGCGCGACATGAGCATGGTGCATCGCGTGACGGTGCAGAATAATCAGGTCGTCGTCGTCGGCAAAGATGGCCGCGTGACGCGACGGCCGCTGGCCGACATCCTGCGCATGTCCATCGAGCCTTAACGCCCTCTCTTTGCACCTTTGCGCCTCGCGCGCGAAACTTCTTCCGGCTCGCAAAAGAGAGTTTGTCGCGGGCGATGCGTGAGGCGTTGAGGTCTGTGCTCTAAAAAAGTCTGGCCTTTTGCACGAGGAAGCATATAATCCAACGCGCTTCGATTCCGCTCCGGCCATCCGCCTCCGAAAGCATGACAGGGCGCTCAGCGAAAAACAGAGACACCGACACGCGCACTTCACCTCCGCCGGTCTTCCCCTTCACGGCCTTGACCGGGCAGGAGGAGATGAAACTCGCGCTGCTTCTCAACGCCGTCTCGCCTGCGGTCGGCGGCGTGCTCGTCTCCGGCCATCGCGGCACGGGCAAATCGACGGCCGTGCGTGCGCTCGCCGAACTGCTGCCGCCGGTCGCGCGCGTGCGCGGCTGCCCCTTCAACTGCGACCCCTCCGACACACAGAATCTCTGCGACGACTGTCGCGCGAGACATGAGCGCGGCGAACGCCTGCCGCGCGAGCGAGCGCCGGTCGCCGTCGTCGAACTGCCGCTCAACGCGACCGAAGACCGCGTCTGCGGCACGCTCGACATCGAACGCGCGCTCAAGGAAGGCGTGCGCGGCTTCGAACCCGGCCTGCTGGCGCGCGCCAACCGCAGCTTTCTCTACGTCGATGAAGTCAACCTGTTGGACGACCATCTCGTTGACCTGCTGCTCGACGTAGCGGCGAGCGGGCGCAACCGCGTCGAACGCGAAGGCGTCTCGCGCGAACATCCTGCGCGTTTCGTCCTCGTCGGTTCGGGCAATCCCGAAGAGGGTGAACTGCGGCCGCAACTGCTCGACCGCTTCGGTCTCTGCGCCGAAGTCCGCACCGTCCTCGACGTTGACGAGCGCGTCCGCATCGTGGAACTGCGCGAGAGCTTCGAGCGCGACCCGGCAGCCTTCCTCGCCGCGCAGGAGAGCGAGCAGGCGGCTCTGCGTCGTCGCATCGTCAGGGCGCGCACGCTCGTCGCAGGCGTCGAGATGCCGCGCGCCGTCCTGCGACTCATCGCAGAGCTTTGCGTGCGCCTGCGCGTCGATGGTCACAGAGGCGAGATTACACTCGCGCGTGCGGCGCGCGCCCTCGCGGCGCTCGAAGGCCGCCGCCGCGTCACGCATGAAGACGTGCGCCGCGTCGCCCCGCTCGCCTTGCGCCATCGCCTGCGCCGCGACCCGCTCGAACAACAGACCGGCGGCGCGCGACTCGACGAAGCGGTCGCACAACTCTTCAACAACACCGACGGCGCGCCCCTCAGCAAACGCAGCGATGACGCGACTGAGAGCCGCCCTCCCGTCAATCATTCATCCACACGCGACAACGACGGACAGGACGCCGCGCGCGGCACGAATCCGCACGGCCAGCAACAACACGCCCCGCCCGCCGACGGGCGGCTGCCGGAAGGCGCGCTCGACTCGACATCCGACACCGCGCGCCGCCCTGCGCGCAACACGCCGCACGGTCGCGGACGCACACGCACGACGACCGATGCGCCGCGCGGTCGTTACGCGCGTGCGACCGAGCAGCGAACGGCGTGCGGCCGCGTCGCCGTTGACGCGACGCTTCGGGTCGCCTCCGCCCGACGGCACGAGCGAAGAGGTGCGCCATTCGCAGACACCTGTGCAGAGTCCGCACACGCCTTGAGCGCCTTCGGTGTCTCGGCCGAAGACCTGCGTTTCAAACTGCTGCGCCGCCGTCAAGGCACGCTCTACGTCCTCGCCGTCGATACTTCGGGGAGCATGGCCGTCAACCGCATCGGTCAGGCTAAGGGCGCGCTCGCGCACCTCCTGCGCGAGTCTTATGTCAGACGCGACCGCGTCGCGCTCGTCAGCTTCCGCGAACGCGACGCGCAGACGCTCCTTGCGCCGAGCACTTCAGCGGCGCGCGCGCGACGGATACTCGATGCGCTCCCCGTCGGCGGCGCAACCCCGCTTCCGGCCGCGCTCGCACGCGTCCTCGAAATCGCGCGCCGCGCACGCGACGCGGGCGCACAACGCATCGTCCACGTCCTTTTCACAGACGGCCGCGCCAACGTTCCGCTCACGGAAGTGGCGCACGAAGACGGCGCGGCGCGGCGGCGAAGAATCGCTTCGGAGGTCGAGCATCTCGGCGCGGCGTTGCGCGTCGCGGGCGTCCGCTCGGTCGTCGTCGATACGCAGCAGCGTTTCATAACGGGCGGCGAAGGACTCTCGCTCTCGCGTTCACTCGGCGGTCGCTATCTCCAACTGTCCACAGGCGCGCCCGCCGCTCTGTCGGGCGAAATTTTGCAGCAAGACTGAAGACGCCAGATAAGAAAGACTGTTGAGAATTGATGGAAGGCGAAGCACAAAGGCGACAGTCGAGCGAGGAGCGCGACCGGCGCGTGCTTGAACTCTACGAGCAGGTCGTCGAGGTCGAGCGGCGTCTGATACCGACGGGGCTGCACGTCTTCGGTCGTCCGTCGGGCGACGAAGAGTGCGCCGACGTGCTGCGCGCCGTCGCCTCCTTCGACCGCCCCGAAATCGGCGCGCGCGCCCTGCCCGACCTCATCGCCGAAGCACTCGGCCTCGGCTCATACGCTACGCTGCTCGAACGAGGCGCGCGCGACGAGGAGAGTTTAAAGAGGCGCGAGCGCGTCGAGGCGTTGCTGCGCGAAGCCGTCGCGCGTTTCGTCATGAGCGGGACGGCGGACGCAAGTCGTTGGCTGGAATCTGCCGCCGGAGTCGCACCCGCAGAGTCAACGAAAGTCTTCGCCTTACTCGAAACCGTCCGCGCACATCTCAGGACGAACGACGAACTCGACAGTCTGGCACGCGCTCTGCGCGGTGAATACATCGAGCCGGGACCCGGCGCGGACATCGTGCAGAACCCTTCCGTCCTTCCCACCGGCCGCAATACGCACGCCGTCAACCCTTACGCCGTCCCTTCGGCCGCCGCCTTCGCGCGCGCCGAGCGCGTCGTCCGTCTCCTGCTCGAACGCCATCGCGCGGAGCAGGGCCGTGTCCCGCGCGCGATGGCGCTCGTCCTCTGGGGACTCGACAACATCAAGACGCAGGGCGAGGGCGTGGCGCAGGCGTTGTGGCTGCTCGGCGTGCGCCCCGTGCGCGACAGGCTCAATCGCGTGACGGATGTCGAACCCATCGCGCTCGCCGAGTTGGGACGCCCGCGCGTCGATGTCGTGATGACCGTCTCCGGCATCTTCCGAGACCTCTTCGGCGCGACGATGTTGCTTTTGGATAAGGCCGTGCGCCGCGTCGCAGAGTTGGACGAACCTGTCGAGATGAACTACGTCCGGCGCAACATCGTCGAACAGATAGAGGCCGACGGCTGTTCCTTCGACGAAGCCTCTTGGCGCGTCTTCTCGAACGCGCCGGGCAACTACGGCACGAACGTCAACTTCATGGTGACGGATTCGCAGTGGGAACAGTCGAGCGCGCTCGGCGAACTGTTCGTGACGCGCAAGTGCTTCGCCTACGGGCGCGACGGCGAGGGGCGCGCGCTCGAAGGGCGCGAGGCGCGACGCGCGATGAGCCGCGCCCTCACGCGCGTCGAGGCCACCTATCAGAATATCGACTCGTTCGAGATTGGCGTCACCGACGTTGACCATTATTTCGAGTATCTCGGCGGCGTCTCGCGTGCGGTCGAGAACCACGCGCGCGCGCGCCCCGTCGTCTATCTCTCGGACGTGCTCTCGCGCGAGGCGAAAGTCCGTTCGCTTGCCGAGACGATACGGCTTGAGACGCGCGCCAAGACGCTCAACCCGAAGTGGTACGAAGGGATGCTCAAGCACGGCTTTCGCGGCGTTGCCGAGATTGAGAACCGCGTGACGAACACCTTCGGATGGAGCGCGACCGCTGACGCCGTCGATGAGTGGGTCTATCAGGAGGTGGCCGAAACCTTCGTGCTCGATGAAGAGATGCTCGAACGCCTGCGTCAACTCAACCCGCACTCGGCGCGCTCGCTCGTCGCGCGTCTGCTGGAAGCCGAAGGGCGCGGCTTCTGGAAGGCCGAGAGCGCCACCGTCGAACGCCTCAGAGAAATCTTCACGGGGCTTGAAGACCAACTGGAAGGAGTCGCCTGAAGTAGAGCCGGAGTCGGGCGCGCAGTTGAAGAATTTGAAGAAGCGAAGAGGTATCAAGAAGATGAGAAAAACTTTTATCGCGGCGGCGGCCTTGTGCGTGCTCGTGCTCTCTGCGCCCGCCGTCCCGGCGCAGACGGCCGAGACCGAGAAGGCGCAAGACATCCGTCGTCTGTTGGAGATAACGCACGCCGTCGAGTCGGGACTGGCAGGAGTCAGAGAGGGCATCGTGATGGCTCGCAGGACGATGCCGCAGATGCCGGAAAGGTTCTGGCAGGAGTTGGAGAAAGAGGCCGAAAAAGAGTTTCGGACGGAAGGCTTCCTGAGCGAGATGGCGGCCATCTATGACAAACACCTGTCGGGCGAAGACATCAAAGCCCTGATAGCTTTCTACCAGACGCCGACCGGACAGAAGGCGATAAAAATCCTGCCGCAGATTCTCAGCGAGTCGGGCGCGATAGGCGCGCGGCGCGGCGAACAGATGGGCTTGCGCGTGGCCGAGAGGCTGCGCGCCGAAGGCGTCGCGCCCTTCGCACATCCGCCGCAGTCCACACCCCCGCCGGTGACAACGCCGCCTGCGAGAAGAAGACCGAAGTCTTAAACATCTACTCTCACGCGTGATGAACGAGGAGCGATTACACATCGCGGCGCTGTACGTCGGGTCGAGCCTGCTGGCGCCGCTCAAACAGGCCGAGCGCGACATCGAAAGTGAGTTCGGCTTGCGTGTGCGCGTCTGCGCGCACAACCTCGGCGCGCGGCTCGACGACGGCGCGTGGCGCGCTCTGGCCGCAGACCTCGCGCAAGCCTCCATCGCCTTCGTCTTCCACGTCACCGACGGCGAGAACGCCGCGCGACTCCTGCGCCTCTTCGACGACCCTGCGACACGCCCTGCGACGACCGTCGTTATCAACTGCATGCCCGACCTCATGCGCCGCACGCGCATGGGCAAACTCAGCTTCGGCGGAGACGACGAGGCTGCGGATGCAGAGGGCGACGAAACGCGTGGCGAGGGACGCGCGCGCCGTCTCTTCAAAAGCGCGGGTTCATGGATGGGCGAACAGGCGCGCGCACGCCGCGAGAAACGACGGCCGCGCCACGACCGTTACCTGCGCCTCGTCCAACGCCTGCCCGCGCTCCTCAAACTCGTTCCCAACGCCGGACGCCTGCGCGACCTCAAACACTACCTGCAACTCTTCTGCTACTTCCTCCAACCGACGCCCGCCAACATCCGCTCGATGCTCCTCTACGCGCTCAAGCATTACGCTGAAGCCGAGCGCATCGCAGGCACGCGCATCGCAGTTCCTCCGCCGGAGTCGCAACCGGCCGTCGGCATCTATCACCCGGACGCGCCTGCGCTCTTCGATTCGTTCGACGCTTATCGCGCGTGGTACGAGAAGCGCGGACGCAAGCAGGCAGTCCCGCCTCTCGACCCCGAACGAACCACGGGGCTGCTCCTGATGCGGACGCAGATAATCAGCGGCACGCGCCGCCACTACGACGGACTGATTCGCGCCGTCGAAGCAGAAGGTCTGGCCGTTATCCCGGCCATCTCGACCTTCATGGACAACCGCGAAGCCTGTGAGCGTTTCTTCGTCGCCGACGACAGACGCGCGCGCGTCAGCCAGATAGTTTCGCTGACCGGCTTCAGCTTCGTCGGCGGCCCGGCGATGAACGACAGCGAAGCGGCCGTCGAGTTTCTCAAAGAACTGAACCGGCCTTTTCGCTCCGCCGTCAGTCTCGACGTGCAGACGGTCGAAGCATGGCGTGATTCGTGGACGGGGCTTAATCCTGTGCAGGCGGGAATGCAGATTGCCATTCCTGAGATTGACGGCGCGACCGAGCCGTTCGTCTACGGCGGGATGCCTGCCGACGGCGCAGAGCCGGTCGCGCTCGAAGAGCGTTGCCGACGCTTCGCGCGTCGCCTCGCGCGTTGGAATCGTCTGCGTACGGCCGCGCGCGCCGACATCCGCCTCGCCTTCGTCGTCTTCTGTTTCCCGCCCAACAAAGGCAACGTCGGCACGGCCGCCGACCTCGACGTTTTTCCGAGTCTCTATGAAACGCTCGCGCGTCTGCGCAGTGAAGGCTACAAGGTCGAAGTGCCTGAGAGCGCCGAACGTTTGCGCCAACTGCTGCTCGAAGGCGAAGGCGCGCAAATGTTCGGCACACCGGCGAGCGTCGCCTACAGGATGAGCGCAGACGAGTACGAGCGCCTCTGCCCTTACGCGCGCGAGATAGAGAAGGAGTGGGGACGCGCGCCCGGCTCCATCAATTCGTTCGGCAACGACCTGCTGATTCAGGGCGTGCAACTCGGTCAAGCCTTCGTCGCCGTGCAGCCGACCTTCGGTTATGAAGGCGACCCGATGCGCCTCCTGATGGCACGTTCGGGCGCGCCTCATCACGGCTTCGCGGCGCTCTACACGTATCTCGAAAAAATCTTCCGCGCCGATGCGCTCGTCCACGTCGGCACGCACGGCGCGCTCGAATTCATGCCGGGTAAACAGGTCGGCCTGTCGGGCGAATGCTGGCCTGACCGTCTCGTCGGCGAGTTGCCGCACGTCTATCTCTACAGCGTCAACAATCCTTCTGAGGGAACCATCGCGCGCCGTCGCTCCTACGCCGAACTGGTCTCTTATCTCACGCCGCCGGTCGAAGACGCGGGAGTTTATCGTGACCTCGCCTCGCTCAAAGAACTGCTCGACGCCTACCGGCAGTCGGCCGACGAGCGCGAGCGCGAAGAACTCTTTGCTGCTATCGAGGAACGAGCCGCCGCGCTTCATTTCGACTGACCTCTTCCCGCGCCGCCCGTTTTCCGTTAAGCTATTCTCTCCCCGAACCCCTCTCAATCCACGAGCGATGAAAACAGGAAGGGATGTTCTATGTCTTCACGCAGGTTGTGTCTCGCGTTCTTGTTGTTAGGAGCGATGCTGTCAGGCGCTCTCCGTCCGGCGCACGTCACGGCGCAGACCGGCGGCTTGCCGAGCATCTCACTCGTCTCCACCTTCACGGGCTTTACGCAGCCCGTCAGCATCACGCACGCGGGCGACGGCAGCAATCGTCTCTTCGTCGTCGAACAGAGCGGGCGCATCCGCGTCATCCGCAACGGCACGCTGCTGGCGACACCCTTCCTCGACATCAGCGCACGCATTTCGGCCGGTGGAGAACGCGGCCTGCTCGGTCTCGCCTTCCCGCCGGGCTTCAACGCGAAGCAATACTTCTACGTCAACTACACGAACGCCGCGCGCGGCGATACAGTCATCTCGCGTTTCCGCGTGAGCGCGGGCAACCCGGATGTGGCCGACCCTGCGAGCGAACAGATTATCTTCACGACAGAGCAGCCCTTCGCCAATCATAACGGCGGTCAACTCGCCTTCAGCCCGCGCGACGGCTTCCTCTACATCGGTCTCGGCGATGGCGGTTCAGGCGGCGACCCCTTCAACCTCGCGCAGAGTCCGGGCACGCCGCTCGGCAAAATCCTTCGCATCGACCCGGAGACGGGCAGCCCCGCGACGTACAACGTTCCGTCCACCAATCCCTTCGTCGGCAGCACGGGCTTTCGTCCCGAAATCTGGGCGCTCGGCCTGCGTAACCCCTGGCGCTTCTCCTTCGACCGCCAGACCGCAGACCTCTACATCGCCGATGTCGGCCAGAACGCCTTCGAGGAAGTGAACTTTCAAGCGGCTTTGAGCGCGGGCGGAGAGAACTACGGCTGGCGTGTGATGGAAGGCGCGCACTGCTTCAATCCGTCTACAGGCTGTGTGACGACGGGGCTGACGTTGCCCGTCGTCGAATACAGCCACAGTCTCGGCTGCTCCGTCACGGGCGGCTTCGTCTATCGCGGCGGCACGTTCCCGCGCATGCAGGGTCTCTACTTCTATGGCGACTTCTGTTCGGGTCGCATCTGGGGCTTGAGACGCGTGGGAAGCGGCTGGCAGAACACGGAACTGCTCGACAGCACCATCAACGTCTCGACCTTCGGCGAAGACGAGTCCGGCAACCTCTACGTCGCAGACTATACGAGCGGCACGATTTTCAGAATCACCGACACGGTGACCGCGCCCGCGAGCACCATTCAGTTCAGCGCGAGCAGCTATCAGATACCCGAATCGGGCGGCGCAAACGCCAACGTCACCTTGACGCGCACGGGCGACCTCTCGACGGCCGCGAGCGTTGACCTGACGGCCAACGTCCCGCCCTTCTCTCTGTGCAACCAGAAGACGGGCGTCGCCTCTCCGCGTTGCGACTACGCGACCGTCGGCGGCACGGTGCGCTTCGCGGCGGGACAACAGTCGCGCACCGTCACGATTCCCCTCGTGGACGACCGCTACGCCGAAGGCAATGAGACCTTCACGCTCACGCTCTCGAACGCCACCGGCGGCAGCGTCGGTCTCGGCTCACAGACAAGCGCGACGGTCTCTATCACCGACAACGACGGGGCGGACGCGACCTCGCCGATATTCGATGTGCCGTTCTTCGTCCGTCAGCACTATCTGGACTTCCTCTCGCGCGAGCCTGACACGGTCGGCTTCGCCGGTTGGCAGTCAACCATTAACGGTTGTCCGAACGGCGGCTTCGGCTTGGACAACCCGCAGTGCGACAGAGTGCTCGTCTCGGCCGCCTTCTTCCAGTCGCAGGAGTTTCAGACGCGCGGTTATTTCGCCTATCGCTTCTACGAGGTGGCGTTCGACCGTCGGCCGACTTATGCGGAGTTCGTCCCCGACCTTGTCAAAGTCGGCGGGCCGCAATCGCCGCAGGAAGAGGCTCAGAGCAAGAACGAGTTTACGGATGCGTTCGTCCTGAGGCCGGAGTTCACGCAGAAGTTCAACCAGCCGCAGTTCCAGTCGCCGCAAGCCTTCGTCGATGAACTGGAACGCACGGCCGGAGTGACTCTCTCAAACGAAGCCTTCCTCGTCGGAGAGTTGTCGGCCGGCAGGATGACCAGAGCA
>DASZCR010000238.1:0-2870 GCA_035942915.1 Pyrinomonadaceae bacterium | reverse complement strand
GCGTAAGACTTGCGATTGCGCAGAGAGACTTCGATCTCCCTCTTGGCATCCTCGAAGCTCTTCGGGATGGCTTCGCCGCGCCGGAAGATGTAGTAGGCGTTGCCGGTCTTGAGCGGGTCGCCGACCTGACCGGGCTGCATCGAGAGCGTGTTTTGCAGCAAGTCCGGCTTGTTGGGATTACGGCGCACGGGCGTCGGCAGCCATCCGCCCTCTTTGGCCGTCGCGGGGTCTTCGGAGTTGCCGCGCGCGGCCTCCGCAAATGCCTCTTCGGTCGCCATGCCCTGCGCGTCGCGGATGCGCTGTGCCAACTCGGTCGCCTTGGCTAACACGCGCTGGTCATCTTCGGGCGTCGCCACCTTGAGCACTATCTGCTGGACGCGGACGCCGGCCATCTTGTGTTCCGGCGACAGCTTGTCGTACTCGGCGCGCAGGTCTTCGTCCGTAATCGAAATCTTCTCGCCGACTTTGGCCTGTTCGATGAAGACGTAGCGAATCTTTTTCGTCGGTTCGAGCACGCGGAAGTCCGTCTGATGCTCGTCGTAGAAGCGGCGCGCTTCTTCTTCGGAAGGGTTGATGCGCGCGGCCAGTTGAGAGGCCGTGACGGGGACGTAGACGATATCGAAGGTCGTGTTGGCGCGCTCGAACTCGCGTTGCACTTCGGCCTCCGAGACCTGCACACCCGCGCCGACAAAGGCGTTCAACTTCTGGCGCGCCAAGTCCGTGCGTACCTCGTCCTCGTACTTCTCGGCCGTCCCGTAGAGCGAGGCCACCTGTTCGCGATAACGCTCGACGCCGATGAAGTTGCCGGAAGAAGGGTCTTTGAACTGTCGCCGGATTTCGGCGCGCAGCTCTTCGTCCGAAGGCCAGAGTTTGAGCCGCGCCGCCTCCTGACGGATGATGCGGTTGCTGATGACGCTGTCGAGCATCATGCGCTCGCGCCCGGCCATGCTGAACTGCCCGCCCAACATCTGCTGCATCCGCGCCGTCGACTCCATAGCGCGATTCAGGTCGCCGACCGTGATTTCATCGCCGCGCACTTCGGCGACGACTTCGTTGTTGGCACCGAGCGGCGAGAGCGCCCCGCGCCCACCCGGCGCGTAGAAAAAGATGAGACTCAAACCCATGAGGGCGGCGAAGAGGATGATAATCCAATTGCGCGTCTTCTCCATCCGACTGAACTGTTTCAGCATTCTTTCAGACACCTTCCCTGAACTAAACTTTCCCGTCCGGCGAAACCCGAATTGTAGCGGAGAGCGCGTGCGCGCCGCAACCGGACGTCCGAGCGCGCCGATTCTGTCGAGATTGTTGTTTTTGTCTTGAACTAAACTCTACGCTCTAACCAACGGCCGGGCGTTTGTGTTATATCTAGCGGGCATGGACTATCCAATTTGGGCGTGGGCGGGTTTCGGCATCTTTATTCTGTTGATGCTGGCGCTTGACCTCGGCGTTCTCAATCGCAAGGCGCACGCCATCACCTACCGCGAGGCGGCGACGTGGAGCGCCATCTGGGTCTCGCTCGCGCTCATCTTCGCAGGCATCGTCTTCTGGAAGGAAGGCAGTCAAACCGGCCTTGAGTTTCTGACCGGCTACGTCATCGAGTTGTCGCTCTCGGTCGATAACCTCTTTGTCTTCCTCCTGATATTTTCTTACTTCCGCGTTCCCGCCAAGTACCAGCACCGCGTCCTCTTCTGGGGCGTCCTCGGCGCGCTCGTCATGCGTATCACGATGATAGGTCTGGGCGCGGCGCTGATTGCGCGTTTCCACTGGATTATCTACATCTTCGGCGCGTTTCTCATCTACACGGGTCTGAAGATGCTCAGGCAGGGCGAGGAGACGGTCAATCCGGAGGATAATTCTGTCGTCAAGTTCGTCACGCGCTTCATCCCGATTACGCGCCATTACGACGGCGAGAAGTTCTTTACGGTGGTTGACGGGCGGAAGACCGGGACGCTGATGCTGCTCGTGCTCGTCATCGTCGAGGTGACAGACCTCGTCTTCGCCGTCGATTCGATTCCGGCCATCTTCGGCATCACGACCGACACCTTCATCGTCTACACCTCGAACGTCTTCGCCATTCTCGGCCTGCGCTCGCTCTACTTTCTGCTCGCAGGCGTCGTCGAGAAGTTTCATTATCTGAAAATCGGTCTCTCCATCGTCCTCACCTTCGTCGGCGTCAAGATGCTGACCGAAGGCTTCATCAGCGAGCGTTTCGGTCTGACGAAGGAGACGATTATCGGCGTCTCGCTCGGCTTCGTCGCCCTCGTCCTGCTCGGCTCGGTCGTCGCCTCGCTGCTCTGGCCGAAGCGCGCCGAAACGCACATCGAGGTCGAGTTGCCGCCCGGCTTCGACTCGCCTTTCGACGACGACCAGGGACGCCTCGGCGGCGACGACCGCGACCTGCCCTCAGCCGCAAACAGAACTAAATAAAAGATTTAGAGTTTATCGCCGGTCTCCGCTGAAGCCGCCTCGCAGCGGCTTCCGTCGCTTGTGTAAAAGGCGCTTGAACAGCCGCGCCGCCTTGTGTTAATTTGTTGACAGGGTGGCTGTTTTCCGCTCCTGCCCGCCTCTCGTTCCGTTTACTTCGACAGCTTCAGCCCCTCGAATTTTCGCCCCACTTTAAAAATATGGGCACTCGAACCAGTCGCTTCGACCTTGATTGGTGGATAGTCCCGAAGCGTCTCATCTACATTGTCGTTGCGTTACTCATCTTCGGCGTCGTCGCGGGCGGCGCGGGCGTCTACCTGTGGGTGCATGGCAACCCGTTCAAAGGCGCGCCGCTCGACCCGGCCTCCGCAGCCGGGGCGCGCTTTGACTCCTTCGAGGGCGATGTGCGCGTCGTGCGCGCCTCGACGCGCGAGACTATACAGGCG
>DASZCR010000237.1:0-5929 GCA_035942915.1 Pyrinomonadaceae bacterium | reverse complement strand
GTGAAGATGAGAGGGACGCTCCCTCTCATCTTCACTCTTGCCTTCCGGGGCGGTGCGTCGTTTACGCGTGGCGTTCGAGGATGAGGCGTGCGAAGGCGCGCAGCGTGTCGGTCGGTCTGTGAATCTCTGCGAGCGCATCGCAGGCGCGCGCGTACACGTCTGCGGCGCGCGCGCGTGCGGCTTCGAGGCCGTAGAGCGCCGGGTAGGTCGCCTTCTCCGCGCGGGCGTCTTTGCCGGGCGTCTTGCCGAGTTCGGCCGCGCTGGCCGTCACGTCGAGGAGGTCGTCCGTTATCTGGAAGAGCAGGCCGAGGTCGAAAGCGTAACGCGTCAGCGCCTTCAGTTCGCTGCCGCCTGCGCCTGCGATGAGCGCACCCGCACGCGTCGCGCACGCGATGAGCGCGCCCGTCTTGCGACGGTGAATCAAGTCTAACTCCTCCGTCGTCACATCCGTGCGCGACTCGGCGGCGAGGTCGTGCGCCTGCCCGGCGAGCATGCCTTCGGGCGTCCCTGCGGCGCGCGACAGTTCCGCGATGAGACGCAGGCGCACCTGCGCGTCCAGCGTGTCGTCTTCGGCGATGGTCTGGAAGGCGAGCGTTTGCAGGGCGTCTCCGGCGAGGATGGCCGTCGCTTCTCCGAAGCGGATATGACAGGTCGGGCGCCCGCGTCGCAGGTCGTCGTCGTCCATCGAGGGCAGGTCGTCGTGGACGAGCGAGTAGGTATGCATCAACTCGAAGGCGCAGGCCGTCGTGATGAGACTCTCGGTCGGCGCGCCGAAGGCTTCGCCGGAGGCGATGACGAGCGACGGGCGGACGCGCTTGCCGCCCGCGAAGAGACTCCAACGCATCGCCGCATGGACGTTTGAAGGGTCGTTCGCGGCGACGGGAACGAGCGCGTCGAGCCGCGCATCGACGAGTTGACGACAGCGCGCCAGCAGTGCGCTCGCCTCATCGGTCGAAGGCTCTGACGACGTGTGTCGCGCCACATCAGAAGACGCTTTCGTCATCGTCCTCTTCGCCCAGTCCGCCGTCGAGCCGTCCGAACTCGGCATCATCGAGCGAGCCGACGGTGGTGCGCCCCTCACCGTCGCGCAGCAAGACTTCGATGCGCCGCTCGGCCTCGTTCAGACGCTCCTGACAGATGCGCGACAGGCGCACGCCTTGCTCGAAGAGTTCGAGGCTGCGTTCAAGCGGCAGGTCGCCGCGCTCAAGTTCGCGCACGACGCGTTCGAGCGCGGCCAGTTGCGCCTCGAAGGTCTGCGCCTCGACGGGCGCTGCACCCGCCTTCGTCTGTTCTCGTTTCGCCATGACGGTCGCCGTCAGTCTCCTTACTTTCTCCTCCCGCGCGGCTCGTTCGACGTGGGCGGCGCTGCGGTCGCGCCCGGAACGGCCGATGCGAGTCGCACGGCGATGCCGGAGGCCACCGCGTCGTCCTTAAGCCCGACCACCTTCCAGCGGCCTTCGGGCGTGCGCTGCATCGTCATCTCGACGGGACGATTGCCCGCCTCGACGTTGACCGTCGCCGTCTCGCCCTGCTCCTTCACGTCGGCCGCGCGCGCGACCGAGAGGGCGAGCAGCATGAAGGGCATCTTCCCGCCCGTCTGTTCGGAAAAACTCTTGACGCCTTTGGCGACCTCCTCGCGCATCGTCTCGCGCACGCGCGGCAACAGTTGCGGCATCGCCGCCTCGAACTGCCGACGCAGGACTTCAACGCGGCCGGGGTCAACGCTCTCGGCCATCTTCTGCGCCACCTGCGGCGCGAACCCTTCGGCCACGCGGTCGCTGTCAATCAACTCCTCGACGCCGCGCACGTCGTCGCGCTGCGCCGCATCGACCAGCAGAGCCAGCGAATACGAAGGACTCTTTTTATGATTCTGCCACCAGAGATAACCGCCGACGCCCGCCAGCAGCAGCACTCCCAGCAGGATAAGCCCGCCGACCGACATGATTCGGCGCGCACGCGGAAAGCGTCCCAGATGTCGCCGCCGACGCTCCGAGCGCGCCTTCTCCACGTCTATCACGATGCGGCTCTTGCCCCGCCCCCGGTTCTCAGGTGACGCCATCAATTCTCCTCCACACGCTCGACCACACAACTGAGCGCCCCTTCGGCCAGACGCACATCGACGCGCTCGCCCCTCGCCGTCTCACGCGCCGAACTGAGCAGTCGCCCCCTCTCGTCATGCACGAGCGCATAGCCGCGCCCCAAGACGGCGAGCGGCGACATCGCATCGAGCGCGGCGGCCGAGACGGCGACTCGCCCGCGCCCCTCTTCCAGACGCTCGGCAGCAGCCCTCTCAAGTTCCGCGCGCAGGACGGCGAGACGCACGCGCGCACGACTGGCGCGCGCCGCCGTCTGCGCCGGAGAGAGCCGACAGGCAGCGGCTTCCGTGCGGCGGCGCGCCTCCGTGAAACGGCGCGCGAAGGCCCTTTCGAGTCTACGCGATGCTCCTTCGCGCTGCTCTGCGACGGCACGCAACGCGCGACGCACGGCGTCGAAGCCGTAAGACATGGCCGCCTCCTGCACGCGCGCGCGCTCCGTGATGAGACGATAGCGCGCGGCGTTGACGAGTCCGTGCGCGAGGTCTTCGACGTAAGAGGCGATTTCGTCTTCGCGCTCGGCGACGAGTTCGGCGGCGGCCGTCGGCGTGGCCGCGCGCACGTCTGCCGCAAAGTCTGCGATGGTCACGTCCGTCTCGTGCCCGACGGCCGAAATGACGGGGACGACGCTCGCGCGAATCGCCCGCGCCACCTCCTCTTCGTTGAACGCCCAGAGGTCTTCAGCCGAACCGCCGCCACGCCCGACGATGATGGCATCGACGCCCTCGCCACCCTCGCGCAGAGCGCGCAAGTGATACTCGTTGAGGCTCTCGATGGCGCGCGCAATCTCGATGGCCGCCCCCTCGCCCTGCACGCGCGCGGGCGCAATCAGGATGCTCACCGTGCGCGTCCGCCGCTCGACGGCGCGCAGGATGTCGCGCAACGCTGCGCCCGAAAGCGAGGTGACGACGCCGACGCGTCGCGGCAGCAACGGCAGTTGACGTTTGAGCGCCTCGTCGAACAACCCTTCGGCCGCCAGACGCTCGCGCAACTGCTCGAAGGCCACGCGCAAAGCGCCCGCGCCGACCGGGTCTAAGCCCTCGACGGCCAACTCGTAATCGCCGCGCGGCTCATAGACCGTCAGACGCCCGCGCGCTCTCACCTGTAGTCCGTCCGAAGGGCGAAAGCGAATCGCGCGGTTGACGCCGCGAAAGCAGGTCGCACGCAACTGCGACGACTCGTCCTTAATCGTGAAATACCAATGGCCGGAACTGTGCGCCTTGAAATTTGAAATCTCGCCCTCGACCCAAACGGACGCAAAGCGGTTCTCCAATGCGCCACGCACCTGCGAAGTCAACTCCGAGACCGTCAGCGGCCGCCGCTCCGTCTCATCGAACAATGACATCAATAAACTGCGAGTCATAAGCTAACCGTCCGCGCTCTCGGCCGCGGCGCGCAGCAATTCCCCGTTCTTGAATCCTTTCAGCCCGGCCTGCTCGACCGTGAATACCTCGTGGCCTGCAATCTCTCGTCTGATGCGGCGCGGCATACACTCGTCAAGCAGCAATTTCATACTCGGTCAGCAGCCAGTTTTTTGTCACTTCCAGCACGGCCAGAACCTGCTCGCGCGTCACGGTCGGGAAGTCGTCCAGAAAGACATCCAGACCCTCGCCTTCTTCCAGATAGTCGAACAGATTTTTGATGGGGACTCGCGTGCCGTAGAAGACGGGCGTGCCGCCGAGTTTTTCCGGGTCGCGTTCGATGAGTTGATTCGTCTTCATCCGTTGTCGGTCAACCTCCGTCTGGCGGTGCGGCTCATCTTAACAAAAATGATGAAGGAAGACTTCATCCTTCGTCGCCGCACGGGTTGTTATTTCTTCGTCGGCGGCGCGGGCGGGGCGTTGGTGGTCGTCTGCGCCGTGCGTGCGTAGTAGCCTTGACGATAGATGAGACGGAGTTTCTCTTTGCGGAGGGCGGGGTTGGTAATCTCGATTTTGATTTGACGCAGCGCGCCGTCGCGCCGTTTGTTCGAGGGCGAGTAGGAGAGTAGATACTGCGAGCGCAGTTCCTGATTGATTTGCGCGAAGGCGGCGTCGAGTTCTGTGCGGTTGCGCGGGAAGAAGGCGCGTCCAGCCGTGCGCTCGGAGATTTTGCGGAGCGCGTCGCGGTCGAGTCCGCCGCCGGGGAAGTCCTCGTCGCGGATGCCGATGGAGTAGATGGCGACGTTGTGCTTTAAGGCGAAGTCTATCAGCGCATCCTTCTTCGTGATGCTGCTCGTGTCGTCGCCGTCGGAGAGCAGGATGACGGCGCGGCGCGTGCTCTCAGGCGTGTGCGAGAGGATTTCGTTGATGGTCGCCCAGACGGCGTCCCATGCGCCCGTCCAGCAGCGCGCGTCGCGCTCGATGGTGATGTCCTCTTCGCAGCCGGGGTCGTGTGGAGGAAGTTCGACGCGGACGCGGTTGATGGCCGCGCGCAGGTGCGCGGCGTCACTCGTCAGAGGCTGCACGGGCGTCGCCTCGCCGTTGAAGGAGACGACCGCTGCCGTGTCTTTTTCGGGGCGCAGCACGGAGTCGATGAAGGCGCGCGCCGCCGCCTGTTCGTCCGTCAGGACGCGCTGCTGCGAGGCGCTCGTATCAATCAGGATGGCGAGCGAGAGCGGCAAGTCTGTCTCACGCTGGAAGGCGAAGACCTGCTGCGGCTCGTTGTTCTCAAGGACGCGGATGTCTTCCGGTCGGAGCGTCGTGACGAGACGACGGTCGCGGTCGATGGCCGTCAAGAGCACGTTCGTCAAGTCGGTCTCGACGCGCTCGACATCCGTCTCGTCCTCAAGCGTTCTGGCGGGCGCGGTCTCGTCGGTCGTGGGTTGGAGCGTTGGGGTCTGCCCCTGCGGTTGCGTCTCGGTGTAGACGCGCCCCGTCGTTTTCTGCGCGGGTTGCGGCGTCGGAGCAGGCTGCGCGCCCTTCCGGTTGTCCTGCTGCGCGTGCGCGAAGACGGAGAGCGCCAGCGCAATCAGCAGGGCGACGGCGAGATAATCAGACGGTCGGACGGTTCGGCGACGAGCCATTGCGGGTCTTCCCCTTGTTCGTAGAAATCAACTTCGGGGGAGAGTCCATCTTACATCAAGGCGAGGCCGTATTCGTAACGCCGACCGCAGGACTGAGGCGCACGCTCGCGCCCTCGCGCGCTACCCTCACGCGCACACGCGAGGCGCGCCCTTCGCTCGTCGTCTCGGCCGGTTGTTTCGACTCGTAGGTTATCGAGTAGGAGGTGCGCAACTGCGCGACGACATCGTCGAAGGCGCGCTGCAACTGTTCGAGGCGCGTGACCGGGTAGTATGCGCCGCCGGAGATGGCTGCGAGTCTGCGTCCTTCTTCGTCTGCGCGCGAGGTGAGCGTCAGGTATCTGGCGCGCATCGGGTCGAGCGTCAGCGTCGGCGCGGGCGCGCTGTCGGCCGGAATGAGACCCGAAGGGACGTAGAGCGGATAGATGAGCGCGCCCGACTCGACGACCGCTTCGAGGATGGCCGGGAAGGGGATGAAAGACCTGTTGTCGTCGCCGTCCGAGAGCACGACGATGGCCGTGCGCTCGCCGCGCAAAGGCTTGAGCGTGTGGACGAGCGAGTAGGCGATGGAGTCGTAGAGCGCCGTGCCGCCGCCGGCCTGAATGGCCTTGATGCGTTTGGCGAGAAGGCTTTTGTCGGTCGTGAAATCCGAGATGACCTGCACGTCTTCGCGGAAGCTGACGATGGCGACGCGGTCTTGCGCGCCGACCGTGTTGACGAAGGCGAGCGCGGCCTTGCGGATAAAGTCCAGACGCTCCTCGACGCTGCCGGACACGTCGAGCAGGAGGACGAGGTTGAAGGGCGCAGACGAAGGTTCGACCGAACGGATGGGGCG
>DASZCR010000236.1:0-21235 GCA_035942915.1 Pyrinomonadaceae bacterium | reverse complement strand
GCATAGACCTCGTCCGCCGCCGTGACTCTTACGCAGACCTGCTCGCAGGCGACGTGTGGGAGTGAGAAGAAAGGGATGCGGGAGCAAGGATGAAAGCATTGCTGTCTTCTGTTCATCTCTCATCTCTCATCACCCGGCCGTCATCACTTATCTCTCATCTCTTATCCTTCATCCTTCGTCCTCTATACTGAACTTATGACGACGCCTATCTCAAGGAACATCTCTCTGATTCGTGGGCTGTCGCTGATTGCGGCCACGTCAATCATCATCGGCAACGTCATCGGGACGGGCGTCTTCCTCAAGGCGCGCGTGATGACGTGCAACGTCGGGTCGCCCGGCATGGTCATCACGGTCTGGGTCGTGGCCGGACTCTTGAGTCTGGCCGGGGCGCTCACCTATGCGGAGTTGTCTGCGATGATGCCGCGCGCGGGCGGCGAGTACGTCTTCGTGCGCGAGGCCTACGGGTCGGGGACGGGATTTCTCTACGGGTGGATGCAAATCTTCATCGCCAAGACGGGTTCGCAGGCGTCGGTCGCCGTCGCCTTCGCTATCTTCCTCAACGGGCTGACGGGCAATGCCCTCGAAACGCCCTTCTTCTCGCTCAACGTCTTCGGCGACAGGACGTTTGACTTCGGCCCTCTGCAACTCATCGCGGTGACGGCCATCATCGTCTTCACGCTCGTCAACTGTGCAGCCGTCGTCGTCAGCGGATGGGTGGCGACGCTGCTCACGGGCGTCAAGATTGCGCTCGTGCTGGGCATCGGCTTCGGCGCGTTCCTGCTGGCCGATGGCAGCTTCGGCCACTTCGCACAGACGAACGCGGGCGGGTTGTGTGAGGGTGTGGACAAGGCTCAGATGTTGGGTGTCGCCGGTTTCGGCGCGGCGATGCTCGGCGCGCTGTGGGGCTACGACGGATGGAACAACCTGACGCTCGTCGCAGGCGAGGTCAAGAATCCGCAACGCAACGTCCCGCTCGCACTGATTGGCGGCACGCTCGTCATCATCCTGCTCTACGTCTTCATCAACATCGCATACTTCTACGCGCTCGCGCCGACCGCTGTGGCGAGCGTCTCGGCCGAGTCGTCTGTGGCGGCGAAGGTGACAGACACTTTCATGACGCCCTACAGCGACGTGGCGCGCCGTCTCGTCGCGGGTCTGATTGCCGCCGCGCTGATGGCCTCCTCCATCGGCACGCTGCACACCTCGATTCTGACGGGCGCACGCGTCCCTTATGCGATGGCGCGCGACGGCCTCTTCTTTCAGGAACTCGCGCGCCTGCACCCGCGCACGCGCGTCCCCATCGGCGCGCTTCTCGCGCAGGGCGTGTGGGCGTGTCTGCTCGCGCTCTCCGGTTCGTTCGACGCGCTGACGAACTACGTCATCTTCGGCTCTTACATCTTTTACGGGTTGGTGACGGCCTCCATCTTCATCTTCCGCCGCCGGATGCCGCACGTCGAGCGACCCTATCGCGCGTGGGGCTACCCCGTCGTGCCCGTGCTCTTCCTGCTCGTCACGGGCTTCCTGCTCATCAACACGCTGCGCACGTCGCCCGACCAGGCGCTCTTCGGCCTCGCACTCATCGCGCTCGGTCTGCCCGTCTACTACTTCTTCTTCCGCCATCGCGGAGCCAAAGTCCAGCCCGAACCTCCTTACGGGCACGACGACCTCTGACGCGCAGAAGAAGATGTTGGCGCGGCGCTGCTACTTCTTGAGAACGTGGCGGAGGGAGTCTTCGAGGTTGGCGTAGGCGAACCTGTAGCCGCTCGCCCTCAGTTGCGCGGGTTCGACGCGTTGACTACCGAGCAGCAGCGTCTCGCCCATCTCGCCGAAGGCCAGTTTGACGGCAAACACGGGGACGGGAAACAGCGTCGGGCGGCCGAGGACGCGGCCGAGCGTCTCTGTAAATTGCGCGTTCGTGACGGGCTGCGGCGCAACCGCGTTGACCGCCCCGCGCAGGGAATCGTTCTCGATGGCATGTTTGATGATGCCGATAAGGTCGTCGAGGTCAATCCAACTCATGTACTGTCGGCCGCTGCCGATGCGACCGCCGACGCCGAACTTGAAGGGCGTGAGCATCTTCGCGAGCGCGCCTCCGTCTGCGCTGAGGACGATGCCGATGCGTAGATTGACGACGCGCACGCCCGCCTGACTCGCCGCCAGCGTCGCCTTCTCCCACTCGCGGCAGACCTCGCTCAGGAAGTCTCCGCCCGATGCGCTCGCTTCCGTCAACAACTCTTCGCCCCGGTCGCCGTAAAAGCCGATGGCAGAGGCCGAGACCAAGACCTTCGGCCGTCGTTCGAGCGCGGCGATGGTCTCCGCAATCAGGCGCGTGCCGCGCACGCGGCTTTCGAGGATGCGCCGCTTGCGCTCCGGCGTCCACTTCTCCGAGACGCTCTCGCCCGCCAGATGCACAACCGCGTCGTGCCCTTCGAGCGCTGAAGGGTCTGCGACGACGCCTGCATCCACGTCCCAGCGCACGGTCGCCGTCGCCTGCGCGTCCGAAGTCTGCGACGCGCCGCGCACCATGCGCGTCACCTGATGTCCATCGGCCAGCAGCGCGCGCACGAGAGCGCGTCCCACCAATCCGGTCGAACCTGTCACGATAATCTTCATGCGGCTACCGTTACCCTTTAACTGTGACCTGACAGGCTGTCGAGCGCCTCGCGCGCCACTTCCCTGTCGTCGAAGTGGAAGACATCTTTGCCGATGAGTTGATAGTCTTCGTGCCCCTTGCCCGCAATCAGCACCACGTCGCCCGACGACGCTTCGGAGACGGCGCGATGGATGGCCTCGCGCCGGTCGGCAATCTTCAGGTAAGGCTTACGCGTCGCGCGCAAGCCTTCTTCGATGTCTGCGAAGATGGCCTCCGGGTCTTCCGTGCGCGGGTTGTCGGAAGTGAGAATCACGGTGTCGCTCAGAGAGGCGGCGGCTTCGCCCATTGGCGCGCGTTTCGAGCGGTCGCGGTCGCCCCCGCAGCCGAAGACGGTGATGATGCGTCCGCGCGTCACGTCGCGCGCCGTACGTAGGACATTCAGCAGCGCGTCGTCCGTGTGCGCGTAATCGACGACAACGGCGAAGTCTCCGCCGTGCGCGACGCGCTCGAAGCGGCCGGGCGCTCCGGCGCAGGTTTCGACCGCCTGCGCGATGGTGTCGAGCGTGTAGCCGAGCGCGAGCGCGGTGGCCGTCGCCGCGAGGATGTTGTAGATGTGCGGGCGTCCGACGAGAGGCGAATGAAGGCGACGCTCCCCGGCGGGCGTCTGTAACAGGAAGCTCATGCCTTCGAGCGAGAACTCGACCTCGCGCGCCGTCACGTCCGACGCGGCCTGCAAAGCGTAGCGGACGACGCGCGTGCGGCCGTCCCTCTCAAGTTCGTCTGCGAGCAGCGCGCCGCGCTCGTCGTCTGTGTTGATGACGGCATGACGCGGCGGCGTTCCGAGGCTTCCGTCAAAGAGCCTCCGCTTGGCCGCGAAGTAGTTCTCCATCGTGCCGTGATAGTCGAGGTGGTCGCGCGTGAGGTTGGTGAAGACGGCCGCCGCGTAGTCGAGCGCGTCGCAGCGATGCAAGTCCAACGCCTGAGAAGAAGACTCCATGACGGCCAGACGGCAGCCGCGCTCGACGGCGCGTCGCAGAAGCCTCTGCGTGTCGCTCGCTTCCGGCGTCGTCCGCTCGGCCTTGATGCGTTCGTCCGCGACGCGATACTCGACCGTACTCGTCAAGGCCACCGGCTCGCCTGCGCTCTCCGCCACTGCTGCGACCAGATAGGTCGTCGTCGTCTTGCCGTTCGTGCCCGTGATGCCGACGAGGTTCAGTTCACGCGAAGGATGCCTGTGCACCTCGGCGGCGGCCAAAGCCTGCGCGCGCCGGACGTTTTCGACTTCAATCCACGCGCCGCCGAAGTCTGCGGGGCGCACCCGCTCGGAGATGACGCCGAGCGCGCCCGCCTCCAAGACCTGCGGGATGAAGCGGTGCGCGTCGAAGGTCGCGCCCGCCACGGCCACGAAGAGCGACCCGGCGCGCGCCTGACGCGAGTCGTGCGTCACGTCTGCCACCAGACTGTTTTCATCGTCGCCGCTCAGACGCCCGGCCGTTGCGCGCGCGACATCTGCGAGCGTCACCTTTCGCTTCTCCTCAGACACCTGAAGCTCTCACTTCCCGAACTGTTTTCGATTACCAGAGCACGCGCGATTATAAGGCAAAAGGCACAAGCTTTCCGTCGCTGAAGTAAAAAATGTCCGGCCGTGCGGCGCAGTTCGTCAGTCGCAGGCGCAACTCTTTCTCCGTCCGGCTGATAACTTCGACACATTCCGGCGATGGATTGAACTTCACGAAGACCGCCTGCGCTTCCATGAGACGCAACGCGAGCGCGTCGTCTCCCGTCGATATCTCGACGCGGTCGAGCGGCGTCTTCAGGTCTTGAAACGCGACGACGGCCACGCGCTTCACGCTCCCGGCGTGCGCGGCAAAGCGCGTCACCGCATACTCGATTCCGTTTCTGAAAAGATGCACGCCCCGCAGGTTGTCCGGCACGTTGACGACGACGGCCGTCTCGCGCGTCGCCAGCCGCGCGACCGCCTCCGTGATGCCGCGAGAGACTTCCGCCGCCTCGCCCCAGTGGCGATTCGTGATTCGCAACGCGACCGTGTAAAAGCACAACAAGGTGAGACTGAAGAGGACGAACAATCTCATGCTGCGCGCAGACTTCGCCAACGCGTAAGCCAGCGCCGCAGAGGAGAAGACCGTCGGCAGATACAGGAAACGCTCGCCCTGCGTGTCGAAGACGTTGATTCTCAGGTTGACGGCCGGAAGCATCGCGCAGACGAAGAGCGCCCACAGCACCCACAGAAACTTGTTGCGCCGCGCGAACTCGGCGACGGCGCGTCGTCTCCGCGCGCGCGCCAGTACGACCGCCGTCGCTATCAACAGCGCGACGCCAATGCAGATGAGCACCGGCGACAACATGCGCGATTCGAGAAACGTCAGCGAACGCAATGTGACGGCCGGGAGCGCCGCACGCAGGCAGAGACGGAGCAGTTGGCTGACGACGACCGAATGCGTGAAGTCGAGATGCCGCTCCGCGCCGTAGCCGCCCACCAGCGAACCGAGCATCAATGCGCGCATGACAGCGTAGACGACGAGAATCGACAGGAAAGGCGCGGCCGTCTTCAACGCACGCACCAGCGTCGCACGCACGCCGCCGCCGCCGCCGTTATGCACACGCGAGAGATACGCGCCCATCACCCACACGACGAGCGGCAGGCAGACGGCCGCCTCCTTCGAGAGCAACGCCGCAGCAAACGCGCAGAGTGCGACCGAGAGTTGCGCGCGCCTGCCCGTATGCAGGTAAGAGATGTATGCGAGCAGCGACGCCAGACAGAAGAGCGTCGCCAGCAGGTCTGCGCGCCCGGACACCCATGAGACGGCCTCTGTGTGCGAAGGGTGCAGCAGGAAGATAAGCCCCGCGAGGATGGAGACAAGCTTGCGCCTCGTCTCCGTCAGCGGCGCGTCTACGGTCAGAGCGCGTGCGAGCGCGTAGACGAGGAGAGAGTTGAGGACGTGTAGGAGCAGGTTTGTCAGGTGAAACCCGAAAGGATTGCGTCCCCACAGCACGGCGTCGAGGTAGTAGCTGAGAATGAAGACCGGGCGAAAGAATCCGCCGTGACTTCTGCCCCAGACGAAAGAGAGGTCGCCGTCCAGCACACGCCCTATCTGCTCGAAATCGTCCGACAGAAAGAAGTGGCCGAGCACGTCGCCGTATGCGGCCACGCCCAAGAGCGCGTACAGGCAAAGGACGAGCAACGTCTGGCCGGTCGCGTTTCTCATCTGGCCTTGATTTCTAAATCGACGACGAGCGGGAGGTGGTCTGAGGCCGTCGTTACGGGGACGCGCGCGCGGCGTGCGCGCACGCGTCTTTTGTCGAAGAAGACATAGTCAATCCGCTTCGCAGGCTTGTCAGCCGGATAGGTCAGCCCCGACGGTGCGCCGTCGCGCCGTTCGTCGTCTCTTTCGTCGCACTCAGTCCACGCGTCTGCGAAACGTGTCAGCATCAGTTTGTAGGACGTGCCGGTCGGCTCGTCGTTGAAGTCGCCCGCGATGATGACGGGCGCTTCTGTGGCGGGCAGCGCGGCGAGCAGTTGTTGCGTCTCGAAGAGACGTCCGTCGGCGTGCTGGTAGTCGAGATGCGTGTTGACGAAGTGTAGGCGCGTGCCGTCTTTCGACACTTCGACGCGGAGCAGGCCGCGCCGCTCGGCCTCGCGCAGATTGGCGTAGCGCCTGTGGTCGATGGCGAGGATGGGCAGCCTTGAGAGCACGGCCACGCCGTACTGCCCGCCCTGATAATTCAGGTTATGCGCGAAGGCGTATTCCATGCCCGTCAGCCGCGCCAGTTCGGCAATCTGGTCAACGCGCTTTGTGCGCTCCACACCCCGGTCAACTTCCTGCAAGCCGACGAGGTCGGGGCGCTGCTCTCTGATGACGGCCGCAATCCTTGCGAGGTCGAGTTGCTTGTCCATCCCGATACCGACGTGGATGTTGTAGCTCATCACGCGGAGCCGCACCGTCCGCTCGGCCGTCGCCGCCGGTCTTACCAACGCGCTGGACGAAGCGAGCGCGGCGAGACACGCCAGCAAGGCTGCCAGCGTGCGCGCATGTGCTGTGAAAGCGATGTGCGTCTTCAACGTGCGTCGCCTCAGACCTTGATGAAAATCTTCTTGCGATAAAGGATGGTCATCAGGCCGAGCCAGAGGAGGACGTAGGCCAACGCGTAGAGGAGCGAAGCGTTGACGGGCGACGCCCACGAGGCGAAGAAACGTTCGTAGATGAAGACCTGCAAGTTCCCTTCCCGCCCATCGAGACGCGGCATCTTCCAGAGGCTCATCAGTCGCGCCATCAGCGCGGAGAGCACGAAGAGGGCGAGGGCGTTGACGCCGAAGATGACGAAGGGCGTCGCCCAACGTCTGTATCCCTTGAGGTCAACGAGCCAGTGGCAGAGCGCGAGCAGTTGCAGCGCCATCCCTGCCGTGAAGACGACGTAGGAACTCGTCCACAGGGGCTTGTTGATGGGGAACCAGAAGTGCCACGCCCAACCGACGGCGACGCAGCACGCGCCCGCGAAGAACATCCCCGCAGCCTTCTCGACACTCGCGCGGCGCGAGCGCAGCCAGTGGCCTGTGAGCACTCCGGCGAGCGTCGTCGAGACGGCCGGAATGGTGCTCAGGATGCCCTCCGGGTCATAGACCTTCGCCTGCTTCCAGATGTGTCCGGCGAGCAGCGTGCGGTCGAGATACGCGGCGAGGTTGCCTTCTTTGCCGAGGTCGCCCGCGCCGAAGCCGGGCACAGGCACGAGCGTCATCAACGCCCAGTAGATGAAGAGCAGCGCGACGGCGAGGATGGCCTGCGTCTTCCAGTTCGTATGGATGAAGACGAGCGAGGCGACGAGATAGCAGACGGCGATGCGTTGGAGCACGCCGGGGATGCGTATGGTCGAGAAGTCGAAGAACGGAAAGCCCGCGAGGAAGAGGCCGAGCAGGAAGATGACAGCCGCGCGTCGCAGAATCTTCAGGTAGAGGTCGCGTCGGCTGCCGCTGCCGCTTTCGACGCGGCGCGCGAGCGCGAGCGTGATGGCGACGCCGACGATGAAGAGAAAGAAGGGGAAGATAAAATCGGTCGGCGTCCAGCCGTGCCAGTCGGCATGTTTGAGCGGTGAATAGATGGCGCTCCACGTGCCGGGGTTGTTGACGAGCACCATCCCGGCAATCGTGAGACCCCGAAACACGTCGAGCGACAACATGCGGCCTCCCTCATGCGTCGCCGCGTGCTCACCCGTTAACGCGTCCATCGCAACTCTCCTCGTCTGTTTCCTGCGTCGTCTTACTGCTTCTTTGTCGCGCCGAGTTGGATTCCTGCGCCCAACTCGAACAGTCCCGGCACGCGCACCGGCAGACGCCCTCTGAAGGCAACCTCGCCGAAGAGGGCGCGCGCGGCCGCCGCCTGCGCCACGTCTTCAATCGCGTAGGCCGCGACGTAGACCTGCGCTTCGGGAAACTGCCGAATCAGATACGGGCTGCCGAAGCCGATGACTGCGGCAGGCTTCCCCGTCGCAATCAGACGGCGCACGAAAGCGGCCTGCGCTTCCGGCAGCGCGACCGTCCCCTTGCTCGCCGCGCGTTTGACGAAGGGCGCGATGACGAGCAACTCGGCCTGCGATGCTTCGGCGACTATCGCCTCGTACTCCTGCGCGCTCGTACGCGGCTCTGTGCGCCTGAGACGCGCGCCCTTCACGCGCTTGAGAATTTCCGGGACGAACGTGCGCCCTTCCTCCGGGTCTTCGTCCGCCGCAATGACGATGAAGAGCGCGCTCGCCGCGCGTCCCCGTTCGAGCGGCAGGAGGCCGCCCGCGTTGCGCAGCAGCGTCAGAGAATGTTCGGCTACTCTGTGCGCCTCACGCACAGACTCCGCGCGCTCGATGTGCGCCTTCGCGGCGGCCGTGTCCACTTCGCGCTGACGCGATAGCCCGACCCGGTATTTCGCGCGCAGCACGCGGCGCACAGACTCGTCGATGCGCGCCTCCGTTATCTCCCCGCGCGCCACCGCGCCTGCGAGCGCGTCAATCGCCGCGCGTGCATCGGGAGGCGTCAAAGCCACGTCCGCGCCCGCCTTAATCGCGCGCAACGCGCCTTCCGCGCCGGGAAAGCCTTTCGTAATCGCGCCCATGCTCAGAGAGTCTGTGACGATAAGCCCGCCGAAGTTCAACTCCTTACGCAGCAGTTCGGTCGTCAACTTGGCAGAGAGCGACGCGGGCAGCGCCTCGCCCGTCGCTTCCGGCACGGCGACGTGCGCCGTCATCACGGCGTCCGCTCCGTGCGCGATGCCTGCGCGAAAGGGGACGAGTTCGAGGCGGTCGAGACGCGCGCGGTCTGCGCGGATGGCGGCAAGTCCGATGTGCGTATCGACGGCCGTGTCGCCGTGTCCGGGGAAATGTTTGAGCGTCGAGAGCGCGCCGCCCGCGCGCACGCCGCGCACGTAAGCGACGACAAACTCCGAGACGCGGCGCGGGTCTTCGCCGAAGCTGCGGATGCTGATGACAGGGTTGTCCGGGTTGTTGTTGATGTCTGCGACGGGACTGAAGAGCCAGTTGATGCCGATGGCGCGCGCCTCCTCAGCCGTGATGCGTCCCTGACGGTAGGCCGCCTGCGGGTCGCCCGCCGCCGCGACGCCCATGTTGTTCGTAAAAGGCGTCCCCGCCTTCATCTGCATACGCAGGCCGCGCTCGTAATCGGCTGCAAAGAGCAGAGGGACTTTCGCCAGACGCTGCATCTCGTTCGTCAAAGCGGCCACTTCGGTAGGGCTTCCGCCGCGCACAATGAGGCCGCCGACGCCGTTCTCGGAGACCTGCCTGCGGACTTCCGCCAGACGCTCGCCCGTCGCGTTCGCGTACTCGCCGCTCGTCACGGCGACGATTAACTGCCCCGCGCGCTCGCGCAAGCTGAGGCTCTTCAAAGTCGCTTCGACCCAGCGATACTCTGCCTTGTCGTCCCAACCCGAACCGTAACTCTGACTCGTCGCCACGCGTGCGGTCGGACGGATGATGATGAGGATGATGCTCACGAGCATCATCGACACGCTCAGGATGCGATGCGTCGTTCTGCTCATAGTTCAACGTGGAGGCTGCGCTTGGTCTTCCTCTTCGGGGCGCGAGCCGAGACCGAAGGCAGAAGGAGCGGGAAGCGTCGAAGTCTCGTTGTATTCGCGCAGTGCTTCTTCGAGCGCCTTGCCGCGCTCAAGCCATGTCTGGATGGCGAGGTCGTAACGCGCCGTCACGCTGTCGAGCCAGTAGGGGCGATTCTCCCTCAACCATTGCTCGCGGTAGGCGGCGCGCAGTTCTGCTAGTTCCTCCGCCATCTCGCGGAAAGAGTTGTAGATAGCGCCGGTGTAACGCCGGAGGCGCGTCACGCGTCGGCGCTCGCCGAGATGCAGGTAGGCGTCCCAGTAGTCGCGGCTGAACTGTTCGATGACTTGCATGCGCCGCCCCATGTGGTCGAAGCGGCGCGCGGCAAAGCGCATCGCGTCGAGCATCGAGGCGTTACGCCGCACGCCCGCGCGCTCGCGCAGGATGGTCTCTTCAGCCTCCTCGACGGCGAGCCGCATCCTTACCGTCTTCTCGCTGAGAGGCCGCACGCGCTCCTCCTGAAAGTTCGACGAGAAGGGCGGACGCCAGAAGAGGTCGTTGGTGGCTCCCGTGCCGAGAATGGAGTTGACGCTGCCGAGTTGTCGGACGGCTTTCACTAACAGGTCGCCCTCGCGCCGGAAGAAAGCCCAGTCAAATTTCGAGTCGAACTCCGCGACCTCGGTCGGCGTGTCTCTCTGCGCGGCTCCCACGTCCTGCCAAGAGACGGCCGCGCCGAGCACGATGCCGTACCACGTCATCTCGAAGAGCGACTCGCCGTCGTCGTCCCATTGCGTGTTCATCATACCGAGCGCGCCTGCGCGCTGGCCGTCGCGCACGAAGTTGAAGATGTTGAGGACGGCTGCCTCCGTGTTCGGAAAGATTTGACTCCAACTCTGGACGCCGGGGCAGATGAACTGTTCAAGCCCCGCCTCCTTAAACGGCCTGATGCGCGCGTCGAATGAGGGGCGCGCCGTGTAGTCCCAGTTCATCACAATCATGTCGGGCGGGATGCTCTTGATGAGTTCGGGATGTTTGAGCGCGATGTCGCCCCAGAACATCAGGCGGCGGCCGTAGGGTTGGAGAATCTCTCGGACGCGGCGCAGGTGTTCAAAGTAGACCGCGCCGACGCCGCGCGCACGCACCGCCTCGCGGCTCTGCCCTTCGCCCAGTTCAAACGTCTCGTCCGCGCCGATGTGAAAGAACTTGCCGGGAAAGAGCGGGTCGAGTTCTTTGTACCAATCGGCGATGAGTTGATATGTGCCTTCCTGCTGCGGCGAGAGCATGTCGCCGTAAGGCACTTCGGCCAGTTCGTTGTACTTTTCGAGTTTGAGCGCCTTGTGTAAGTGGCCGAAGGTCTGCTGTTCGGGGACGAGTTCGATGTGATAGCGGCGCGCGTAAGCGACGAGTTCACGAATCTCTGCGGGCGTCAGCGAGCCGCCTTCGGGGCCGATGAGCGGATGCGCGCTCGACTTGAAGGCGTGCTCCATGTAGAACGAGTGCATGTTGAGCTTGAAGAAGGCGAAGGTGCGCAACTGTCGCTTGACGTAATCGACGGTCGGCACGGGGCCGCGACTGATGTCGTCGGAGACGCCGCGCCAGCGCATCTGCGGCCAGTCCGTGATACGCACGCCCTGCGCGTAAGCCTCTGCGCCCTCCCGGCGCACCAACTGCTTCAAGGTCTGCAAGCCGTAGAAGACGCCTGCGGCCGTGCGCCCGGCGACGACTATCTCACGCGCGCCGACCGAGAGCAGATACCCTTCGGGGTCGAGGTTCGGCGGCGCGTCGAGACGCGCGCGAGCGAGCGCCGCTTCGATGCGCCGGTTGCCGACGAGGCCGACGAGAATCGAGAGCCGCCCGCGCCGGCCTCCGACTTCGAGCGCGAGACCGGCGGTCTGCCGCAAGTCTTCGAGGAAGTCTGCGGCGGCGAAGCGGTCGTCTTCCGAGCGCGGGTCGGCCAGCGTCACGCGCGTCGCGCGCTCGAAGCGAAAGACCTCGTCGGTCGCTTCCACGCGTCTCGGCTGCGGGATGATTTGGATGGGCGCGGCCGGTGCGCCCGACGCTGCTTGCACGGAAGCGTGCGCGTCTGCGAAGGCGAGAAGAGTGATGAAGGCAATCGTCAACGCGCGTCGGAGGTTTCGCGCGTGGGTCGCGAGAATCGAGGGGAAGAGCGGAGCGTGCGGCGGCGGAGTAGTGTTATAGTCCACGAGAGCCGACAATTAACATGGGCTCAAGCGGGGTGTCAACGCGCTCTCCCCGCGACCGAACACGTTTAGCGAAGGAGTGTCAACAAAACCTTGTCGCTCATGCTCGAAGAGATTGGCGAACAGCCTGCGGCGCTGGAGAAGACCATCGCAGAGGAGCGCGCGAAGGTCGCGCGACTCGGCTCTTTTCTGCGCGGGCAGGGCATCGAACTCGTCGTGCTCGTCGCACGCGGCTCGTCCGACAACGCGGCGCTCTTTGGCCGTTACCTGTTGGAGATTACGACGGGCATTCCCGTCGCGCTCGCCGCGCCGTCCGTCTATACACTCTACGGCGCGCGGCTCAATCTGCGACGCGCGCTCGTCGTCGGCGTCTCGCAATCGGGCGAGGGAGAGGACATCAACCTCGTGCTCGAACGCGCGCGCGAGGGCGGCGCACACACGGTCGGCATCACGAACGAGCCTTCCTCTTCGATGACGGGCATCGTCGACGAAACGCTGCTCATGCACGGCGGGCGCGAGCGCTCCGTCGCCGCGACGAAAACTTACACGGGACAACTGCTGCACTTCTACATGCTCGCCGAAGCGTTGGCCGACGCGGGCACGCGACTCGGTTACGAAGCCCTGCCCGAACACGCGGCGCGCGCTCTGGCGTTGCGTCCCGTCGTCGAGGAGTTGGTTGCCCGCTACGTCTTCATGGAGAACTGCGTGGTGGTCGGGCGCGGGCTGATTTATGCGAACGCCTACGAGATGGCGCTCAAGTTGATGGAGACGTGCTACGTCGTGGCCGAGCGTTTCTCTTCGGCAGACTTTCTGCATGGGCCGCTCGCCCTCGTCGAACGCCACTTTCCGATTATCGCGTTTGCGCCGCCGGGCGTAACGCTCGCGGGCACGCGCGAACTGCTCACGCGCCTGAAGGAGTTGCGCGCCGATACGCTTGTCTTCACGGCCGACGACGCAGCCGCCGACGCTTCGACGCGCGCCATCCGTCTCCCGCCGGACATCGGAGAGATGCTCGCGCCGATTCCCTACATCATCCCGGCGCAGCTCTTCGCCGCGCTGCTGGCCGACGCCAAAGGGCTTGACCCGGATGCGCCGCGCTCGCTCGCCAAAGTGACACGGACGCTTTGAAGTTGCAGGACGCAGGAGGTCGCAGATGAAGGTTCTGATTCTCGGCGGGACGGTCTTTCTCGGTCGTCATCTGATAGACGCGTCGCTCGCGCGCGGCCACGAAGTAACCATCTTCAATCGCGGACAGCGTGAGGCGGAGATTCCTGCCGGGGTCGAGCGCCTGACGGGCGACCGCAACGGCGACCTCGCGCCTTTGCGCGGCAGGAATTGGGATGCGGTCTTCGACACGAGCGGCTACGTGCCCCGCGTCGTGCGCGCCTCCGCCTCGCTGCTCGCAGATTCGGTCGAGCATTACACGTTCGTCTCAAGCGTCTCGGTCTACAAGGATACGCGCGTGCCGAAGATTGACGAGAGTTACGAGGTGGCGACCATCACGGACGAGCAACTGCGCGAGGTCGAATCAATCCAGTTGATAGAGGGTCAGATTGTAGCGCGGCAGTACGGCGAGTGGTACGGAGCATTGAAGGCTCTCTGCGAGCGCGCGGCCGAAGAGGCGATGCCGGGAAGAGTCTGCAACGTGAGAGCCGGTCTCATCGTCGGCCCGTTCGATTACAGCGACCGCTTCACCTACTGGCCGCGCCGCATCGCAGAGGGCGGCGACGTGCTCGCGCCCGGCAGGCCGGAGCGTCAGGTGCAGTTCATCGACGCGCGCGACCTCGCCGAGTGGATGGTGCGCGTGGCCGAGACGCGCCGCGCAGGGACTTACAACGCGTTGGGGCCGGATGACGTGTTGACGATGCGGCGGCTGCTCGAAGAGTGCAAGGCGGCGACGGGGAGCGATGCGCGTTTTGTCTGGATGGATGAAGCGTTCCTGCTCGATGCGGGGTTGCACCCGTGGTCGGAACTGCCTTTGTGGCTTCCCGAAGAGGACGAAGTCAACCGTTATTTCCTCTCGATTGATAACTCGAAGGCCGTGCGCGACGGCCTCACCTTCCGTCCCATCGCCGAAACCGTCCGCGACACGCTCGCATGGGAAGCGACGCGCCCGCCCGACACCGAACGCCGCGCCGGACTCTCGCCCGAACGCGAACGCGAAGTGCTCGCCGCGTGGCGCGCACGCGAGACGGTCAACTCATAAGTCGGCTTATCCGGCGGGAACGAGACGCAAGATGCGTTCGTCTTCGGCCTTTAGTGTTGGATGTATTCGTGGAGAAGCTGTAGCTCAGCCCCCTGCTCGCTAATCTCGACGCGCATGATGTCGCGCATTGAGAGCATACCGACGAAACGCTCGCCATCGACGACCGGCAGATGTCGGCTCCCGACGCGCTCCATCCGCTCCAACGCCTCGTGCGGTGTGTCGTCGCAGGAGATGACCTCGCGCGGCTCGCTCATCACGTCGCTGATGCGTACCTCCGAAGGGTCGCGCCGTGTGACAATCACGCGTTGCAGCAGGTCGCGCTCTGAGAAAATGCCGACCAGACGCTCGTCGCTGTTGAGCACGCAGACCGCCCCGATGTTACGACTCGACATGAACTCGGCGGCGTCCAGAGCCGACGCCGAATCGCGCACGAAATATGGCTCGCGGTCGCAGACCACTTTTCTGATGGTAATCATTCCGCTTCGTCTTCAACCCCCTTCGACGCGATATCAACAGAGCGCGAGCATTATATGTCCGAAACTTCATGTGAAAACAGGTTTTTGAGCGGGTCGGCGTTTGGCGCACTCTTCTGTGAGAGAGGGGCGCTGATGACGGTTGTCGCCTAGTCGAAGAGCGCGCCCTGTGCTGTCGGGCGGCGGAAGGAGTCGCGGCGCGCGGCGTGATAGGAGGTGTGGCAATCGTCTCGATTGAGGCCGAGGCGTCGGCAGTGGAGGCGAAAGCTGTGTTCGACCATCTTCCAGTATTCGCCGTGACCGCGCATGCGGTCGCCGAACTCGCTGGAATTGAGTTTGCCGCGCCGCGCCTCTCGGATGCGCGCCATCACGCGGTCGGCCTTCGTCGGCAGACGCTCGCGCAGACGTTGCTCGAAGTAGGGCACGACGTTGCCGGGCAGACGCAGGATGCCCATGAAGGCTTCCTGCGCGCCCGCCTCTTGCGCGCGTTTGAGCAGCGAAGGGATGTGCGAATCGTTGAGGCCGGGGATGACGGGCGCAATCCCGATGCCGACGTGGATGCCCGCGTCGGCGAGCAGACGCATCGCCTTGAAGCGCGCGTCGGGCGAAGGCGCAAAGGGTTCGAGGGCGCGCGCCGTCTCGTAATCATCGAACGGGATGGTGAAGTAGACGCCCGCCTCCGCTTCTCTTGCCAGTTGCGAGAGCAGGTCTGCGTCTCGCCGGACGAGCGCCGACTTGGTGACGATGCCGACCGGGTTGCGAAACTCGGCGCAGACTTCGAGGCAGCGCCGCGTCAGTTTGTAATGAGCTTCAAGCGGCAGGTATGGGTCGGAGGTGAACGAGAACATCAGGATGTCGCCGCGCCAACTCCGCCGCATGAACTCCTCGCGCAACAGTTCGGGCGCGCGCACCTTCGCGACAATCTTCGTTTCAAAGTCCGTGCCTGCGCCGTAGCCGAGATATTCGTGCGTCGGGCGGCTGAAGCAGTAGCTACAGGCGTGCGTGCAGCCGCGATAGCAGTTGACGGAATAGTCGAAGCCCACGTCCGGCGAGTTGTTGTGCGTGATGATGCTGCGCGTCTCGGTCTCCTCAAAGACCTCGACCTTCGTCTCCGGCGGCTCGCCAATCCATTCGACAGACGTGTCGAGCCAGGGGTTCGGCGGGTTTTCTACGTAACGCATAAAGAATGAACGGGGAGAGCGTGTGTCGCCGGTCGGTCGCACGTAAGCGACTTGCTCAGTTGAGTCCGGGCGCTGTCGGGTCTGCTTTCAGACTGCTACTGCTGCTGCTGCTGTCGTGTGCCGCGTCCCACGTGACGAAGAAGAGGCGGTAGCGGTCTGGGTCTTCGAGCGTGATGAAGCGCCCGCCCCAGCCCTCATCCGAAGGCGGCGCGACCTCCGCGCCACGTTCGCTCAGACGCGCGTAGAACGAATCGACATCCTCGACCGTCAGGAACAGGTGGACGCCGCGCCCGCGTCTGACCATCGTCACAGGCACCTGTGCCAGCATCACTCTCAAGCGCCCGGCGCGCAGCGTCGCCAGCGGCGGCTCCGTGTCCGGCGTCACAGAGACCAACTCGAAGCCGAGCCGCTCGCGGTAAAAGTCGAGCGACTCTTCGAGGCTGTTGACTTCGAGGAAAATCAGGTCTAACCCTGTGACGCTCATGCGCCCTCCATCCTTCAGACCGCGCGCAGAAGCAGATAGACGCCGTAGACGCCGCCGCAGACGCCGAACCAGAAGGCCGCCTCCTGCGCCCAGACCGACGGGCGCGCACGCCACACGGCCGTCGCCGCGCCGTCGCGCGCAAAACGCAGAGCGCCGTGCGCCATCAACACGCCGAAGAAGACAATCCCCGCGCCGAGAAGCGCCAGCGGCCAGAGGAAAACGACATACTGAAATCTGACGAGGAAGACGAGCGCGAGACCGATGAACAGGCACAGCAGCGCGCCTGCCACGCGCCCGCCGAGCGCGTCGGCCTGCGCCGCCGCAGAGCGTCGAGGAAGCGGCTCCTCATCATCCTCGTCGCCGCGCGCGTGCGCGAGGCTGTCGCGCTGCGCGTCGTAAGCCTCTCGCTCGGCGGCGTTGCCGAGCACGCGGTAAGCCTCGTTGAGAGACTTCATCTGCTCTTCGTCGCCGCCCCGGTCTGGATGCAGACGCACGGCGAGCCGTTTGTAGAGCCGCTCAATCTCTTCGCGCGTGGCATCGCGGCGCGCGCCGAGCGTCGTGTAGTGGTCGTGCTGAGTCTCCGGCGGCTTCATCTCTCAGGAGAAAGATACTAAACGCAATCGCGGCCGCGCGTCCACCACCTCGCCGGTCGAACATTGAGCGAAAGTTGTCGCGGCTCTATGTTAAGCTCTCGTGCGAAACTGGCTGTCAGAGAATAGATTGAGGCGGGTGGTGAACGTCGATGGCTTTACCTTTCGCGCCGGGCGACGATTTGGTCTTCCAACTTGAGAGCGGATTCGGGCTGATGCGCGTGCTCGCCATCGACGCGTCGGCGGAAGGCGAAGCGGTCTGGCACATCCTCGTCTACGAGGATTTCTACCCGGAGGTCGAGGCGGCCGAAGCGGCGCTGGCGCGCGGCGAGGCGCTCGCCGTCCGCAACGCGCACATCGCGCTCACCGAACACGCTTTCGAGAAGACGCCTGCCGCGCGACTCGGCAATCGCCCCGTGAACGCAGACGAGTTGCACGCCTATCGACGCTGGTCTGACGAAGGCGGTCAGGTCTTCGACCGCTCGGTCGCCTCCATGCTCGGACTGCGTTGACTAGCTACGGCCCGCCTCTTTCTGTTCGAGGCTCTCATCTACGGTCTGCTCGTCGCCTTCGGCCTGACCGGGCGTGCGGCCGGGGTCGCCCGACTGTCCTCCTGCGCCCGTGCCGCCGGTCGAAGAACTGCCGCCGCCGCTGCTGCTGCTGCTCTGTCCCTGTGTCTCGCCCTGCTGTCGGTTCTCGTCCGTCATCGTCTCTCCTTTCGACCGTCAGAATTTTGTCGCACGGGCAGGTTGGCGGTGACGGGTTGGGATTAGTTGACGAATTCGTGCCGTTTTTCTTGAGTTCGGCTGTAGCGTCATCTGAAATCCTCAGGCTTCTTTGCTTTTGCTGAGCGTCAGCCACCAGATGCCCGCGATGGCGAAGACATCTCCGAGCAGATGCACGAACATCAACTGTCCTTCAGTCGGCGGATTCAAATCATCCTTGAGCGCGGAGAAGACAGCTTCGTTCGAGAGAGCCTGCGCGGAGGTGGCGGGACGTTTGGCGGCCTCTTCAATCAGAGCTTTGGCGGCGATGCGCTGGCGCGTCACCTCATTCAAAGCGTTATGGTTGACGACGGCGAACAAGATGAACGCTAACGTCAGGATACCGGCGAGATACTTTATCTTCGGAGACGGCTTCGCGCTGCCGAAGAAGGCGACGAGCGCCAGAATAATCGTGATATAAAAGTTCCAGTATGTCTGCGTCGCGTTCGACCGCTCGAAGTAGAGTCCGATGAGTTCCCTCAGTTCCATTCAAGACCGTCCTCCTGTTCGCCGGGTATGTTAATGCTCACGGCGGCAAATTCTATAAATGATTTCGCGCAGGCGTCGCAAACGCGAAGGACGCCGCGCGCCGTCCTCAGATGATTCAGACGGCGCGCGGCGTCTGTGTGTGCGCTTCGTGTCGGTGATGGCTGGCCGCAGGCTAGGGCTTCATCACGACCTTGATGCAGTTGTCCTGTTTGTGCTTGAAGGTTTCATAGGCCGAGGGCGCTTCGTCGAGCGGGACGCGGTGCGTGATGATAAACGAAGGGTCAATCTCGCCGTTGCGGATTCTTTCGAGTAGAGGTCGCAGGTAGCGGTGCACGTGCGTCTGCCCCATCTTGAACGTCAGCCCTTTGTTGAAGGCCGGGCCGAAGGGAAACTTGTCAGGGAAGCCGCCATAGACGCCGGGCACGGAGACCGTCCCGCCCTTGCGGCAGGCCATAATCGCGCCGCGCAAGGCGTTCGTGCGGTCGGTCGTCAGAAACAGCGCGGCCTTGACGCGGTCGTAGATGGCGTCGAACGATGTGCCGTGCGCTTCGAGGCCGACGGCGTCAATGCAGGAGTCGGGGCCGATGCCTCCGGTCATCTCGCGCAGCGCGTCGAAGACATCCGTCTCGCTGTAGTCGAGCGGAATGGCTCCGGCTTCGGTGGCGAGGCGGAGTCGTTCGGGGAAGCGGTCGATGGCGACGACGCGCTCTGCGCCGAGCAGGAAGGCGCTCTTGATGGCAAAGAGTCCGACCGGCCCGCAGCCCCAGACGGCAACCGTGTCGCCCGGTTCGATGTTGCAGTTTTCGGCGGCCATGTAGCCGGTGGGCAGGATGTCGCCGAGGAACAAGACCTGCTCGTCGTCCAACCCGTCGGGAATCTTGACGGGGCCGACATCGGCGAAGGGCACGCGCACGTACTCGGCCTGACCGCCCGCGTAGCCGCCCATCATGTGCGAATAGCCGAAGATGCCCGCGCTCGAAAAGCCGTAGACCTTCTCCTGCATCCACGCCTTCGGGTTCGAGTTGTCGCAGGCCGCCCAAAGCCCTTTCTGGCAGAAGAAGCAGTTGCCGCACGAGATGGGGAAAGGCACGACGACGCGGTCGCCAACCTGCAAATTCTTGACGGCGTCGCCGACTTCGACCACTTCGCCCATAAACTCGTGGCCGAGGATGTCGCCCTTCTGCATCGCCGGGATGTAACCGTCGTAGAGATGCAGGTCGGAGCCGCAGATGGCCGTCGTGGTGACTTTAACTATCGCGTCGCGCGGGTTCAGTATCTTCGGGTCGGGCACTTGCTCGACCCGCACGTCGGTCACGCCGTACCAGCAGACAGCTTTCATATCGTCATCCTTGTCTCGCACAAGCGACGCAACCACGAACGACGAATGAAAGAGTCGCTCAACTCTCGTCCGTCGTTCATGGTTGCGTCAATGTCGTTTGTGAAAGGTCGCTTACTTGCCCGAAGCGGCGCTGCGCCCGGAGGGCTGCCCCGTCGTCGTGGCCGTCTCGCCCGTCTCCATCAGTTGCTTGAAGCGGCGCAGGTCGTCGTCAATCTGCTGCTCAGGATTCTCGCCAAAGAGGCGCGCGACGAAAGCGCCGAGCGCGCCGCCCGGCGGGTCGTACTTGAGCGTCACGCGCACGACCGTGCCGCGTCCGCCCGGTGCGGGTTCGAAGCGCACAGAGCCTGCGCTGTCAACGTCTGCGCCTTCGAGCGTGCGCCACGCAATCAGTTCGTTATCTTTGTGATTGTAGATTTCGGCGTCCCATTCGACGGTCGAACCGGCCGGGGCTTTCGCCACCCAGTGCGAGCGGTTAGCGCCCGTCACGCGCACGGATTCGAGGTGCGTCATGAAGCGCGGCAGGTTCTCGAAGTTGCGCCAGAAGGTGTAGAGTTCCTCCGGCGAACGGTTGACGGTGACGCTCTTTTCCACCTTGATTCCGCGTCCTGCCGGGACGCTCACGTTCGGGTTCGCGCCCGCCTCCGCGTCGCCCGCAGTGTTGTAGCCCATCGCCTGATACAGGTCGCAGTGGCCGCTCGCGCCCCTGTAGACGAGCGCGCCGCCTAATAAGGCCAGCGCGACGCCGCCGTAGGTGCCGCGCGTCAGGCCGTAGAGCGCCAGCGCGCCGCCCGCGAGGGCTGACCCCCAACGTTCGTACTGCCCGACGTTAACGTTCTTCTGCTGCTCGACGAACTTACCAAAGATAGATTCCGACTGCTCTCCAAGCGCCGTCAGCGCCTCTTCCCTTGATGACATCTTCTGTATCTCCTCAATCGAAAGACGGTTTCCGAACACATAGCCCCGACGGACAGACCCCGGCCTGTCCGAAAACGGCTCGTCTCAATCGCATTCCACCCTTAACAGACAAAAACCGTGCCGTCTGAAGAAGGAAAAAGGGCAAGAGTCGAGAAGGACGCGCCCTCTCAACTCTTGCCCTGTGCCTGTTAACTTTTGGCTCCGCCTCAGCTTGCGCTCGAACGCTTCTCGGCGCGGCGGCGGGGACTGAACTCGCGCCCGCGCTCGTCCATGTAACGCGCGAGCGCATCTGCGAGCGGCGGCAGCAGCACGGCGCGCTCGCTCCCCAGAACGCTGTAGGAGGGGCGCGCGGCAGAGAGTTTGAGCGCGCTCGTCGGTCGCGCGATGACGCCGCTTTCGTCGAGTCCTGCGATGGCGGCGGCCGTCCGCGCCAACTCTGCCCACGTCAACGCGCCCGGATTCGCCAGATGCCACAGGCCGCGCTCGCCGTCTATCAACAGGTTGAGACTTTCGTTGACGAGGTCTGGCACGTAGGTCGGCGAGACGTAAGCATCCCCGGCGGCGACGAAATCGCGCCCGGCAGAGAGTTCGCGCAGGGCGATGGTGATGAAGTTGTATTCGTCCCAAGGGCCGAAGAAGGCGCTGCAACGTATGACGAGCGCCGACGGATGACTGGCGAGAACGCGCGCCTCCATCTCCGCCTTGCTGCGACCGTAGACGTTAAGCGGCGACGGCGCATCGCTCTCGACGTAAGGCGTCGAGCGGCCTGCACCGTCGAAGACGAGGTCTGAAGAGAAGGCGACGAGCGGGATGCCCGCCCGCGCGCAGGCGTCGGCCAGCACGCCCGGCCCTTCGACGTTCTCGCGCAGGCACTTCTCAGGCTCGCGCTCCGCATCATCAACTCTCACGTAACCGGCCGCGTTGACGAC
>DASZCR010000235.1:0-21303 GCA_035942915.1 Pyrinomonadaceae bacterium | reverse complement strand
GTCGTGCCGCGTCCACAGAGGCCGCTCCGTGCCGAGCACGTCGCCGCGCCCCGACGCAGACAGATACTCCGTCAAGGCCTCGTAGACAGAATCGTCGCTCACTTCCCTGCCGACAAACTTTCCGCCCTTGCGCCGGTACTTGATGACGAGCCGCCCCTCCTTCCGTTCGAGGTCTTTGCCTCTCAGCGAAATCACTTCATTGCGCCTAAGCCCGGTCAGGAAAAAAAGCAGCAGCAGCGCGTAGTCCCGTCTGGCGACGACCGAACCGGATGCGGCGCGCGCTCGCACTACGTCGAGCAGCAAGTTCATCTCCTCATCCGTCAGCGCCTTGACCGACTCGGACTGATAGGGGCGTGGGTGGCTGGGTCTGGCCTGTGCGGCTGGGTTTGAGCGGATGTGCTGACCGAGGACGGGGTCTGCCATCAGCCACTTGAAAAAGGCCGAAACACGCGAGACTCTCGCGTAGACGGTCGCCGGTTGCTGCCCGCGCGATTCAAGATGCACGCGCCAGCGTTGCACATCTTCGGGCGTCACTTCGGCCGGGTGTTTTCGTGTGAAGGCGAAAAATCCTCTCACGACCTGCGTTTTATCGCGCAGTTTCGCGCTTCGTTCAAAGGTTTCGGGGCGCGTCGAATTGTCCGCCCAGAACTCGATGGCCGTGCGCAGGGCGACCTCTGCGTTCGCGCTTGCCAGTGCTTGAGAAGCTTCCTGATTCACGGCTCGCCACTCTAACACGGAAAATCGAACCACGTCGATTAGATTCCATTTCTCTCCGGGTAGTGGAACCAGACGCCGCTTCGCGCCCGTTTTGACCTATCGGAGTGGCCGTAATATAAATCCCCCTTCGCCTGTGAAACATCCCGTTAACCAAACGAATCTAAATGGAATTATCTTGAAAGCAAGTGAAGGTTAATGTATCTTGCCGCGCATGGAGACACCGAAAGACCTGATTACGGCCACAGACGCGCGAAAATTGCTCGGCGTCAGTCCCATCAAAATGGCAAAGCTGCTCAAAAGCGGGGCGCTCAGGATTTACCCAGACCCGCTCGACGAGCGCAAGAAACTGGTGAGCAAAAGCGAGGTGCTGTCGCTCGTCGTTCCGAGGGCGGAGGCCGCATGATTACTATCGCCGTCGCTAATCAGAAGGGTGGAGTCGGCAAATCCACTACGGCCGCCACTGTCGCCACCGAGTTGGCGATACGCGAGTATGAAACGCTGCTCATCGACGCAGACCCGCAGGGCAATGCCACGCAGATTTTCTTCAGCCCCGAACAGGTCACTTCGACCCTTTCAGACGTGCTGCTCGGAGGCGGGAGCGAGCCCGCCGCCTCGCTCGTCGAGAAGGGCATGACGACGGCCATCCCGCGCCTCGATATGGTGGCCTCGACCATCAATCTGGCGAAGTTCGAGCGCGAAAGCCCGCTCGCCATCACCAAGCTGCGGAGTGCCCTCAAACAGGTGGCAGACCGCTATCGCTTCGCCATCATCGACACGCCGCCCAACCTCGGCCTCTTACTGACGGCCACGCTGACGGCGGCCGATTACGTCATCATCCCTGTCAAAGCTGCCCCTTTCGCGCTTTACGGCTTCGACGACCTGCTCGATGCCATCAACGGCGCGCGCAGCCTGAACGAAAACCTGAAAGTGCTGGGGACGGTCTGCACGATGTTCGATAAGCGCATGAACGTCTCCGGCAGTTCCCTTCTCGAACTGAAGGAAAAATCGAGCGATTGGCTCTTCAACACGGTCATCCACGCGCAGGCCAAACTCGAAGAGTCGCCCTTTGTCCACCAGCCCATCCAAATCTATGCCCCCAACACACGCGGCGCACAGCAGTACGCCGAACTGACAGACGAGATTCTCGAACGCATCGGCGCGGCAGCCAAAGCGCCGCACCTGCGCGTGGCGCATAAACAATGACCGAAACAAAGCCCAGACAACGCAAGCCCAAGCTGGAACTGCGCGAGCCGGCCAAACCTCTCGCGCCCCCGGAAGCGCGCCAACTCGCCTCAGACCATCCCGTGATGGAGATTTTCAGGCAAGCTGCCGCCGCCACACCGTCCAATGAGACGACATCTCAGGGTGGTACTAGTACCACTAGTACCACTAGTACCACCCCTGAATTACCCGCCGCACCGAGCCGCGATTTCATGAAGGTCGCCAATTCGGTCGGCCGCGTCGCCGTTCCCGGAGGCGCTTTCACAGGCAAGGGTAAGCAGCTCTACGATTATCTCTACTCTCGCACACGCGGGGCGATTGTCCCCACACGCTCTGCGAGAATCACGAACCGCGAACTGATGGACGGCGCAGACATCGGTTCCGAGATTACCCTTCGGGCTAATGTCCGACGACTCTGCGATATCGGTCTCGTCAAGATGGAGCGCAAGACGGGCACACACGACGGCAACGTCTATACAGTATTTTTACCCGAAGAGACTGGTACTAGTGGTACTAGTACCACTAGTGGTACTAGTGGTACTGACACCTCCCAGAAACTAGTACCACTAGTGGTACTAGAAACTAGTACCACTAGTACCACCTTAAACCCTTTAGACACAACAAGTTCCGGGAATCCCAAGACTTCTTTTAAGACAAATACTGAGAATGATGATGATGAGGCTTACGCCGACCTGATTGCGCGGCTCAAAGAGGCGACGAGGGAAGTGACGGGCAAGGACAGTTCGCCGGCCGAAAGAGCACGTTGGGCAGAGGTTGCGGAGGTCTTGGCGTTGGAATTCCGCATCGCCGCCGCGCGCACGAGCGTCTCCTCAGCGCCCGCCTTCCTCGCCGAACATCTCCGCCGACGCCTCTTCAAACGCGAGAAGGGCAAGGGCGAGATGTCCACGCCCGCGACGCAGGCCGAGACCCAAGAGTCAGGGCTGACGCCCGACCAGATTAAAACCTGTCCGGATTGCGGCGGTACAAATTGGTGGTATCCGAAGGGGTTCGAGGGCGGCGTCTCCAAGTGCCGCCACGAGAAAATAACCAGAGCATGATTGGCCGACATGGAGACGTTTGGTGCGGAACAGCGTTCGTGCGCTCGCCCGTAGTTGCAGGAAGAGAGCAGGGAAGTCGCTCCCGCGTGTTTTAGAGACCGAAGAGCTCCTTCGTCTTGAGAATAACCGTCTTCGCGCCGCGCTCGTTAGCCCTGTTGACCATATCCTCCGTCCCGCCGAGACCGTCGCCAGCGCGACCGTCCCACAGCGCGATGAGCGTCACGTAGCGGCTGCCGCGTGCCAGCGCGTTGTAGAGCATCCAGAGGTTGTTGCGTTGCCAGAGGTTGTAATTGGGCTTGTTTTGCAGCCAACGGGGAAGCTCTTTCGACTTGGCGAGCTGGCGGCGTGGCAACCGTTCGTATAACGCGTCGAAGCGCTCGACCCATTGCGACCCGGCGTTTCCTACGGACTCTTTGACGTATTCCTCTCTCGGCAGTGCGAGGTAGAGGAAAGTGGGGATTTTGAATTCGGCACAGACCTCGTGGAAGATAATGTCGCCGCCCGATGCGCCGCCCGCAAGACCTATCACTCCGCCGTCGGTGCGCTCCAACTCTTGCTCGACTATCTCTCTAATCGCGTATCGCGCCGTCGCTTCTTTGTCGGCCGGGAAGCGCGGCTTCTCGCGCGCTGGCGAATCAATCATGTGCCCGGCGAAGAGCAGCACGTGCGGCGGTTTCGCTTCGGAAACATCAGGGGAGGGAAGTGTCTGGAGAGACGCCGTGACGTTGTCGCTGAGGACGGCGAGTTGTTCGTAGATATAGAGCTGCGTCCGCACGGCATCAATCTCGAAATCCTGTGCTCCGGCGAGCGCCCTGCGATACTTATCAGCGACGTAAGCGGGACGCTTGGAGGTCAGGCAAGCGAGGTCTGCGAGCGTGATGCTAAACCACATGTCCGACTTGCCTGCTCGCGCGACGCGCATCTTCGCCGCTTCCAGAGACATCGTGACGCTGTTGGAGAGTCTCGACCACTCGTCACACACTTTCTTGAGTTCACGCTCTGCGTCGCTCTCATCTTCAAAACCCTCGCTCCATACGTCGGGCAGGGCGGCGGCCAACTCCTTGATAGTCGTGAGGAGTCCGAGCGCGTTGATGCCGGAGTAATAGTGGTTGAGGTCTTCGATAAAACCCTGCTTGTAGGCTTCGTATGATTGCCTGAGGAAGGGTGAACGGAGCGCCGCCGTCTGTCGCTGCTCGACGCGCAGATTCATCCAAGCATCTTTCCATCTCTCCTTCAGGTTGCGACCGATGAGAGCATACGCCTCGGCGCGTTCCTCCTGCGTCGTGTCCTCGTGCGCGAGGACGCGTTGGACGGCCATGCTCGACTCGGTCAGGTCGCCAAGCTCCTCGTAGATTGTGCCGAGCCAGGTGTTGGCTTCCTTGTCGTCCGGGTCGTTGTGGCGGATGGCCTCCCAAGTATCACGCGCGTACTCGTAAGCCTTCTTGCGCAACTGCGCGCGGCCGACCACTCGGAGCCCTTCAATCTCCCACTGAAACCCCTGCAACTCCGTCTGCAACAGCTTCAAATCGCCCCATTGATAACGAGGTTTCTCCTGCGCGGCCGCGCGCTCGACCTCCTCCTGAAAATCTTCCGGCACAACCAGAAAGTGCGACTTGTCCTGTTCAATCAACTCCGGCAGCAGTTGAAAGACGGGGCTGTCCTTGTCTTCCGAGAGCAAGGTCTGACGCAAGCCTTCGGTGAGGCGCGCGAGTGCGCTCTGAGGGTTCGACGCGTCGTATGAAAGATAACGGTCTGTCTTGAGGTCGAAGGGCACCTCGTCGGCCGGAAGCTCGGCGCTTGACCCACGAATGAGGAACGTCCGCTTGTTGCGCAGGGCGTGGCGGATGCCGAGTTCGTAGAAGACGTTGGCGTTGCCGATAGAGATGTCAACGACGACGAGGTCGGCCGTCAGGAGACGCTGAAACATCTCTGTCCGTATGTTTCCTTGCCTGAGCGTGTCGCCCGTCGTCCGTCCGGCGAATTGGAAGCCGCTGAGCGCCGGGTCGATAAGCTCGCGCTCGACGCGTTCGAAGTCAATCCCTTTCTTTGTTCCGAACGGACGAATGATAAAAGCGGAAGGCATCATTCACCTCACTTTCAGACGAACGAACCGAAGTGCTCAAGCTTCACTTCTTCGGCCACCCTGCGCCCGATGCGGCGCAGGTCTGCGATGTGCTCGACCGAATCGAGCTTGCTGACTTTACTGGGGTCGATGTCTCCGAGTCCCATCTTGTTAAGCCAACGGCTGCTCAGGTCTGCGTTGTAACGCGCGTAGAGAAACGCGCGTCCGCGGTCTTGCGAAAGCGGTATCACGTCGCCTCTCTCATCGCGCGGAATCAAGTCTCCCAGCTCGGCGTCGATTGGTTCGCCGTAGACGCAGCGCCCGACCGTGCGGCAGTTGATGTCCTGGTCAACCTGCGCGCCGTACATCAGGGCAGAGGGAATGTTAGCGAGATTCTGCGCGATGTTGTCCTGCGTGTGAACGTTCGAGTCGAGATAGGGTGCTGCGCCTGTCCCGACCGAGATGAGCAGGAGGTTTCTCTCGCCCGTCTTCCAGTTCAGTCTGTAAGGCGCTTGCGTCGCCATGCGTGAGAGCAGGAAGGCTGGGTTGTTGTAAGGCGTCAATCCGCCATCGACGAATTTGAAAGTCTTGGAAGGGTCGTTTGCGTCCCACTGAAGCACTTCGGGGGCGAAGAAGACGGGGGCGGCCGTCGAGGCGCGCACAATCTGCCAGAGCGGAATGTTGAGGTTACAGTCCGCACGCGCGGTGTCGTTGTATTTCGCCAGCGGATTGCTGCTGATAGGCCAGGGCGAGTCGGTCGTCACGTTGCGTGCGACGACGAGCAGCAGGCACTTGAGACTGTCCGGATGAAGCGTCGTCCGTTCTCCGAAAGTCTTCTTCAACTCATCGGCGAGAGGCTGCGAGTTGTAGAGATATTTGAGGCGGTTGAGGATAAAAGCTTTGTCGAACATCGCCGGGCCTGTCTGCTGGTAGAAGCTGAGCAAATCGCTGACAGACATCCCGCGCGCAAGCCCTGCGGCGATAATCGCGCCCGTGCTCGTCCCGCCGATAAAGTCGAAGAAATCGCAGAGGCGCGTCTTGCCTGTGGCCTCAGCCACGAGTTGCTCTATCCTGTGCAGGATTTCCAGAGTCAGGATTCCGCGAATCCCGCCGCCGTCGAGCGCAAGCAGCTTGCGCGGCGGCGGTTCTTCACCCGGCCGGGTTTCGTAACGCTCGGCCAGAGCACCCCAAACTGACATGTCGAATCTCCTTTTTGGCTGGAATGAGTTGTTGGGCGGCGACCCGCAAGTTAATACCAAATTGAAACGGTGTTTGAAAGAGCAGGCTGAAGATACCAACCTCTCAGCGTCCGATAAGGCCGCCGGTTTGATGGCCTTGACTGAATCGACGGGAGTCCGTGACTAAGATTCTTCAGGGGTTATCGGACTCATCGGGTGAACGATGGTTGTCGATTATCTGAGGTGTTTCAAGCGGCAGCCTTTGAGGTCTCAAGTGAGTCGCCGGGTGAGGGCTGTTGAGTCGGTCGCTGCCTCGCGCTGCTGTTGTTGAGCAACGCGCGCATACTACTCTCGCCGTCCTGAAGAATCAATAGCCTGAGGTGCGCGGAGCGCGCTTCACAGTGAAAATAAATAATTGCCTCAAAACGAGATTAGTGTTAGTGTAGCGCCCCTCGATTCCCAGGTAGATTGCTCGGTTTAGAGGCAGAATCGATGATTCTGCTTGACCTCAACCCCCCCGAGCCCGCTGACTTAGCCCTGACTTAGCTCAAGCATCCGCTTGTGAGCCGACAGCCTTTAACAAGCTGTCGCGCAGTCCCGAAGGTCAAAAGGTGCACTGACCTCGCCTGAAAGCAGCTTTTCGCCACGACGTAAGTCGAACTGAACTATGAAGACCTTTCCATAAGACAGGTGCGACCAGACTGTCCTCACGTAACAGTCTTCCGACACACGTCTGCGGGCAGCGTCCCACAGAGCATGCGCTCCCGTCGTTCGGGAGCAGCGCCCGCGTGGCGGCGATTGGTCGTTGCAGGAAAGTGCGACCGTTATGAGTCCTGAGAAAATCTTGCTGCTCGACTACGACGAAGGGAAAGACCTCGCAGAAGGTCTCTGCGCCGCCCTGCAACCTTTCGCGCGCGAGGATGTCAAGATTCAACACGAAAGGGCGCGCTTTGAAGAGCACTGCGCAGGTGAGTTTGACCTCGGAGATGGTCTGGTCGCAGCGCATCCTTCTGTCGTCCTGCTGGTTTTGTCGCAGAGTCGTCTGGCCTGCGCCGCGCCCCTGCTTGAGGCGTGCCGCCGCGAGTGGCCGGGCGCGCCGCTCGCGGTCGTCACAGAAGCGGCCGAGCAGGCATCTCTGATGAGCCTGTTCAAGTCGGGCATGACGGATTTTCTCACACCGCCTTTTAGCGCAGGCGAAGTGTGCGCGCGTATCTGGCGTCTGCTTCAGCAGACGCGGCAGAGCACTTCTCTGACCGAATCGCTGAAAGAGAAACTGGGGATGCGGCAGTTGGTCGGCGAGAGCACGGCCTTTCTCGCAGAGGTCAAGAGAATCCCTCTGATTGCGAAGTGTGATGCGGGTGTGCTTATCACCGGCGAGACGGGCACGGGCAAGGAGGTCTGCGCGCGTGCCATTCACTATCTAAGCCCGCGCGCTCACAAACCTTTCGTGCCGGTCAACTGCGGAGCTATCGCGCTCGAATTGGTCGAGAATGAGTTGTTCGGACACAAGCGCGGCGCCTTCACCGGAGCGTTCACGTCGCAGGTCGGCCTCATCGAGATGGCCGACACGGGCACGCTCTTTCTCGACGAGATTGATTGTCTCCCGCCGAACGCGCAGGTAAAACTGCTGCGCTTCCTGCAAGAGAAGGAATATCGCACGCTCGGCTCGGCGAAGGTCAGCAGGGCAGACGTGCGCGTCATCGCCGCGACCAACGCAGACCTCAGCGAAGCCGTCAAGACAGGGAAGCTGCGTCGAGACCTCTTCTATCGGCTCAACGTCATCCCTTTGCGTCTGCCGCCGCTACGCGAACGACGCGATGACATCCCCATTCTCGCGCTCCACTTTTTGAACAAGTACTCCGCGAAATTCGACAAGCCCGGACTCCAATTTTCGCCCGCCGCGCTGCGTGCGCTGGCGCTGCACGACTGGCCGGGCAACGTGCGCGAGTTGGAGAACACGGTCGAACGTGAAGTGGCGCTGGCCGAAGGCGCGTCTATCACGCTGCAAGATTCCGACCTGCCGTGCGACCCAAAGCCCTCGTGCCGCACGACCTTTCAGCAGGCGAAAGCTGAGATGGTCGCGCAGTTCGAGCGCACCTATCTGGACGAGTTGCTGCGCACATATCAAGGCAACATCACTAAAGCCGCGCAGGCCGCCAACAAGAACCGTCGAACGCTCTGGCAGCTCATCCGCAAGCACGGCATCAACGTCAAGCGTTTCCGTCTCAGCCACTCTTCCGAGTGAGGCAAATCCTGTCACACACCGGGGCATTTTTGCCCCACCCGGTTTTTCCCACGCCGACGCGGATTTTCGTCCCTCCTACGTCAAAGCGCCGCGCGCAAAGAGTCTCAACGCCCCTTCCGCCTGATTCAGAATCCCGCCAATAAGTGATGTGCACGCCGCTTGCCTAGTCTCTCTCTCCGAGAGGTAGGAGCCAGTGCGTGAATCATAAACTACGCCAGGAGCGTTCCCCGCTCGCATACGAAATCTTGGCTTATCTGGCCTCACATCCTGACGCGCAGGACACGCTGGAAGGCATCGTCCATTGGTGGCTCTTGGAACAGGAAATCAAACATTGGGCGGCGGAGGTCGACGCGGCACTCACCGATTTGGTGGCCGATGGCCTCGTCATCGAAGAGCGGGGCGCAGACGGCAGAACGCATTACCGTCTGAACCGAAGCCTCGCCGGAGAGATTAGCCGACTGCTCAAGGAGAAGTCTCGACGAGAGACGGACGAGCCACACACCTGATGTTGCCGCCGCCGCTTGAGCTTGCCAGCCGAGATTTCGCAGGAGAGCCTGTGTGAAGCTTTTTCCCTTACGCGCGAGAACGATTTTCCGCGCGCGGCGCGGCGGCCGCGTGCCGCCCCATGAACAGCGCCTGCTGACCTCGGCCGTCGGCGCACGGCCGTCGCCTGAGTTGCTACCCGCAGCAGCGGCAGCGGCGACGCCCGCACAGCTTCGCGGTCATACACCATCTGTGCCTTCAATGTCCGGTGTGATTTCAACCAACGACGCAGTGCTCGACGAGATGCTCGGCAAACTGGGCGACTTTCTGTCGCCTATCGTGATGCCGGGGCCGCCTCCGCCGCCCCCGCCGCCCGAACCTCCTCCCGCGCCGACGCTCGCGCTCGTCTCCGTCACGGAGCACTCCGTCGGCATCGGCAACAGGCGCGGAACAGGGATGGTCGGCTCTTTCAAAGTCCGCGCGTTGAAGGGATTGCAACTCGACGCCGTCGTCCGTTTTCAGTATTGGGCGGAGACACAGGAAGAGGTCGAGGCATCTGTCGCGGGCTTGCAGGGGCGTCTGCGAAACGCCGCCAACGAGTTAAGGGCGAATGGCTTCCTGCGCCTCGAAGCGGCCGCCACTTCCGTCGCCGAGAGCGTCGCTTCGGTCAACGACTTCTGGCGCAAGTCTGCCGACTACCGCCTGCTCTACGAGTTTCAGTACGAAGACAACGACGGCGCTGAAGGTTTAATTGCGCGTATCCCGGTTGACTTCGAAGGCGAGTTGACAGAGTCAACCGTTATCACCGACGACATGATTCGTTGGGACGCAGTGGCCGCGCCGACGATTGTCGTGCGCGGCAGCTACACGCGCGCGCGCCGCGTCAACGCTCTGACCATCGTCGCCTTTCTGCCCGACGGATGGGACGGCACAGGCTTTGTCACCGTGAGGGCTTCGGTCGGCGGCGATGTGCAGGAGCAGGTCTTCCCGCACGTGCGTGCCTTCGTCGAAGCCTTCGAGGCCGAGACTGAGACCGTCACACTCGGCGAAAACACGTACCTCGTCGGCCGCCTCGCAATCGAGCAGGTCGGCTTTCCCGTAGTCCTCCCTTTCACTCTCAAACGGGACGACTTCTTACTAATCAGCTACTCGAACACGGAGTTTGATAGCGATGCCGTAGTTTACTTGCGGGTGCTCTGAGTGGCGGCCGAGGCCGCGAGCCTCCGCGAGTCGAGCGGGGAAGCGCGCGACGCAGATGGAAGCGTCCGGCGCGCGTCGCGCCCGCGTAACTTCAGAAAAGGAGAATCAGCATGGCGGACTTAATCCTGCCGGGAGTCTACATCGAGGTGCGGCCGGAAGCTCTCATCACGACCGGCCCGATCTCTGCGGGCAACATCGGCATCGTCGGCACGGCGAGCCAAGGCCCCATCGGCGAAGTTCAGGTCTTGAGCAGCTACGCCGACGCGCGGGCCATCTACGGCCCTTACGATGCCTTCAGCAACCCCAACCCGCTCACCCTCGTCCGCGCCCTCGAACTGGCCTACAGCAACGGCGCTTCGACCGTCTACGCCGTCCGCGTCGCAAGCACGACGGGGCCGAACGCGGCGGCCAAAGCCGCGCCCACGGCGGCCGACCTCGGCGGCACGAACGTCACCATCTTCAAACTCGAAGCCAAAGAGACCGGCACGTTCGGCAACGACATCACCATCACCATCGCGGACTTGCCCGCGCCGAGTACCGAGTCGCGTGTGACCATCAAGCGCGGAGCCGTCGAAGAGGTCTACGACGTGGCGAACGGCAACGAGTTGGCGAGCGAAATCAACGCCTCATCCACACTCGTCAATGCCATCACGACCCCGCCGCTGGCGAACGCCGGCAACAAGCCTGCCCCCATCACTAACGTCAGCTTCAAGGGTGGTAGTAACGGCGCGGCAGCCGCCGACACGGATTACGCCGCTGGCCTTGAGGCGCTGCTCAACGAGGACGTGCAAATCGTCGTCGCCGCAGGACAGGACGACAACACCATCGGCAACGAACTGCTCGCGCACGTCACAGACGCCTCCGACGATAACACCAAGCGCGACCGCATCGCCGTCATCGGCACGCGCGGCTTCAGAGACGCCGGTCATCCGAACGAAACCGTCTCCGCCTTCCTCACAGACATCTCCAATATGCCGACGACGGGCGACCGCGTCATCCTCGTCGCTCCCGGCGTGAGGGTGACGGACGCCGCCGCGACGCCTCCCAAAGAGGTGACTCTGCCCGGCTCGTACGCCGCCGCTGCCGTCGCCGGGATGCTCAGTGCGCGCAGCCCGCACATCAGTCTGACGAACAAGGCGGTGACCGTCGGCGGCCTTGAGGTCAAGTTCAATGCAGGCCAACTCGAACAACTCGTGAAGGCGCAAGTCCTCGCGCTCGAAGAGCGGCGCGGCTTCCGCGTCGTCAAAGGCGTGACGACGGACACGGGCGCTTTCCGTCAAATCACAACGCGCCGCATCGTCGATTACGCGAAGGCTGGCGTGCGCTCGGCCGCTTCGTCCTACATCGGCCTGCTCAACAACAGCCGCGTGCGCCTCGCCATGAAAGGCTCCATCAACGGCTTTCTCGCCAGCATGGTGGACGACGAGATGCTGGTCAGCTACGAGTTGGACGTGACGGCGACGCGCGATGAAGAGATTGCGGGCATCGCTAAAGTCACGATGACCGTGCGCCCGACCTTCAGCCTCGACTACATCAAGGTCGTCATGTTCCTCGGCTAAGGAGACAACAGAGATGCCGAACACAAACGTTTTTCGCGGGTCGGACGCGACCCTCACGCTCGCCGTCGAAGACTCGGTTGAGGGACAGGCGGCCAACGAGATTATCGAATTCTATCAACTAAGCCCCGTCGGCCGCGCGTCGAGCGTGGAGGTCTTCATCCACACGGAGCTTGAGCAGTTCCACGAAATCGGTAAGCGTCATCCGGCGGCGCTGCGCCCCGGCAACATCAACATCAGCGGCCGCGTCGGGCGCGCCTACATCAACGGCGCGCTGCTGCGCCTGCTGCTCGGCAAGGGCGCGCTCGTCGCACGCGAAGCCGAACCCTACGCGCAACCCTCCTTCAACCTGATGCTCAATCTCGTCGACCCGGCCAAACCGGAGACGAGCAGCACGCTCACCATTCACGGCGTCAAGTTCGAGAACTGGGCTTACAGCCTGCCCGAAGACGACTTCGTGATGGAGTCTGCCACCTTCAAAGGCATGTTCATCACGGTCGAGGACGTTGAAGGATAAGGGTGAAGACCGATGCCACTGACTGCCGAAGAGCTACTGGCCGGAGGCGCGCTGACACATGAGGTCGAAGTCTCGTCCGAACTGTTGAGCGCCGACGGCGGCCGACACGCGGCCTCGACGGGCGGCTCTCTGCTGGACGCGCGCGTCCTGCTGCGCCCGCTTACCGTGCGCGACTTGCAGCGCATCGGCAAAGCCGCGCACGAAGACGAAAGTCTGTCGGCGGCGTTGATGATTCAACATGCGCTGGTCGAGCCTGCGCTCAAGCTTGAGCAGGTCTCTCAACTGCCGGCCGGGCTTGCGCGCTTCCTCCTCGAACGCATCAACTCCATCAGCGGCATCAGCACGGCGCGCGGCGAGTTGGAGGAGGCCGTACAGGCTCCACTCGCACGCGCCTGTTTTGTCCTCGCGCGCGAGTTCGGTTGGACGCCGGAACAGGTGAGCGGCATGACCATCGGCCAGATACTTCTCTACCTTGAGATGGCGCACGGAGGCGAGACGGCTTGAACCGCACGCTTCACACGTTCAGCACGGCCGCCGCCGCGTCCGCCGCGCTCTGCGGCGGTCGCGCGCCCGTCCGCTGGCGGCGCGTGTGTGCGCGTGTCGCGGCGCGGCGCGACGCATTCGAGCGCGTCGCGCGTTGGGGCGCGGAGATGTACGCACGCCCGCCCGGTCTCAGCGACACCCCTCTCTGGGGAGAACGTCTGGCCGAACTCACCGCGCGAGCGCCCGCGCAAGACGCGTCCGAAGACCTACGCAGCAGCAGCAGACCTGCGGCAGCCAGAAGTTTCACCGACGCAGGCACAGAAGCGCGCACGCGGCGCACGCCCGATAACATCAATCGTCCTGCGCACCACATCTCCGGCGCGCAAGACTTTCCGCCGCCACGCTCACGCGCGTTTCCTCAAACAGACGCGAGGCATCCGCACGGCCGCCATCACAGCCTTCCCGCCGTGCCCGCTTCCGAACTGAACGACGCGCCACTCGCGCAGGCCGTCGCGCAGCCGGGCTTGAGCAAACTACTTGGGCGCGACGGCTTCAACCCGTCCGAATCCGTCCCGCTTAACGAAAGCCGCGAAGCCCTGCATGAATTGGGCGAGTTGCCGCGCGAGGTTGGTGAGGAGCTTTTGCATCGTCTGGCCGGTCGCCACGGCTCATCTCCCGACGCCGGTCAGCAGAAGCGCGCGCGCGCGGCTCGACGCTCGACCGACAGGCAGCCTCCAACTCATCCGCAGACACCCCCCGACGCCACGCGCTTCCCGACGCGACAGACCCATCGCGTCGCAGCTTTACTCGACGCGCAGAGTGCGCGGCACACGGGTCACGCACACCTCCCTAACCTCAGTCGCGCACGGCTTCGCGACCTCAGCAGCCCTGCGCGCGCGGACGAATGGCGCAGTCTGCTCTCCGCGCGCGTGGCTCTGTCGCTGCGGCGCGCAGCAGGCGTCTCGCCGGACGCGCACGCGCAGACGGGAGAGACGCTCAGCGCGCATCAATGGTCGTTGCCGCTCTTCGGCGAGACCGCGCCGCGCGAACTGCTGGCGCGCTTCGCAGACGCGCGCACACGCGTCTCCGCCGGGCGTCGCCCGCCAACCCCTCAACGTGAACGCAGCGCGGCTCAGAGTTCGCTGCCCGACGCTTCACACGACCCGGCGAAGGACGCGCATCGAGACATCTCGACGAGTCCGCACAGGACGCATTACAACGATGCGCCCGACATGCCCGTGCATTTTCGTGGGATTGAGGTTGAGCAGACGCCGCCGCCGCGCAACCTACAGACCGTTTCCGCGTTGCCGGGTGAGGCGGCCGCGCCCGTCCCGGCCGAGTCTCTCCCGTCGCTTCTTCCGCCGTCGTTCGTCGGCCTGCCCATCCTGCCCATCGCACTGGCGACGGCGCGCGAGGGCACGCGCTTAGAGGCGGAGGAGACGGAGGAAGACCTCGATGCGCTGGCGGCGAAAATCAAACTCATTCTCGACGAACAGGCACGCCGTCACGGCATAGACGTGTAGCACCATGCGACCAATGCTTGATGATTTGGAGTTGCCGCTCGTGCAGGAGTTGACCGTCATCGAGCGGCGCGTTCTCGCCGAACACAAACCGCCCGGTATGGACGGCAGCCTCGTGCAAAATCTCGGCCGTCGCCCTTCGCGCCTGACCCTCTGGGGCGTCGCCGCCGGGAGCGAGGCGCAGAAGTTCGTCGATGACTTGGAGGCCAAATTCCGCGCCGGTCAACCGCTGCCCTTCACGGCCGACATCGTCGCCGATGCGGAACTGGAAAAAGTTGTCATCGAAGACCTGCGCGTGCAAGACCTCGCGGGCAAACCCGAACGCTTCGCCTACGTCATCAGCCTGCGCGAGTACATCGAGCCTGCCGAACCGGAAGACACTTCACTCGTCGATAACTCCATCCTCGACGACGCGAAGGGTCTCGTCGAAGACATCGTCGATGGTCTCGACCTTGGGCTCGCGCTTCCCACCGGCCTCGAACCCTTCGTTAACACCTTCGGCGACCTCCTCGCCCGCCTCCGAAAGTTCCGCGAAGACATCGAGCGCGCACGCGTTTAACCACACACCTCGACGACGAAGAGGAGAAATCAGATGCCAGCCCAGAATCTTTATCAGGAGTTGAAGGACGCCTTACAGGAGTTTAAAGACTTTCTTGACACGAACGTTCCCGTCATCAAACCGGCCATTCAGGCTCTCAGTTCGATGATTCCGCAAATCAACGAGTTGATAGACAAGCTGATAAGCCTGATGGGCGACCTCAAGAACGAGATTAACAACTTGAACGTCGGCGCGATTCCGGGACTCGACAAAGTTTCGCAGTTTACGGCCAGCGTCAAGACACTGCTCGAAACCTCGAAGAACCTCCTGCCGGGCGAGGCCGACACGATTGACGACGTGCTCGCAGTCGTCAACGTCGTCACCGGCTTGCCGACGCTCGACACCGTCAAGGCCGACATCATCGACCTGATTAACCAGATTGTCGGTCATCTCAACTCGCTCAAGTCCTAAACAACGGGTCAGGCTCGCAAGGGTGAGAGTGTATGTCTCCGGTCAAGCCGATGCTCGATGACATCGAGCTTAAATTAGTGCAGAAGATTGACACCGTCGGCGAACAGGTGCAGGCGCAGCATGGTGTCCCGGCTCTCGAAGGCGACTTCCTTCAGGGGCTTGGGCGTCGTGCGACTCACGTCACGCTCAACGGTGTCATGACTGGCACAGAGGCGGCCGAAGACTTGAAGACCCTGCGCGAAAAGTTTCGCGGCGCACAGCCCGTCTCCTTCGTCGCAGACATCGCCACCGCCACCAAAGTCGAACAGGTGCTCATCGAGGAGATGGGCGTGCGCGAGTTGGCCGGGAAGCCCGAACGCTTCGAGTACGCACTGACCCTGCGCGAGTTGATTGAGCCGCCCGCTACCGTCACGCAAGACCCGCCGCCCTCGCCGACGATTCCGCCCGAACCTCCGCCGTCGGTCGAGATTGGCACGCTCATCGTCGAGGTGATTGTCGAAGGCGAGGAGGATTTCGACTTCAACACCGTCACCGTCACGGCGAGCGGCACGCAGAACGGCCTGCCTGTGACGATTCAGTTGACCGAGCATGAAGGCGGCGTGTGGGTGAAAGACGACATGCCGCCGGGCGATTACACCGTCAACGCCGTCGTCGAAGAGCCGCAGCCGATGGCGGGTGAGGCCGACGCCACCGTGCGCGCCGGAGAGACGACGCAGGTGCAGATTATCCTCCGCCCCGGCGTCCTCATTGCCAAAGCCTTCATCGTCCATTTCCGTTTCGACAGTGCCTTCGTCGAACCCTGTCTGCGACAGGTCTTGCGGCAAGTTTACGACTACGGCCAAGACCACCCGGACGAAAAACTGCTCATCGTCGGCCACACAGACCTCGTCGGCAACGACGACTACAACCAGAAACTCTCCGAGCGTCGCGGACGCTCCGTCTACGCCTTCCTTACCTTCGGCACTTCCGACGCGCACCGCGAAGCGGCCGTCAAGGATTGGAACAACCTGCGGAAGAAGCCTGTCGGCGCGCTCGCGCCCGTCAGCGACAACTGGTCAACGCGCGAATACCAGTACATGCTGCAAGACCTCGGCTACTACACGGGCAACATCGACGAGCTTCACGGGCCGAAGACCGACGCCGCCATCCGCGCTTTCCAGACAGACAACAACCTGCCCGTGACCGGCCTGCTCGACGAAGCGACGTGGCCTGTGCTGGTCGAAAGCTATCTCGCGCAGGATGCCCTCAGCGTGCCCGATAGCCAGTTCTTCAAGAACGCACGCGAAGGCTGCGACGGCGGCGTTCTCAAGTGGCTCGGCTGCGGCGAGAAAGACCCTGTGCGCAACACGGAGGACGCGTGGCGTCCGAATCGACGCACGGAGATGCTCTTTGTCCGCGCAGAGAAGTTGCCCTGCGACGTGGCGCGCCCCGTCACGTTCGACCTGCCCGAACCCGGTGTGGTCGGCACGGATTGGTGTCTGCTGCCTCCGGGCAAGCCGACGCCTCAGCCCTGCTGCTTCCTCACGCGCCAGAAGGCCGCGCCGCCGAAGTGGCTCGTGCAACCGGCCGAGCCGGGCAAGGTCGTCGTCGATGGACAAGTCGTCTTCGACGATGGCACGCCCGCTTCCAACGAGAAGTACATCCTCATCGCGCCCGACGGCGAGTTTCTGCACACGGACGCGCAGGGGCAACCAGACCTCGGCGAGCGCCCGCAGGGGCCGCAGCGCGGTCGCCCGATACCCAACCGCACGGACGCCGTAGGCAACTTCCGTTACCCGCGCCAGACGCCCGTCGGCGTCTACATCCTCGAACTTCCCGAACTCTCCAATCCGTCGGTGGCGCGAGAGAGCAGCGAACCGCCGGAGACGGCCATCGGCAACGTCATCTGCATGCATTTGAAAACGTCGCCGGGAGGCGGCGCTCCCCCGATGCAAAGCAGCCTCCTCGATGCGGGCGAGCCGGGCGCTGGCGGTGGCAGTCCGCCGAAGGGAGGCGCGACTATCCATCCCGCCCCGCCGCCGCCGGTGGTCGTCAATCCCATCATCGACGCGAAGCTGACGACCGTCGTCGTCAAGAAGTCTTACACGAAACCGGCGCGCGTGCCCGTCACGCTCAAGGTCAGTTCGCGCTTCCGCCGCACCGGCACGCTGACGCGCTCCGGCGACGAGATACGTCTCTTCACGGCCGCCTCTGGCGGGACTGAAATCCTCTTCGACGGCAAGAAGAACGTCTTCTCCGGCGGCCTGCTCTCCGCGCGCGACGGCATCCAGCTCTTCGCCGAAGCGGTCAAGCCGAGCAATATCGACAAAGGCTTCGAGTTGACGCTGACGCTGACGCCCGGCTCGACGCCCGTCGGCCCACCCGCAACCTTGAAGATGACGGCGCTCTCGCTGACGCTCGACATACATGATAGCCCGCCCACGTCGGCCGCCCTGCCGCAACCGCCCGACCCGCCGCCCGCCGCCGGAACGGCCACAGATAAGTGGTTCGGCGGGCGCGTCGTCAACGTCCAGACAGGCTTCACGCAGGAGCGCGTCAAACTGAGCGTCCACATGCTGCCCGACGATTTCAGCGGACAGTTGACGCTGCGTCAGGTGAAGGTCGCGGGCACGAACATCACGGGCGCGGACGATAAGAAACTGAATCTCTTCGACAATACGACCCAGACGCCGGGCGAGTCGCCGCTCTCGAACCCGTTCGACTTCGCCGGCAGCACCGTCAGCCTGCTCGGCCGCGAGTTCGGCATTGAAGGCCGGGAGGCCAGCGTGACGCTGCGCGACAGGGGCTTCCAACTCGGCGTCAAGGAAGGCACGGTGGTTGAGAACGACGGCGACCGCGTTGCCGTCACGGTCGGCGTCGGCGCAGTCGTTCAGGCGCCGCCCTTCGTCATCGTCAAGAAAGCGCACACGACGCCGCCGCGACAGGCCGTCTCGCTCTTCATCTCCGCTCCCTTCCCGCGCAAAGGCAAGTTTGAACGTTCGCGCAACGACGTGCGCTTCTTCGACGCCCTCACAGGCGGCAAGGAAATCCTGTTCGACGGAACTGACAACGTCTTCACCGGCCAGCAACTCTTCGACACGGTCGAGCTCTTCGCCGAAGGGGCGACGCCGAGTCCGAGCGAAAATGCCGTCGTCCTCACGCTGACGCTCGACCCCGGCACAAACCCACCGGCCGGGACGCCCGCCACGGCCAAGATGACATCGGTCGAACTGACGCTGGATGTCGCCGTCACGCGCACCGTGCCCTTGCCTGACCCCGCGCCGCTCTCGGCCACAGACAAGATTACTCCGGGTCGCTTCGTGCAGGTGAAACTGCCCGACTTCAAGCATGAACGCGCGATGCTCATCCTGCGCAAACCGAACCCCATCATCAACGTCGGCACGCTCGTCATCACTCCGCTCGACGCGACCAAGACCGAGTTGTTCAGCGACGAGACTCCGCTCAACAACCAGATAGCCCTCACCGGGACGCGAGAGATTCCGAGTTTCCTCCTGTCGTTGGCCGAGAGAAAATTCTTCATCGAAGGCAAAGCGCCGAGCACGGCCGCGCGCGACGCAGGCTTTACACTCACTCTCAAAGACCTGCCCGGCGAATTCGACCGCGTCAACGTAACGGCCGTCCAACTCGAAGTCACAGACCAGCCGAACAACGCCATCGCCGCCGCGACCTTCGTCCGCATGGGACTCTGGGACAAGGCTTTCAACTTCGTCGCGGGCGGCCCGAACACGCTCTTCAACACGGACGTGGAAGCCAACAACTTCGCCGGGGCTGACAGCCGCAAGTTCCACTTCCGCATGCGCGACGCCGCCTCGCGCAACAACGGTCACGTCAACGTCAACTGGCGCACGCTCGACCGCGCCAACGCAGACCTCGACAACCCGGCCAACAACTTCATCAGCCTCGCCGAAACCCCTGCCAACTCCGGCGTCTTCATCTCGCGCGGTCTGCTCCTCGTCAGCGACGACAACGACCGCGACCAGCGGACGCATCACGGTCTACCTGCGGCCATCCCGCAGACGCCCGCCGTCGCCAGCGCGGCCGACAATCTCCGCGCACGCGGCGAGAGCAATCATCGCGTCAGGCGCGGCAGCATGTTCGGCGACATGCTCGTCGAGTACAGACCCGCGCCCGGTCAGGTGTTGACCGTGCGCCTCCCAGTCTTCCAGCGCACGCCCGACTCCCGGCGCAACCTGCCGCTCCAAATCTTCGTCCTCCGGGGCTTGACCGGCGCGCCCGTCTTCTCTACGGCCGCTGCTGCTGCGCTCTGGACGCGCGACCTGCGCATCATCCGCGAGACCTATGAGCGCATCGGCATCAGCGTCAACACGGTCGTCGCGCCGGGCACGCTCCCGGCCGACATCGTCTCGTTCCAAGGTGACAGTGCCGTGCTCGTCACGCCGCCCGCCGCGCTCGTCGGCGTGACGGTCTTTAACGCCGCGCGGCAGACGCAACTGGCGCAAGCCGTCACGAAAATCGACAACACCATCTGTCTGTTCTACGTCCCGAACTTCGCCAACAACGACCGGGGCGTCTCCTACACGGACACGGACAACGCGGGCGACCTGCTGGCGACGGCTTTTATCAACGTCAGCCAGACGGCAACAGGTCCCTACTCGCCCGCGCACGAGATAGGCCACCTCGTCACAGACAAGTCGGCCTTCGTCAACGGAGGCCACTACAACGCGCCAGCGCTGCCCGCCGGTAATCGTCTGACCAACGACCAGAACTTGATGAGGAACGGAACTTCGACGGGCGAAGGGGTGCTCGAAAGCAAGCGGCTCTGGGACGACCCTGACCAGGACGGCATCAATCAGTTCAACCGCATCAGGGTGCGCCCTTCGCGCTTTATCAGGACGTAAGCGCCGCCCGAAAGGAGAGATGACTGCGATGGCAGAACCGAATGACGTGGCCGAGGAAGCACGGCGGCTCGAAGAGCTGCTGAGCACGCGCGGGTTGCGTCCGCCGCTCTACGAAAATGCGCTCAAGGAGTTCAGCGAAGCGAGCAAGAACGAGTTGGTCACGCAACTCAAGCAGCGTTTCAACCCGCCGCCGCTCGGCCGTCTGCTGATGCAACTGCTCGACATCCGCACGCCCGAAAACGAGGCCGACCTGACGACGCTCTACATCACCAACCTGCGCTCGCCCAACGAGGACGCGCGCGGCGCGAGCCTTCATGGTCTGAACGAGCTGAACCATCCGCTCATCGTCGATTTCGCGCTCTCGGCGCTGCGCGACGACAACGATTACGTGCTGTTCGAGGCCAGCACCATCCTGCTGTTGAAAGCGGGCGACGACCCGCACATCAGAAAGATTCTGCAAGACGTTTACGCGAGCCACGCGGGCGACCCGAAGTTTCACATGACGATAAACCTGCTTGAGCCTCTCGCCGGCTCATAAGGAGAGTGCGAGCGCCATGCTCATTCATCCGGCCTACAAGCTGACCATCGGCGGCAAAGCCGTCGATACGACCGACGAGCCGCGCGCGAGCACGCTCGTGTCGCTGAACGTCTCGCTCGACCTTGAGACGCCGGCCGACACCTTCTCGCTCGTCCTCGCCAACGTCGGCGGGCTGCATCCGGCGCGCGGCGACGAGGCCAAGATTGAACTCGGCTATGCGGGCGACGACGGCGAATTGACGCAGGTCATGTCGGGAACGGTCGAGGCCGTCGCGCCGAACCTGACGACGACGCACGTCACGGGCATCAGCGGCGCGTCGCTTCTGCTGCGCACATACATCGAGAAGACCTACGAGAACATGAAGGCGGGCGAGATTGTCAGAGACCTCGCCGCACAGGCCGGTCTCGACGTGGCGACGGCCGACGACGGCATCACCTTCCCGGCCTACGTCATCGACGGTCGCCGCAGCGCCTACGCACATATCGAAGACATCGCCGCACTCTCCGGGTTCGATTCCTACATCGACCCGGAGGGCAAGCTCGTCTTCGAGAAGTTTCTCAACGGCCACAAGGTTCACATCTTCGAGTATTCCAAACACATCATCGGGCTGGACGTGAAGCGTCTGCCGGCGCGCGCCGGATTGGTCGAGGCGTGGGG
>DASZCR010000234.1:0-2923 GCA_035942915.1 Pyrinomonadaceae bacterium | reverse complement strand
CGCCGCCCGCGTCCGCGAAGACCCGGAGCTTGCGCCCTACCGCGACCGTCTGCTCCTCGTCGAAGACGTTATCGAAGCGTTGCAGACGCTCGCGCATGGCGTCGTCACGCGTTGGGGGCAGCCGGTCGTCGGCATCACGGGCAGCGCCGGGAAGACGACGACGAAGGACTTGACGGCGCACGTCCTCGGCGTCGCCGGAGGCCGCAGGGTTCTGCGCAGCAAGAAGAACTTCAACAACGAGTTGGGACTGCCGCTCTCGATTCTTCAGATGGAGACGGGCGAGGCGAGTCCCGCAGACTTCGACATGGCCGTGCTGGAAATGGGCATGTCAACGCCGCGCGAGATAGCGCGCCTCTGCGAGATAGCGCCGCCCGATGTGGGCGTCGAACTGCTCGTTGCGCCCGTCCATCTTGAGTTCTTCGGCACTATCGAGAACATCGCGGCGGCGAAGGCGCAACTCGTCGAAGGCTTGAAGCCGGGCGGCACGGCCGTCCTCAACGCAGACGACGAGCGCGTGGCCGCCATGCGCTCGCTGCACACTTCCGGCGCGGTCATTACCTTCGGTATCGAACACAAGGCGGACGTGATGGCCTCTCGCATCAGCAACGCAGGACTCGGACGCACGCGCTTCCGCCTGCACACGCCGCTCGGTGAGGCCGACGCCGAACTGCCGATGCCGGGGCGTCACAACCTGATGAACGCGCTGGCGGCCTCGGCCGTCGCCAACTGTTTCGGCATCGCGCCCGGAGAGATTGCCGGGGCGCTCTCGACGGCTGCGCCCTCGGAGATGCGCGGCGAACTGCTCAACTTCCGCGAAGGCTTCACGGTGGTTGACGACTCCTACAACTCGAACCCGCGTTCGCTCCTGAGCATGTGCGAGGCGCTCGCGCAGATGAGCGACGAGCAGACGCGACGGCGCATCGTCGTCGCAGGCGAGATGTTGGAACTAGGCCCCGACGCAGAGGCGATGCACGCGCAGGCGGGACGCGAGATAGGGGCGCTCGGTTTAGACATCTTCTGGGGCGTGCGCGGACTGGCGCGGCATCTCGTCGAGGGAGCGCGCGAGGCCGGGATGCCGGAAGATGCGACGCGCTTCTTCGACTCGTCGGAGGAGGCCGCCGAAGCTCTCTCCGGCTTCGTCCGCACGGGCGACCTCGTTCTCGTCAAAGGCTCGCGCGGCGTGCGGACGGACAAAGTGGTGAAGCTGTTGAAGGAACGACATGATGAGGAGGGCGAAGGAGTGAGGGATGAGGGATGAAGGTGAAAGACTAAGGCTTCGCCTCGACTTCATCGTTCACCACGGTCGCCCTCATCCCTTAACTTGAGCAGCGCTGATGATTTACTACATCTTCTACGAGTGGCTCTTCAAAACCCTCGCGGCGCAGGGGTCGGAGTCGGTCTTCTTCAAGGCTCTGAACGTCTTCCAGTACGTCACGTTCCGCACGGCTTACGCGACGATTACGGCGCTGCTCATCTCGCTCGCCTTCGGCGGACGCGTGATTCGCGCCTTGAAGGAGTGGAACGTCGGCCAGCAGATTCGTGAGGAAGGGCCGCAGGCGCACATGGCGAAGCGCGGGACGCCGACGATGGGAGGCGTGCTCATCATCGGCTCGGTGCTCATCTCGACGCTGCTGTGGGCGCGCCTGTCGAGCCTCTACGTCTGGATACAACTGATTGCGACGACCCTCTTCGCCGTCATCGGCTTCATGGACGACTACGCGAAGGTCGCCAAGAAGCGCAGCCTCGGCCTGACGGGCAAGCAGAAGTTGGCCGCGCAGTTCCTTATCGCGGCGGGCGTCTGGGCGGCGCTCTACGTCTCGACGAGTTACGGCTGGACTGATTACTCGTGGAAGCTGAGTCTGCCGTTCTTCAAGCGGACGGCGCTCGAAAACATCACGAACCTCGGCCCCTTTCTCTACCTGCCGTTCATCATCATCGTCCTGCTCGGTTTCTCGAACGCCGTGAATCTGACGGACGGTCTGGACGGACTCGCCATCAGCATCACGGTCGTGGCGATGTCGGCGCTGACGGCGTTTACGTACCTGAGCGGTGACCAGCGTTGGGCGGCCTACATCGGCCTCGAACACCAGAAGGACATCGGCGAGTTGACGGTCTTCTGTGGCGCGATGGTGGGCGCGAGTCTCGGCTTCCTCTGGTTCAACGCGCCACCCGCAGAGGTCTTCATGGGCGATGTCGGAAGCCTCGCTATCGGCGGCGCTATCGGGACTATCGGCGTCTTGACGAAGCAGGAGTTGATACTGCTGCTGGTCGGCGGCGTCTATGTCGTCGAGGCGTTGTCGGTGATGTTGCAGGTCGCATCGTTTAAGACGACGGGGCGGCGCATCTTCAAGATGTCGCCGCTGCATCACCACTTTGAGTTGGCGGGCTGGAAGGAGTCGAAGGTCGTCTTTCGCTTCCTGATTATCGCCATCCTCTTCGCGCTGCTGAGTCTCTCGACGCTCAAGCTGCGGTAGATGAATCGATGGGTAAATAGTTTTCGTGGACGTGAGCAGCAAAAAGGTTCTGGTGATAGGGGCGGCGCGCAGCGGGACGGCGGCGGCGCGCTTCCTCGCCGCGCGCGGCGCGATAGTCGCGCTGAGCGACCGGAAGGCGATTGAAGAGTGGGCGGACGACGCGCGGTCTTTGAAGGCCGAGGGCGTCGGACTTGTGCCGGGCGAGCCGCCGATGTGGCTGATGGATCAGATTCAACTGGTCGTCCTGAGTCCCGGCGTGCCGACCAAAGCGATCCCCGTCCGCTACTGCGAGCGCGCGGGCGCGGAGGTCGTCGGCGAGGTCGAACTGGCCGCGCGGTTTTTGCAAGGACGTTTGGTCGCCATCACCGGCACGAACGGGAAGACGACAACGACGACGCTCGTCGGCGAGTTGCTGAGAGGCGCGGGATTGCCGACGCAGGTCGGCGGCA
>DASZCR010000233.1:0-25890 GCA_035942915.1 Pyrinomonadaceae bacterium | reverse complement strand
TAGGGGCAGCCGCGTGGCTGCCCCTAACTGCTTTGTATCACTATAGTGTCACTCCCCTACGAAACCATCCGTTTAGTAGGTCTTCCCCCCTCAAGAAATCTGTTGCATTCTCACACTTACAGGGCTAATCTCTGCCCCGTGAGTGTCAGCCTCCGCTTTCCGGCACTCACATAAGCACACATAGAGTAGGCCGCCGCAAGGCAGCAAGGCGCGCTTTAGTTAGCCTCCTGCTAGAGCAGGGTCAACGCGCTATTGAGCAGGGTTAAGACTATCTCTGTAGTCGTCTCGTCGGTCACTATCGGATAGTGCATCTGCCCATCGGCAGTCTGTTCGTCGGTTGTAGGTGTTGGCGTTGGGGTCGGTTGCACACTCGGCGTGTGAATGATGCCCGCGAACGTGGAGCAGGACAGCGCGAACACTAGCGCGGAGGCTCTAAAGGCTTTACGCATTGTTCTTTTCCTCATTGGTTTTATGGAGTCGTTAAAGGGATTAGCCGTCATTGCCCACGCGGGTTATGACGGTTTTTTAGTGCTTACCGAAATTCAGTAAGCATAAGGAAAGGCTTTCCTCACATGAATTTAGCAGACGAACGCCTGAAGGAACTAGACGCGCCTTCACTTACTGCTAATCAGCGCACGCTGCTACGTTGCCGCCTCGCGTCGGAGTTCATCCATACAGGCGAATATGAGGCCGCACGCGAGGCTTTAGGCCGATTCTGGCAAGGCATCGGTCAACGTCCAAACGTCGAAGGGATAGAGCAGGCCATCGCCGCCGAAGTGCTGCTACAAGTTGGCAATCTGTCTGGTTGGATAGGAGCGAGCCGACAGATAGCAGATGCGCAGGAGAAAGCTAAAGACTTAATCAGTGAGAGCAGGGCTATTTTCGAGCAGAGCGGACAGCCTGACAGAGCCGCCGCCGCGCACGCCGACTTAGCTTTGTGCTATTGGCGAGCGGGCGCATACGATGAGGCGCGCGTCCTGTTAGAAGATGCATATCCGAAGGCGACCGATGATGAGTGGAAAATTAGAATAATCTCGCGCCGCGTTGTAGTGGAATCTTCGGCGGGTCACTATACGGACGCGCTTCGTTTGTTGACCGAACACGCGCCGCTTTTCGAGAACAGTGATGATGCGGCTATCATCGGCAATTTCCATAATGAACTTGCTATTGTCTTACAGCTAGTAGGCATGGCAGAGCGTCGGACGGATTACTACGACAAGGCCATCATCGAATACACCGCAGCAATTTATCATTGCGAGCGGGCAGGGCATAAAAGACACGCCGCATCAATCGAAAACAATCTTGCTTTCCTACTCTATAAGCTAGGCCGCTACGAACAGGCGCACGGACACTTAGACCATGCGCGGAGAACCTTAGTACGGCTAAAAGATGATGGTGTGCTGGCGCAAGTTGACGAAACGAGAGCGCGGGTCTTTATCGCGGAGCAGAAATACAGAGAGGCTAACAAGACCATTACAGGAGCAGTCCAGACCTTAGAGCAAGGCGGCGAGTCTGCGCTACTTGCGGACGCGCTGATCGTTCAAGGCATCGCGTGGGCGAGGCTCGGAATTTATGAAAGCTCTATAAGCATCCTTCGGCGTGCGATGAGCGTAGCTGAAGGCGCGGGCGCACTACCTAACGCGGGTCTTGCCGCCCTGACGCTGATAGAGGAACACGGCGCGCGGCGACTGTCACAGGGCGAACTTTACGACCTGTATTCTCGCGCCGACAGGCTGCTTAAAAGCACGCAGGATGCCGAAGACATAGCAAGGCTTAGGAGGTGCGCCCGCGTCGCTCTCAGGCGTCTTTCCGGCGCGAAGGTAGGCGAGAAGGGATTTAGTCTCTACAAGGAATTACACGACTTAGAAGCCAAGTATATAGAGCAGTCTTTAATTGATTCTCAGGGTATCATCACGCGAGCGGCCGACAAATTAGGTGTCGCTTATCAAACACTCGTCAGCCTGCTAAACACTCGTCACAAGCGACTGTTGAAACTGCGCACGCCACCCCGTCGCCGCAACCGAACGGTCTTTAAAAAGGAATAGGGTGGGCGTATAATCCACGTCACCCACCCGTGAGAGTGCGGCGAGCCACCCCTCGCCGCGCTTTTACTTTCCGAAAAGAATTTTCTCTAGCTTCTCAGTTGCCGTCTGTTGCATGGAAGGCAACACGTGAGAGTAAGTATTCAGCGTCAAAACTATGCCGGGATGGTCGTATCCGGTTTCACTTGAATCATTGAGGCTTCCTTTCAATCTCAGTGATGTTAATTACACGCACAATGTACCGGAAGCGGATAGGACAGCGAGCATTATTTTCCGCTTGCGGTATATTTCTTTTGAGGCTATAAGAAATATATGAAGTTGATGAGTACAGCGGAGGCGGCTGCACAGTTGGGCGTCAGTGTGCGCCGTGTCCGGTCTTTAATTGCTGAGGGTAAATTGCAAGCACACCGCATCGGGCGTGACTATGCTATTGAAGATGGCGCTCTAGAGTTCGTTAAGGTATATGGTAAAGCTGGCAGGCCAGCAAAAGTCAGGACTAATGAGCAAGCTTCTCGAAAGTAGAATAGGTGAGGAAACATCAGTCACCACCCCGAACAGTACGCTCTCAGCGAGCCAAGCCTCCCCAAGTAAATCCAACAATATGTCACCTGTAAAAGAAGCCCGCTCGCCCTATACCCCAAACCTTTTCCCTCACCCAGATAAAAAAGAAGTCCATACCCTCAATCGGACAAATATGGGTACTTTTCAGGACTCTCTACGCGCTCCGGTACATAGATGGTTTACCTATCCGGCTGGATTCTCATACAGGGCAGTTGAAGAAGCTTTCCGCTCATATCACATCAAAGCAGGAATGACGGTTTACGACCCATTTGCGGGAACCGGAACGACAAATGTCGTAGCCAAGCAACATGGCGTCAACTCTTTCGGCGTAGAGGCGCATCCATTCATTCAATTTGTCGCACGCACTAAACTCTTCTGGGAATTTGATTTTAGAGTCTTGCTGAGAGACATAGACAACTTAATAGCATCTATACAGCGAGCCATTACCACACAAGACACGGCATCCATATCAGTGGACAAGATTTTTCCCGAACTCGTTTGCAAGTGCTATCGCCAAGAGAAACTTGCACGCTTATATTTGTGCCGTGAAGCTATAAATGCGTTACCGCCGGAACCATTCCGCGATTTTGCGAAACTAGGATTGACCAACCTGCTTCGCTCTGCGGCTGATGTCGCTACGGGCTGGCCGTACATCGCTCCCAAGAAACAGAAGAACGGAAACACGTCAAAGGCAAGCGCCAGCAATAACGTCGTCGAATTGTTACGCAGACAGCTTTACCAAATGCACGGTGATTTGCAGTCGATGAGGAGGGCGAGTACCCCTGCTAGACATGCGACACTAATTTCGGGCGACTCTCGCCAACGCCAAGACAGTATAGAATCGGAATCAGTTGACCTGGCATTTACATCTCCACCATATCTGAATAATTACGACTACGCTGACCGCACGAGGTTGGAAACTTACTTTTGGGGAGAGGCAACGACTTGGGGCGATATAACTCAGAAGGTACGTACCCGGCTTATTATGTCTGCAACTACTCAAATCAACAGAAAAGATTTTGACGAAGCATCATTATTAAGTGACGATTTCCGTAAAACCGTACCCCAAATTACAGACGAATTAAGCCTCAAAGCCAACAAACTTTCCGGGCTACGTCTAACAAAAGGCGGGAAGAAAAGTTATGACATCATGGTGGCAGGCTATTTCAACGATATGCTGCGTGTCGTTCGGGAGACTTTCCGAGTGCTCAAACCGGGAGGTTCTTTTGTTCTCATCTTAGGGGACTCTGCCCCTTACGGAGTTTATATTCCGACTGATACTTATTTAGGCGAGATAGGGAAAGCAGTTGGATTCGCTAAATACGATGTAGAGGAACTGCGCGCGCGCGGGGGTAAGTGGAAAGACAATCCACAGCGACATGACGTTGCCCTTAAAGAATGCATTTTGACTCTTTACAAAGAGTAACCTACTCCTCCGATTGAGGCGCATCAGCAGTTTTTTTAATCTCCCGAATAGCCGGGTCGTCTTCTGCGTTTAGTATTTCATCTTCATCAAACTCTCCCAAAAACTTAACGGCTTCGTTTATCGACTCGAAAGTATAGCGCCGTGATTCACCGAGATTTGTCTCGATGGTTATTTCGACCGCACGTAACTCTCGCGGCGTCTCCGTATTCAAAGTGACAGCTAAGGACTCGCGTAGTCGAGGCTCAATTTCAGCAAGCAACATGCGGGCAATTTCGTTGTAATCGTCTTTGTCTAGTTCCTGCCAACGCTCCCAAGCCGCCATCGCTTTGTCGCGTTCTTTCTCTTCCCAAGCGAAATCAATTCCATACTGTGCTAACGCATCAACAATATCTCTAAAGCCTACTTCAAATAAGCTAACGTCGAAGCTTTCCATCATTGCCTTGGAACTGCCGCTCCAACTTCCCGCTAATATCGCTATGGATTTACGGACAGACGGAAATGTTCGCCGTAAGCTGTAATGCGCCGTGCAAATCCAACTACCCTTATCCCGGTTGTGTTTCTTGTACCTGATATATTTCGATTCAATGAGTACAAGCGGCTGCATTCTCTGATTAGCTATGACCGCATCAATGTTGTATTCGTTACCTGCGGCGTCCTTTAAAAGCAGCTTTGTCGGTCTTCCGGTCTTTGGATTAGCGAGTCCTGCGGATACATAAACGCACCCATTTTCCTCAGCAATCGGGCGTAAAATCCGATTCACTTCGTCCTCAATCAAATCTCCGATGGCTTCTCCTAAAGTGCTGCCCGGATTTGCAACAACCACAATCTCTTCAAGACCTCTCAGTTCACCTGTTTCTTCTAAAGGCTTGCTCAAGCGGATGCGCGTCAGACTAGTCCGACGATTTTTCGCAAGCTAAAGGAATTTAAAGCGAGGTTATCTTACATGACTCGATTGAAAGTCTTGAAGGGCGATAATATAGTTGACGCATTGAGCCGTTGTTTGTCGTCCGTCGAGATTTCCTGATTGACTCTCTTGAGGTCTTATGCCGAAACGTTCACTGATGCTCGCGGGGGGCGGAATCAAAATCGTCTTTCAGGCGGGCGTGTTGCAGGTGTGGCTCGACGAGGCGGGGTTGGAGTTTGACCACGCCGACGCCGTCAGCGCCGCCTGCTTCAACCTCGCCATGTGGACGCAGGGGATGACGGGGACGCAAATCGCCGATAACTGGCGCAACCTCGACCCTGTGGGCGGCGTAGACGTGAACTGGACGCAACTGGCGCGTTTGATTTACGCCGAGTCGCTCTTTGAACTCGACGCCTATCGGCGCAAGGTCTTTCCCGCGTGGGGACTCGACTGGGAGAAGATTCGCGCCAGCGGGCGCGAGGCGACCTTCAACGTCTACAACTTCTCGAAGCACGAATTGCGCCCCGTCACTGCGCCCGAAATGACGGAAGAGCTTCTCGTCGCCGCCGCCTCGCTGCCGATGTGGTTTCCGCCCGTTCGCATCGACGGCGACACATACATCGACGCTGTTCTGAACACTGCGAGCAACATCGAAGAGGCCATCCGGCGCGGCGCCGATGAACTGTGGATTATCTGGACGACGAGCCAGCGCGGCGAGTGGTTCGACGGCTTCGTCGGAAACTTCTTCGGCATCTTCGAGGCGACCACCAACCATGCTTACAAGCAGGTCTTGGCGCGCATCCGTCGCAACAACGAAGCCCTCGCGCGCGGCGAGCACGGCGAGTTCGGACGCCACATCGAGGTGCGCGAGCTAAAGGCCGAAGTGCCGATTCATTACCTGCTGAATTTCAGCAAAGACCGTGCGGCCGAGATGGTCAATCGCGGCGTGGAGTTTGCCCGCCGTTGGTGCGACGAACAGGGCGTGGCCTACGAACGCGCGGCGGACTACCCCGTAGACATTCACACGGCGCAGACGAGCCTGCGACTGACGGAGAAGTTGAAGGGCTACGTCGGCTTCGGCGCGTCCGACTATCAGGCGGGCTTCGCAGAGGGCAAGGCGGCGGGCGACGAGTTGGAGTTAGAGATGACGATTCACGTCGCAGGCGTCAATCGCTTCATCACGCGGCCGGAGCATGAGGCTTCGATTGAGGGGAGCATCTCTTGCGCGCGACTCGGCGGGAATCTGACGGTGCGGAGCGGCGTCTTCAACATCTTCGTCGATGCGGGCGACCCGACGCGCAAGCAGTTTGTCTATCGCCTCTTCTTCGAGGACTCGGAGGGCGAGGCGTTGACGCTGCACGGAGTCAAGCAGTTGGAGGACGACCCCGGCATGGACAGCTTCGCAGACCAGACGACGCTGTTTGTCAGAATCTATCGCGGCACGGTCGGAAGCGAGGGGCAAGCGTCGGCCGACGTGTTAGCGGCGGGCATCGTGCGCGTCGGCATGATTGGCTTTCTCAAACAGTTCGCGTCGCTGCGCGCAGAAGGCTCGACGCTGGCCGACCGTGCTTCGGCGCTGACGCGCTTCGGCGTCTTCTATTTCGGCAGGCTGTGGGATGTCTACGCGCGCGGCCTGCTCCCTTCAGGGCCGTTTTAGACGACGGCGCACACACTTCACAACACGAACGGCTCTTCAATCAATTTCCCTTCCAGAAAACGTTCGGCGCGCAGGGCGTCTGCGCCGGGTAGCGCGGTGCGACCTTCGAGGATGAGGTCGGAGACGATGCGCCCGGTGGCGGGCGAGTGCATGACGCCGTGACCACTGAAGCCATTGGCGAGATAGAAGCCTGCGAGACCGGGCGCGCGGCCGACGATGGCGTGGTGGTCGGGCGTCATCTCGTAGAGTCCTGCGCGGCTGCGCGCGTAGTCGGCTTGCGCTCCGGCGAGCGACGGCACGCGACGGCCTGCGCGCTCGATAATCTTGGCGGCGAAAGAAGGCTCGAAGTTTGTCTGGAAGTCGCCCATGCGCGAGTCGTCAGACCATGCGAGGAGCGTGTTGCCGGTCGCGCGTCCGTCTTGAATCTCCGGACGGAAGTGGAAGCCGTCGGACATGTCTACGACCATCGGGAACTCGCCCGGCAACGCCTCGCAGCGCGCGACGACAATCTGTCGCCGCAACGGCGCGACGGGTATCTCGACGCCCACCAGACGGGCCACTTCAGCCGCCCATGCGCCCGCCGCGTTGACGACCGTGCGCGTCGAAATCTCGCCGCGCGTCGTGCTCACGCACGCCACGCCGCGCGCATCTGTCTCTATTCGCCGGACGCGCGCGTTGCAGAGCAGTCGCGCGCCGCGCGCACGCGCCTGATGCATGAGGCCGCGCAGCACGCCGTGCGGCGAGATGAAGCCGTCCGTCGGGCAGAAGTTTGCGCCGAGAATGTCGTCGGAGCGCATCTGCGGCAGCAGGCGCGCGGCCGCTTCACGAGAGAGATGCTCGACGTTCGTCAGACCGGCGGACGCCTGAAGGCTGCGCGCCGCGTGTAGATATTCGAGTTGCCGCGCGTCGGTTGCGAGGAAGAGATAACCGGCCGGTCGGTAGCCTGAAGGATGGCCGGTCGCCTCCTCGAAGCGCGTGAAGAAGTCAATCGAGTAGAGCGACATCCGCACGTTGACCTCGGTGCCGAACTGCGCGCGGATGCCGCCCGTCGCCTTCCCCGTCGAACCCATGCCGGGGTGCGCTTCGCGCTCGACAATGAGGACGTTTGAGCAACCCGCCGCCGTCAGGTGATAGGCGATGCTCGCGCCGACCACGCCGCCGCCGATGATGCATACGTCCGTCGTCTCGCTCATATGTTCCAGACCGTCCGGCTCTCTTTGCGCCTCTCAGGTCTCGCCTGTGAGATTGGATTTTCGCGCCGGGCGCGAGAGGTGCAAAGGTCGCGGGTGCTTGTTGCAGGGTTCGTCGTCATCTGTTCAGAGCGGGAGGCGGAGGCGCACTTCGCAGCCGCGTGCGTCGCGGCGGTTTTGGAGTGTGAGCGTGCCGCCGTGTGCTTCGGCAATCTGTCGGCTGAGGACGAGGCCGATGCCTGAGCCTTCGGGCTTGGTGGTGAAGAAGGGGACGAAGAGGTTGCCGGTGTTCGACAAGCCCGGCCCTTCGTCTTCGACCCAGACGTTGAGATGCGTGCCGTTCTTCGCCCACCCGACGGTGACGCCGCCGCCCGTCTCAAGCGCGGCATCGACGGCGTTTCTCAGTACGTTGATGAGCAGTTGGTCTAGCTGGTCGCCGTCGGCCTGTATCTGCAAGTCTGGGCCTTCCTCGACGCGCACCTTGAGACGGCGTTCGAGGTCAACGACGCGGCGTATCCAGGCGGCCACATCGACGGGTTGAAAGACGGGTTGCGGCAATTTGGCGAGGCGCGCGTAGGCTTGCGTGAAGCGCGAGAGGGCGGCCGAGCGTGCGCCGATGACGGTCAGGCCGCGCTGCATGTCTTCGCGCCAGTCGTCGGGGCGCGGCTCTCTGAGCAGTAGCGTTTCGAGGCTTCCGGCGATGGACTTGATGGGAGCGAGCGAGTTGTTGAGTTCGTGGCCGAGCACGCGGACGAGACGTTGCCACGCCTGCAACTCCTCCTCGCGCAAGGGGCGGCTCAAGTCGGCCATGACGAGCAGTTGATGCGGCATCCCCTGTTCGCGGAACGCGCTGCGGCGCACGCCCCAACGCCCCGCGCCGCCCGGAAAACTCATCTGCATCGTGCGCCGCTCTTCGCCGCGCAGACATTCGGCCAGACGCAACTCCGACGCGCTCAGGCCGAGAATGCGTTCGGCCGGTTGCGCCAGCAGACGTTCGCCCGCGCGGTTGATGAGCTTGAGTCGCTCGTCGCTGTCGAAGGCGAAGACGGCGACATCGATTTCGGCCATCACGGTGCGCAGTAGCGCCGTCGCTTCGAGCGCGCCGAGTCGTTGCTGGCGGAGCGTCTCGCCGAGCGCGTTGACTTCCATCAGCACGTCGCCGAGCGCGTCTTCGCGGTGCGCGCCGCGCGCGCGAATCGAGTAGTCGCCTTCTCTGAGAGCCGCGAGCAGGTTGGAGAGCGTTTGCAGGTGGCGCACGACCCTTTCGCGCAGGGCGAAGGAGAAGCCGAACCAGACGACGGCGATGAGCGCCGTCAGAGTCCACTGGACTTTGGCCGTGTAGTCGCCGAGCCAGAGGAGCGTGAGGGCGACGGAAGAGCCCGGCAGACCCGCTGCGAGCGCGAGGAGGAGGACGCGCTGCTCGAAATCCGCACGCTGCTCTTTCCGTCGTTCCGGCGTCATAGTCCGTAACGCTGAAGCCGTCGGTAGAGCGCGCTGCGACTGAGACCGAGAGCTTCGGCCGCCTGCCCGACGTTGCCGTCGAAACGCGCCAGCGTCTTCTTGATGAGGTAGGATTCGACTTCGTCGAGACTCATCTCTTCGAGTCCGCGCTGCGCCTCGCGTTGCGTGTCGAGGCCGAGGTCGGCGGCCGTCACGGACGCGCCGCGCGCCATCAGGACGGCTCGCTCGACGGCGTGGTTCAACTCGCGGACGTTGCCCGGCCACGCGTAACGCGCCAGCGATTGCAGCGCGGCTTCGTCGAAGCCTGAGAGTTGCTTGCGATAGCGGCGCGCGTGCGCGTCGAGGAAGTAGAGCGCCAGAAGCGGGATGTCTGTCTGCCGCTCGCGCAAAGGTGGCAGCGAAATCTCGACCGTGTTGAGGCGAAAGAGCAGGTCTTGACGAAACTTGCCTGTGGCGACCTCTTCGCGCAGGTCTGCATTCGTCGCAGAGAGAATCCGCACATCGACGCGGCGCGTCTTCGACGAGCCGACGCGCTCGAACTCGCCCGTCTCGACGACCCGCAGCAGTTTCGCCTGCTGCGCCGGGGGGATGTTGGCAATCTCGTCGAGAAAGAGCGTGCCGCCGTCGGCCAACTCGAAGCGGCCGACGCGGTCGGTCTTCGCGTCCGTGAACGCGCCCTTGACGTGGCCGAACAGTTCGCTCTCAAACGTGCCTTCGGAAAGCGCGCCGACGTTGACCGTGACCATCGGTTTGGCGGCGCGTTCCGAGAGCGCATGAAGCGTCTGCGCGACGACCTCCTTGCCCGTCCCGTTCTCGCCCGTGATGAGAACGTTGGCGTCCGAGGGGCCGACGTGCTCGATGAGTTGCAGCACAGGCTTCATGCTCGCCGATTCGGCGATGAAGGTCGGGCGCGCCGCGCCGCCGTTTCTCAGCAGGTTGTTCTCGGCTTCGAGTCGCTGCCCCTTCCTCAGCGCGCGTCCCAACTCAATCTGCGTCCGCAGCACAGAGAGCAGACGCGCATTCTCCCAAGGCTTCTGGATGAAGTCGCGCGCGCCGCGCCGCATCGCCTCAACGGCCAGTTCGACGCTGCCCCACGCCGTCATCACGACGACGGGCAGCGTCGTGTCGATGGCTTGCAGGCGGTTGAGAAGGTCTAAACCTTCCTGTCCCGAAGTGGTGTCGCGCGCGTAGTTGAGGTCGATGAGCACGAGGTCGAAGTCGCGCGACTCGACGGCATCGAGGACGGCCGCTGGGGAGACGGCCGACTCGGTCTTGTAACCCTCGCCTTTGAGCAGCAGACGCAGGGCTTCGAGCACGTCGGGCTGGTCGTCCGCAACGAGCACACGCGGCGTAGATGTATCGGAAGTCTTCATGCCGAAAACGGCCTCGGCGGCCGACAGTCCGAAATTATAATGGATTTGCGTCTCGCGCGGGGTAGTAAAAGAGAGCGACACGGGTGAGAGTTTAGCGTCCACGCCACATTCCTTAATTGGTGATAGGTGATAAGTGATAGGTGATAGGAGAAATCCTGTCTTTGTCTTATCACCTATCACCCATCACCTATCACTAATTTCCTATCACCTATCACCTATCACTTATCACCTTCTTACTCGTACCTGAGAGCAATCATCGGGTCGACGCGTGTGGCGCGACGCGCAGGGATGAGGCAGGCCAGCAGGGCGACCGTCGCGAGCAGCAGGGCGACGCCGGAGAAGGTCGCCGGGTCGGTCGCGCTGACGTCGTAGAGCATCCCCGACATCACTTTCGTCAGGAAGAAAGAGGCCACCAAGCCGACGCCGAGGCCGACGGTCGCCATCAACATCCCCTGCCGGACGACCAGACTCAGGATGTCGCGGCGTTGTGCGCCTAAGGCCATGCGGATACCTATCTCGTGCGTCCGCTGCGTCACGGAGTAGGCGACGACGCCGTAGATGCCGACGGCGGCGAGCACGAGCGCCACTGAGGCCATCACGCCGAGCAGGTACATCGGCAGGCGACGCGGCGCGCTCGTCAAAGCGATGCGTTGCTCCATCGTCTTCACGTCGAAGACGGGCTGGTCTTTGTCGAGCGCGAGCACTTCGCGCCGTATGGCCGAAGCCATCGCGGCCGGGTCGCCGTCGGTGCGCACGACGAGCGTCATGAAGCGTCCGCCGACCTGCGCGTGCGGCAGATAGAGGAACGCTTCCGGCTTATCGTCAAGCCCCCAGTGTTTGACATCGCCGACGACGCCGACTATCTCCGTCGGCGGATTCTGCCCGTCAGGGTCGAGCAGGCGGCGACCGATGGGGTCTTCGCCGGGGAAGAACTCGCGCGCCATCGTCTCGTTGATGACGGCGACGGGCGGCGCGTCCGTCTTGTCGTGCGCGGTGAAGGCGCGCCCTTTCTGCAAGGGGATGCCGAGCGTGCTGAAGTAGGTCGGCGTGGCGGCGCGGTAGTTCGCCTCCGGCTCAGAGCCGCGCGGCGGGGCGGGTTTGCCTTCGACGAGGAAGGTCGTCGTCTGCCCGCTCCCGGCCATCGGCAGCAGGTCAACTGCGCCGACCGAGCGCACGCCCGGCTGCGCCGCGACGCGCTCCTGTAGTTGCGCGATGAAGTCCGAGACCTTCTGCGCGTTGTCGTAGCGGGCGCGCGGCAGCGACAGAGAGACACTGAGGACGTTGTGCGGGTCGAAGCCGGGACGGACATCGAGCAGTTTGACGACGCTTCTCATCATCAGTCCCGCGCCGACGAGCAGCACCAGCGAGATAGCCATCTCGAAGGCGACGAGCAGACCGCGCACACGGTTACGCGTGCCGGTCGAGCCTCGGTCGCCCTCTTTAAGCCCCTCGTTCAAGTTTGTCTTCGAGGCCTGAAGCGCCGGGACGAGTCCGAAGATGATGCCCGTCAGCAGCGAGACGCCGAGCGTGAAGGCGAGCACGCGCCTGTCCAGACCAATCTGATTCCAACCATGAATATAGGTCATGTTTTCCGGGACGCCGCCCTTCAACAAATCGACGCCCCACAACGCGAGCAGCAGCCCCAACGCCCCGCCCGTCAGCGAGAGCAGCACGCTTTCCGTCAGCAGTTGCCGCACCACTCGCCAACGACTCGCGCCCATCGCCACGCGGATGGCAATCTCTTTGTGTCGCGCCGTCGCACGCGCCAGCATCAGGTTGGCGACGTTGGCGCAGGCAATCAAGAGCACGAGGAGCACGGCTCCCATCAGCACGAGCAAGGCCGGGCGCAGTTGCGCGACCGTCTCTGCGTGGAGCGAGACGAGGCGAATCCCTCGGTCTGTGTTCGTGTCCGGGTACTGTTGACGCAGGCGCGCGGCGATGGTGTCCATCTCTGCCTGCGCCTGCGCGAGCGTGACGCCCGGCTTCAGACGCGCGCGCGTGTAGAGGTAGTGTGCCTGCCGCCGCTCGGCCGCCGCCTTCGTAAAGGCCATCGGCACCCACAGTTCAGACATGGCGACCGGGAACTCAAACTCCGGCGGCATCACGCCGACGACCGTGTAGCTCTGATTGTTGAGCGCAATCTGCTGGCCGACAATCTCCGGTCGCGCGCCGAAGCGACGCTGCCACAGTCTGTGGCTGAGGACGACGACCGGCGACGCTCCTTCCCTGTCGTCCTCCGGCGTGATGACGCGGCCATGAAGCGGCTTGACGCCGAGCGTCGAGAAGATACCGGCCGTCACGGGGTTGCCGACAAGTTGCTCCGGCTGGTCGCCGCCCGTCAGGTTGAACGTGTTCCAGTTGTACGCGCCGAGGTCTTCAAAGACGGTGTTCTGCGCCTTCCAGTCGAGGAAGTTGGCGGGCGACGCTTCATTGCGCAGCCGCAGCGCCTCGCTCAGATTCGGATTAGTCTCCCAGATGACGACCAGACGGTCTGGGTCTGTGTAAGGCAGAGACCGCAACAGCACCGAATTGACGACCGAGAAGATGGCTGTGTTCGCGCCAATCCCCAGCGCCAGCGCCAGCACCGCAATCAACGTGAACCCCGGACTCTTGAGCAGCATCCGAGCGCCGTAACGCACGTCCTGAAGTATGGTTGACATCACTCACCTCCTGACAGCAAGTGATAGGAAGGCTGTGATAGGTGATGGGTGATGGGTGATAGGATAAAAAACAGGATTTCTCTTATCACCTATCACCTATCACCCATCACTCCCTTCTTATCACCTATCACTTCTTACTCGTATCTGAGCGCCACCATCGGGTCGACTTTGGTGGCGCGGCGTGCGGGGAGATAGCAGGCGAAGAGCGCCACGCCGGCCAGTATCAGCGAGATGGCGGCAAAGGTCGCCGGGTCTGTCGCGCTGACGCCGTAGAGCAGCCCGGCCATCAGGCGCGTCGCGGCGAACGATGCCGCGAGGCCGAGCGCGACGCCGCAGAGCGCGGGCGTCATGCCGCGCCCGATGACGAGTCGCAGGATGTCGCGTCGGCTCGCGCCGAGTGCCATGCGGATACCTATCTCGCGCGTGCGCTGCGTGACCGTGTAGGCAATCACGCCGTAGATGCCGACGGCGGCGAGCACGAGCGCGACTCCGGCGAAGGTGATGAGCAGCAGCATCGAGAAGCTTCTCAGAGCCACCGAATCCGCCAGCAGTTGCTCCATCGTCGCCACGTCCGAGATGGGCTGCTCCGGGTCGAGCGCGGCAATCTCTTTGCGTATCGCGCCGACCAGTTTCGTCGGGTCGGACGAGGCGCGCACGACGAGCGTCATGTAGTTGGTCGGGTACTGCGCTTCGGGCAGGTAAATCTGCATCGGCGCTTTCTTGTCGAGGCCGTACTGGCGCACGTCTGCGACGACGCCGACGATGGTGCGCCAGGGCTGCGGGTTCTTCTCCGAACCGGGGAACTTGATGCGTCGGCCGAGCGGACTCTGGTTCGGCCACAGTTCGCGCGCCATCGTCTCGTTGATGAGGGCGACGGGCGGCGCGTCCTTGTTGTCGCGGCCTTCGAGCGCGCGTCCGTCGAGCAGGGACACGGACATCGCGCGCAGGTAGCCGGGCGTGGCGATGTAGAGGTCAACGTTGAACTCTTCGCCGCGCGCTCGCGGGTGGTCTTCGACGGCGAGGCCGCGCCCGTCGAAGTTGCTGCTCAAAGGCAGCACGCTCGTCAGCCCGGCCGCCTCGACGCCGGGCAGCGTCTCGATGCGTTCGACTGCACGGTCGTAGAAGGCTGCCCACTCGTCGGGCTGCGGTCGCTTCGCGTTTGACAGCACGACGTTCATCGTCAGGACGTTTTCGGTCTCGAAGCCGGGACTCACGTCGTAGAGGCGCATCATCGTCTTAATCAAGAGACCGGCGCAGACGAGCAGCACGAGCGCCATCGCCACTTCCGAGACGACGAGCGCGGCGCGCAGGCGGCTACTCGTCGAGCCTGCACCGGCCGAGCGTCCGCCCTCTTTGAGCGACTCATTCAGTTCGGGCTTCGAGACCTGAAGCGCGGGCGCGAGTCCGAAGACGATACCTGTCAGGATGGAGACGGCGGCCGTGAAGAGCAGAACGCGCGCGTCTATCTCGACGCCGCCGAGTAGCGGCGTCACGCGCGAGCCAAGCGTCTCGACGAAACTCGTTCCCCACAAGGCTAGCAGCAGCCCCGTCGCGCCGCCCGCGAGCGCGAGCAGGACGCTTTCTGTCAGAAACTGTCGTATCAGCCTGAGGCGTCCTGCGCCGAGCGCGGCGCGGATGGCAATCTCTTTCTGTCGCGCGGCCGAACGCGCCAGCAGGAGGTTGCCGACGTTGGCGCAGGCAATCAGCAGGACGAGCAGGACAGCGCCGAAGAGCGTCAGCAACGCCGCGCGCAAATATCCGACCGTGTCCTCGCTGAGCGTCGTCAGGCGCACGCCGTAGCCGGTGTTGTCGGCCGGGTGCTGCTGCTCGATGCGCGAGGCGATAACGCTCATCTCCGACTGCGCCTGTTCGAGCGTGACGCCCGGTTTGAGGCGCGCGATGGCGCGCAGATGGCGCGAGCCGCGCTCGGCATCATCGGGCGGCTCGGCGACCGGTCTGTAGAACTGTCCCTGCGGTTCGATGAGGCTCAGAGGCAGCGGGCGAAAGTCCGGCGGCATGACGCCGACGACCGTGTAGGGGCGGCCGCTCAGATTTATCTGACGGTTGACGATGCCGGGGTCGCCGCCGAAGCGTCGCTGCCACAGGGCATAACTGAGGACGATGACGGAGTCTTTCCCTTCCTCCTGTTCTTCGGGCAGGAAGACGCGGCCGTGAAGCGCCTGCCCGCGCATCACCTTGAAGAAGCCGTCGCCGACCTGTACGCCGGAGACGCGTTCTGGCTCGCCGCCGCCCATGAAGGTTGCGCTCCAGTTGCCGTAAGTCGTGAGTTCCTCGAAGACCGTATTCTGTCGTCGCCAGTCGTGAACGTCTGTGGCCGAGACCTGATTGCGGTCGTTGCCCTGCGCGGGCGAGTGTCCCCAGACGAGGACGATTGTGTCCGGGTCGCTATAGGGCAGCGCCTTCAGGAGAATGGCGTTGACGACCGAGAAGATGACGGTATTAGCGCCGATGCCCAGAGCGAGCGAGACGACTGCCACCAGCGTCACCGCCGGACTCTTACGCAACATGCGGAACCCGTAACGAACGTCTTGCAGCAGCGTATCCATCATGCACCTCATTCAGTCGAGTGATAGGTGATAGGAGCAGAGTGATAGGTGATGGGTGATGGGTGATAGGAGAAAAACCGTCTTCTCCTATCGCTCATCCCTCATCATTCATCACCTAACTCATCACTCATCACCTATCACTCAACGCTTCTTTCCCATCACCTATCACCTATCACCTATCACTCCCTCTCACTCGTACCTGAGAGCAATCATCGGGTCGACGCGTGTGGCGCGGCGTGCCGGGATGTAGCAGGCCAAGAGGGCGATGAAGGCCAGCAGGACGGAGATGCTGGCGAAGGTCAGCGGGTCTGTGGCGCTCACTCCGTAGAGCATGCTCGTCATCACGCGCGTCAGGCCGAAGGCGGCGATGAGACCGAGCGCGACGCCGATGAGCGCGAGCATCATGCCCTGTCCGACGACGAGCCGCAGGATGTCGCGTGCCTGCGCGCCTAAGGCCATGCGGATGCCTATTTCGTGCGTGCGCTGTGTCACGGAGTAGGCCATCACGCCGTAGATGCCGACGGCGGCGAGGACGAGTGCGACTCCGGCGAAGACTGCGAGCAGCATCATCGCGAAGCGGCGCGAGGCGACCGACTGAGCGATGATGTCGTCCATCGTCCTGACGCCGAAGACCGGCTGGTTCTTATCCGTCGCCAGCACCTCGCGGCGTATCGCGTCCGCGACGGCGAGCGGCTCGGAGCGCGTGCGCGCGACAATCAGGATGCGACGCGCGATGTTCGGGAGAAACTGTTCGGGAGCTTGATTGATTGAGAGGTAGAACTGCGGCTCGACGGGCACTTCGCCATCGAGACCGTACTGCTTGACGTGGCTGACGACGCCGACAATCTCGGCCGCCATGTCGCGGTCAAACGTCAGACGCTTGCCGATGGGGTCTTCGCCCGGAAAAGCCTTCTCCGCCAGCTTCTCGTCAATCACGGCGACGGGCGGTGTGCCCTGCCTGTCCTGCTCCGTGAAGACACGGCCGCGCTTGACGGCGATGCCCATCGTCTTGAAGTAGTCGGTCGTCGTCATGTACATGACCGACATCATGAAGTCGCGTTCAGAGGCGCGCGGTCGTCCTTCGACCCAGAAGGAGGTTTCGGTTGCGCCCGCCATCGGCAACCCGTTCGTCAGCGCCACCGACTCGACGCCCGGCACGCTCTTGATTCGCTGCTGAAGCTGCTCGAAGAGGTTATAGACCTTCTTGCCCTCGTCCTTCGCGGCGGGGACTGAAATCTGCATCGTCAACACGTTCGACGAGTCGAAGCCGGTCTCGACGCCTTGCAGGCGATTGAAGCTCTTGACCATCAACCCCGCGCCGATGAGCAGGACGAGCGCGATGGCCGTCTGCACGACGACGAGCACGTTACGCACGCGATGGCGTCCGCCGGTCGAACCCCGGTCGCCCTCCTTGAGCGTCTCGTTCAAGTCGGGCTTCGAGGCTTGCAGCGCGGGCGCAAGCCCGAAGATGATGCCCGTCAGGATGGAGACTACCGTCGTGAAGGCGAGGACGCGCGTATCGACGCCCGCCTCGGCGAGACGCGGGATGTTGTCGGGCACGGCTGAGGTCAGGAAGTCTGTGCCCCAGAGCGCGAGCAGCAATCCGGCCGCGCCGCCCGCGAGCGAGAGCAGGACGCTCTCCGTCAGCAGTTGTCGTATCACTCGCCAACGCCCTGCGCCGAGCGCCGTGCGGATGGCAATCTCTTTCTGTCGCGCGGCCGAACGCGCGAGCAGGAGGTTGGCGACGTTGGCGCAGGCAATCAGGAGCACGAAGGCGACCGCGCCCAACAGGATGAGCAGCGCCGGGCGCACGTCCTGCACGGTGTTCTCGTAGAGCGACTCCATGCGGATAGTGCGTGCGCCGACCTCGTTCGGATATTGCTGGCCGAGCCGCGCGAAGATGGTGTTCATGTCGGCGCGCGCCTGTTCGTGGCTGACGCCGGGTTTGAGGCGGCCGATGACGTAGATGCCCGGATGGCTGCCGCGCTGCTGATAGTTCTCCTCGAAGAGACCGATGGGAACAAAGAGGTCAACTTCAGCGCCGTAGCGGTAAGTGGGAGGTGTGATGCCGATGACCGTGTAGCTGCGGTTGTTGAGCGTCAACTGTTTGCTGAGGATTGACTCGTCGCCACCGAAGCGTCGCTGCCAGAAGCCATGCGAGAGGATGACGACGGGGTCTGCCCCGGCGCGGTCTTCTTCGGCGCGAAACGTGCGCCCCTTGTCTATCGTGACGCCGAGCGTCTGGAAGAAGACGGCCGAAGTCATGCGCCCGCTGAGCCGCTCCGGCTCGCCCGCTCCCGTCAGGTTGAAGCTGTCGCGGCGGAAGGCCGCGATGGACTCGAATGACTGATTCTGGTCGCGCCAGTCCTTAAAGTTCGGATAGGCGACCGACGTATCCATCGTCGGGTCTCGCTCCCACATGACGACGAGCCGGTCGGGGTCTGTATAAGGCAGCGGTCGCAGCAGCACGGCGTTGACGACGGAGAAGATGGCCGAGTTCGCGCCGATACCTAAAGCCAGCGCCAGCACGGCGACGAAAGTGAATCCCGGACTCTTCCACAACATCCGAAACCCGTAGCGCACGTCCTGCAAAATGGTTGACATCATTAACCTCCGAGAGATGGTGATAAATGCTTAGTGATGGGTGAGAGGTGAGAGGTGAGAGGAAGGGAGTGATAGGTGATAGGTGATGGGTGATAAGAAGAAACCTGTCTTCTCTTATCACCTCTCACCCATCACCTATGTCCTATCACCCATCACTCATCACCTATCACCTTCTTATTCGTATCTGAGAGCCGTCATCGGGTCTACTTTGGCCGCGCGGCGCGCGGGGATGTAGCAGGCCAGAAGCGCGACCGTCGCCAGCAGCAGAGAGATGGCGGCGAAGGTCGCACTGTCGGTCGCGCTGATGCCGTAGAGCAGGCTCGACAGCAGGCGCGTCAGGCCAAAGGCGGCGACCAGCCCCAATCCGACGCCGATGAGCGCGAGCATCATGCCCTGTCCGACGACGAGCCGCAGGATGTCTCGCGTCTGCGCGCCTAAAGCCATGCGGACGCCTATCTCGTGCGTCCGTTGCGCGACCGCGTAGCTCATCACGCCGTAGAGGCCGACGGCCGCGAGCAGCATCGCCGCGCCGCCGAAGACCGACAGCAGGACGGCTATCATCCGGTCGGTCGTGAGCGACGAAGCGAGTTGCTCGCTCAGAGTGCCGACGCCGAAGAGCGGTATCTGTTTGTCAATCGCGCGCAGTTCGGCGCGCAGACCGGCGAGCGCCACCTGCGGGTCGCCGTCCGTGCGCGCGACGAGCGCCATGCCGGTCTGAAACTCCTGTCCGAGCGGGATGTAGATGAACGGTAGCGGCGCTTCCCGCAGGTTTCTGTACTTGCCCGTTCTGACGACGCCGACAATCTCCAGCCAGGGGCTTTCAGAGTCCGTTCGCAGGCGTTTGCCGACAGGGTCTTGTCCGGCCAGATAACGACGCGCGAACTCGTCGTTGACGACGACCACGCCGGGGCTGCCCTTCGTGTCGCGCTCGTTGAAGTCGCGCCCCTGCACGAAGGGAATCTGCATCGTGGCGAAGTAGCCGGACGCGACGACGTTGGTGTTGAGTTCCGTATCCTCGTTCGGTTGCGGCTCGTAGCCCTCGATGATGATGCTCCGGCGCTGACCGCCGCCCGTGAGCGGCACGATGCGCGTCATGCTGACGGAGCGGATGCCCGGCAGAGCCGCCACGCGCTCGCGCATCTGCTTGTAAAGTTCCTGACCGCGCTCGGCCGCCGTCTTGTCGTCCAATTCGAAACGGGCGACGACGACTCCTTCGGGATTGAAGCCGGGGTCGGCCGTCGTCATCTGTCGCAGGCTGCGCAGGAAGAGCCCCGCGCCGATGAGCAGCACGAGCGAGAGCGCCACCTGCACGATGACGAGCACGTTCCTCAGACTCAGACGCCGCAGCACGCCGCCCTGCGCGCCCGCTTCGTCCTTGAGCGCGGGCACGAGGTCGGGGCGCGTCGCCTGCAAGGCGGGCGCGAGTCCGAAGAGCAGACCGCTTACGAGCGCGAGCGCCAGAGTGAAGGCGAGTACGCGCCAGTCGAGACTGAAGTCGAGCGCGACGGCGTCATCCGCAGGGAAGAATGACGGCAGCATGTCGGCCGTCCAGAGAGCAATCATCAAACCGGCCACGCCGCCCGCGACGGCGAGACAGAGGCTCTCGGTCAACAGTTGCCGCACGAGACGCCAACGGCTCGCGCCCAGTGCGAGTCGTATCGCAATCTCGCGCCGTCGCGCCGAGGCACGCGCCAGTTGCAGGTTCGCCACATTGGCGCACGCAATCAAAAGCACGAGGACGACGACCGCCAGCAGCAACGCCGAGACGGCGCGCACGGCCTTCTGTTGTCGCGGGCCGACGCGCGTCTCCGGCGAGACGACGACCGGGCGCGGCTCGTTCGGTCTCTCCAACGTGCCGAGGTTCGACTCCGGGTAGCTTTGCGCCAGACGCGCCATCACGGAGGCGACCTGCGCCTGCGCCTGCGCGGCATCGACGCCCGGTTTGAGACGCCCGATGATGTCGAGTCCGCGATTGCCGCGTCGTTCGCGCCCGCTGCCCGGCGTGATGTCGAGCGGCCGCCAGTAAGCGGCGCGCGCGCCGCCGAGACGCGTCCCCTTAAAGTCTTCCGGCGCGACGCCGACAATCGTGTGCTCGCGCCCGTCGAGCGTCAGCGTGCGGCCGACTGCGCCGGGGTCTGAGCCGAGACGGCTGAGCCAGAACTCGTGGCTGACGACGATGACGGGCAGGCCAGCGCCCGTGCGCTCGTCCGCCGCATCCAGCGTCCGCCCCTGCGCAGGCTTGACGCCGAGCACGGAGAAGTAGTTCGGCGTCACGTTCAGGCCGCGCACGCGCTCCGCAAGGTCGCCCATCGTCAGGCTCGACGTGGCGTCGTCGTAGGCGGCGAGTCCGTTGAAGACATCGGTCTGGTCTCGGAAGTCCAGATAATCGGGATAAGAGGATGCGCCGTAGACGCCGCTGCTGTAATCGCTCGTATAGACGGCGACCAGCGTCGAGGGGTCTTCGACGCCGGAGAGCGGACGCAGCAGCAGCGCATTGATGAAACTGAAGATGGTCGTATTCGCGCCGATGCCCAGAGCCAGAGCGATGATGGCGACCACTGTAAAACTCGGCTTCTTCGCCATCATCCGCAACGCGTAACGCATGTCATGTAGCGTGCCCATCATTTCACCTCATTCAGTCGAGTGATAGGTGATAGGAGTAGAGTGATAGGTGATGGGTGATAGGTGATAGGAGAAATCCTGTCTTCTCCTATCACTCATCCCTCATCATTCATCACCTAACTCATCACTCATCACCTATCACTTCTTTCCCATCACCTATCACCTATCACCTATCACCTATCACCTATCACTCCCTCTCACTCGTACCTGAGAGCAATCATCGGGTCGACGCGTGTGGCGCGGCGCGCCGGGATGTAGCAGGCCAGCAGGGCGATGGAGGCCAGCAGGACGGAGATGCTGGCGAAGGTCAGCGGGTCTGTGGCGCTCACTCCGTAGAGCATGCTTGTCATCACGCGCGTTAAGGCGTAGGCGGCGACCAGCCCCAAGACGAGGCCGATGATGATAAGCAACATGCCCTGTCCGACGACGAGGCGGAGCACGTCTCTCGTCTGCGCGCCGAGCGCGATGCGAATGCCTATCTCGTGCGTCCGCTGCGTGACCGAATAGCTCATGACGCCGTAGATGCCGACGGCGGCGAGGACGAGTGCGACTCCGGCGAAGACCGTGAGCAGCATCGTCCCGAAGCGTGCGCGCGAGATGGATTCGCCGACCCAACTCTCCATCGTCCGCACGTCGGCGACGGGCTGGTCTTTGTCGATGGCCTGTATCTCGCGTTGCGCGGCGGCGGCGAGCGCGGTCGGGTCGCCGTTGGTGCGCATGACGAGCGTCATCGTCGTGTAGGGCAGGTGCGGGTACGTCCAGTAGACCATCGGATAGGTCTCGCCTTCGAGCTTGTCGTACTTGGCGTCTCGGACGATGCCGATAATCTCGGTCGGCTCAGGGTCTTTCTTCATCTGGATGATGAGCCGCTTGCCGAGCGGGTCTTCGTTCGGGAAATACTTGCGCGCGAGCGCCTCGTTGATAATCACGACCTTGCGGTCTTCGGTCGCCTCCTGCGTCGTGAAGCCGCGCCCGCGCAGGACGGGGATGTTCATCGCCGCGAAGTAGTTCTCGTCCGTCACGCGCACGTCCGTTCCCGGCTCCTGTCCCGGCAGGGCGGCCGGACGGCCTTCGACGGCGAAGTCCGTGCGCGCGCCGAGGCTGGCGAAAGGCAGGTAGCTGACCACACCGGCCGAGCGCACGCCGGGCAGTGCGCGCATCCGCTCAACCGCCTCGCGATAGAAGGCAATGCGTTGCGCAGTCTCTTTGTATTTCGCGCCGGGAAGTTGAACGCGCATCGTCAGCAGACCCTGCGGGTCGAAGCCGGGGTCAACCGATTGGAGGCGCGAGAAGCTGCGAATCATCAGCCCCGCGCCGACGAGGAGCACGAGCGCGAGCGCCACCTGCGCGACGACGAAGACGTTACGCACACGGCGGCCGCGCGAACTGCCCGCGTTGCTCTTGCCCGATTCCTTGAGCGAGTCGTTGAGGTTGAAACGCGATGCTTCGAGCGCGGGCGCAAGCCCGAAGACGACGCCCGTCAGCAGCGAGACGGCGAAGGTGAAGCCGAGCACCGGCAGACTGATGCCGACGCCCTCGTTGCCAATCAGGTTGGGCGGACTCAAGGCGACCAGAGCATCCACGCCCCACAACGCGAGCAGCAGCCCCAGTGCGCCTCCCGCGAGCGAGAGCAGTACGCTTTCCGTCAGCAGTTGCCGCGCCACGCGCAAGCGTCCCGCGCCCATCGCCGCGCGGATGGCAATCTCTTTCTGGCGCGCCGTCGCTCGCGCCAGCATCAAGTTGGCGACGTTGGCGCAGGCAATCAGCAGCACGAAGGCGACCGCGCCGAGCAGCACCAGCAGCGCCGTCTTAATCTCGCCCGCGAACTGTTCACGGACGGGCACGACCGTCGCGCCCCAGCCCGTGTTGGACTGCGGCTGCTCGCGTTCGAGACGCGCGGCGATGCCGCTCATCTCGGCCTGCGCCTGCTCGACCGAGACGCCGTCTCTGAGGCGCGCTGCGGCCGAGATGAAGCGTCCGCGCGCGTTGCGGTAGCTCTCGTCGAACTTCGTCGGCAGCCACAGTTCGGCGGGCTTGCCGACGAGCGAATTCTCCTTGATGAACCAGCGGAAGTCTTCCGGCATCACGCCGAGGACGGTGACGACCTGACCGTTGAGCGACAACTTCTTGCCGACCACGTCGCTAGTGCCGCCGAAGCGCCGCTGCCAGAGGCCATGACTGATGATGACCACGTTGTTTTTGCCCGCTTCGGCGTCTTCGTCCATGAAGGTGCGCCCCATCGCGGCCTCTCTGCCGAGCAGGCGAAAGAGGTTGGCCGTCGTCACCTGCGTCGGAATCTCCTCCGGCTCGCCCTCGCCCGTCAGGTTCAGGCGCGCGTCGTAGAAGGCGGCCATCTCGGTGAACGACTTGGCCTCGTCGCGCCACTGCATGAAGTTGGCGGGCGCAAGAACGTTGTGCGGATTGTTGCCCTGACGGTTGTGCTCCCACAGGACGACGAGCCGGTCGGCATCACTGTAGGGCAGCGCACGCAACATGACGGCGTTGACGACCGAGAAGATGGCCGTATTCGCACCAATCCCTAAGGCCAGCGCCACCAGCGCAACGAGCGCGAAACCGGGACTCTTGAGAAACATGCGCATCGCATAGCGCACGTCTTGCAACACGGTAGACATCGTTTCACCTCACTCAACTGTGGATAAGTGATAGGTGATGGGTGATAGGTGATAAGACAAAGACAGGATTTCTCCTATCACCTATCACCCATCACCTATCACTTCTTTCCTATCACCTATCACCTATCACTTATCACCTTCTTACTCGTACCTGAGAGCAATCATCGGGTCGACGCGTGTGGCGCGGCGCGCCGGGATGTAGCAAGCCAGCAGGGCGATGGAGGCCAGCACGAGCGCGACGCCGACGAACGTCAGCGGGTCTGTGGCGCTGACGCCGTAGAGCAGCGAGCGCATCAGCCGCGTCAGCGCAAACGAAGCCGCGAGTCCGACGGCGACACCGATGACGATGAGCGTCATGCCCTGTCCGACGACGAGGCGGAGCACGTCTCTCGTCTGCGCGCCGAGCGCGATGCGGATGCCGAGTTCGTGCGTCCGCTGCGTGACGGTGTAGTTCATCACGCCGAAGATGCCGATGGCAGCCAAGAGCAGCGCGACTCCGGCGAAGACGCCGAGCAGCAGCATGTTGAAGCGGCGACGCGCGACCGAGTTCGAGACGAGTTGCTCCATCGTCCGCACCTCTGCGAGCGCCTGGTCGGCATCGACCTGACGGACGGCCTCGCGCAACGTCGAGGTCAGCGCCGCCGCGTTCTGCCCGTCGCCCTTGAGCGCAAAGAGCATGTAGCCGGAAGGCACTTGCAGGTAGGAGACGTAAGCCTCCGGGTCGGGCGGCGCATCGAGGCTGCGGTGCTTGACATCGCCGACGATGCCGACAATCTCGCCTATCATGTCCTCTGCGACAGTGATTTCGACGCGCTTGCCGATGGCCTCTTCGCCGGGGAAATACTTGCGCGCGAAAGTCTCGTTGACGACGACCACCTTCGGCGCTTCCCTGCCGTCGCGGTCAGTGAAGACGCGACCCTTGACGACGGGGATGCTCATCGCGCGGAAGTAGTCGGGCGAGGTGATGCGCGTGTGCGTCGTCAAACGCTCGCCGGGCGCGGCCGGCGGCCGTCCCTCGATGTTGAGACCGTTCATCATCGCGCTGCCGGAGAGCGGCAGCGGCATCACCGCGCTCGCCGCGCGCACGCCGGGACGCGCCGCGACGTTTTCCAGCACGCGGCGGAAGAACTCGGCCTGCGCCGCCTCGTCCTTGTACTTCGCGTCGGGCAGAGAGATGCTGGCCGTCAGTACACCCGACGGGTCGATGCCAGCTTTGACTTCACGCAGTTCGGCGAAGCTGCGCATCAACAGTCCCGCGCCGATGAGCAGGACGAGCGAGAGCGCCACTTCGACGACAACGAGCGCGGAGCGCACGCGGTTGCGACGCGCGCCCTCGGTCGAGCCGCGACCGCCCTCCTTGAGTCCTTCGTTGAGGTCTGGCTTGGAGACCTGAAGCGCCGGGACGAGTCCGAACAGGAAGCCCGTCAACATCGAGATGAGGGCTGTGAATGCGAGGACGCGGCGGTCGAGTCCTATCTCTTGCACGCGCGGGATGTCGGCCGGGATGGAGGCGACCAACAGGTCAACGCCCCAGAGCGCGATGAGCAAGCCCAACGCGCCGCCGGCCAGCGCCAACAGCAGGCTCTCCGTCACGAGTTGACGGACGATGCGCCAACGGCTCGCGCCCATCGCCGTCCGAATGGCAATCTCTTTGTGCCGCGAGGAGGCGCGCGCCAGCATCAGGTTGGCGACGTTGGCGCAGGCAATCAGCAGCACGAAGGCGACCGCGCCGAGCAGCACGAGTAAGGCCGGACGCAGGTCGCCGACGAGGTCTTCGTGCATGGGGATAAGGCTGAAGCCGCGTCCGGCATTGGTGTCTGCGTACTGCGTCGAAAGACGCGCGGCGACGGCGTCGGCTTCGGCCTGCGCCTGTGCGAGCGTCGCGCCGTCGCGCAGGCGCGCGACGACGTTCAGGTAGCTCGAACCGCGCTCGCGGTTCTGGTCGCTCGTCGGGTCAATCGGCGACCAGAAATCGACGCGCTCGCGGTCGATGGGAAAGCTGAAGCCTTCAGGCATGATGCCGATGATGGTGACGGACTCGCCGTCGAGCATCACGCTCTGCCCGACGACGTGCGGGTCGCCGCCGAAGCGTCGCTTCCAGAGACCGTCGCTGATGACGACCACTTGCGCGTCGGGGCGCTCTTCCTCAGTGGTGAAAGTGCGACCGTGCGCGGCCTGCTTGCCGAGCAC
>DASZCR010000232.1:0-4805 GCA_035942915.1 Pyrinomonadaceae bacterium | reverse complement strand
GAGCAGCCGGCGGGATTCGCTTTTGGTGTTCTCCATCGACGTTGACTCGCGCGCGCGTCAACGCGACAATGAGGTGTCGCCGCTCATGAGAGAGTCGGTCGCGTCTATTTCAACTTCAACACATCGCGGCCGCGCCTAGCGTCAATGATAAAGAGATTAATCTCCCATCTCTGGCCCACTTCAGCACATCCACGCGCCAACTGGCGCTTGTGGGCACTCTTCATCGCGCTGTCGCCGCTTGCCTACGTGGCGAGCGGCGTCTTCGTCTCGCAAAATAATCCGGCCGTGCATTTCAAGTTTCCGCTTGACCGCGCCGACGCCGTCCGCGAGGCCACGCGCTACGCCTCCTCGCTCGGATACGACACGGGACGCTGGACGAACGGTGTCAGGGTCGAAGCCAACAACGACCGTTATTATTACTACCTGATGCACGCGGGCGCGGAAGCCGACAGGCTGAGCCGCGTCATCCCTTCGGCGCGCGTCCACGTCATCTTTCTCTCGCCCGACAAGCGCGAGATTCTGGAAGTCTTTCTGAGACCGGACGGGCATGTGCTCGGCTACGACTACGAGCCGTCGCCGACTGCGGAAATCGCAGACCCCGGAGAAGAGGAGTCGAAGCGTGTCGCGTCGGAGGCTTATGAAGCGTTGCGCCGCGAGGCCGGACTGACGAACTCGGTCGAGCCGACGCCTTCGGAGGAGAGAAAATTCAACCGCGTGACGCGGCGCTACAGATGGCAGTTGCCGCACGACTCGCTGCCGCACCTGAAGGTGAACATCGCCGTCGCCGTCGTCGGCGGCCAGATAACGGAACAGTCGCTCTCGACCGAGATTGACTCGAAGTACACGCAGAGCCGTTTCGTCAACCGCAACATCTGGCCGAGAGTTGCGACGGTCATCTACGTCATCTTCCTGCTGGTCGTCTGCATCTACGGTCTCTACCGCTACGTTCGCCGCACGCTGCAAAAGGAAGTCCCGCACGCGAGAAGTCTGCTGCTCGGCGGTGTCGCCTCTGTGACGCTCTTCTTCATCAGTCTGCAATCGCAGTTTCACATCTTCTCGATGACGGCGGCGACAGGCGGCGGGGCGTTGCAATACTGGGTGCAGTTCATCGCCTTCGGCATCTTCTTCGGCCTCTACGGCATGACGATGGGGCTGGCCTACGGCGGCGGCGAGGGCGACGTGCGCGAGGCGTATCCCGGCAAGATGGCCTCGCTCGACGCGTTGCTGACGGGGAGGTTCGCTTCGCGCAACGTGGCGCGTGCGCTGCTGATTGGGACGGCCGCCGGTGGCTGGGCAGCGTTGGTCAGCGCGCTGGTGATACTTCCCTGGACGCAGCATCCGGCGACCGGACTCGGACTGCCCGACAACTTCTACACGCTCTTCTATGGTAACGCGCCCTGGATGCTGCCGCTGACGGGGCCGCCGCTCACAGCGATACAGGCCGCAACGCTCGGACTCCTGCTGCCGCTTTCGTTTCTTCTCCGCGTCAAGCGCCTGCGTTCGGAGCGGCTGATGCTCGTGCTCATCGCGGCGCTGTCGTTCATGGCCGCGCTCGGAATCTTTCAGGAGCAGCCGACGCCGTTCGTCGCCGGGTTGCTGATGGCGGCAGTCCGCACAGCCCTGCTGCTTTTTCTGTTCTTCACCTTCGACCTGCTGACGGCGATGGTCGGGTCGCTCGCGCCGTCGCTCTTTCTCAATGCCCTGTACTACATCGCGCAGCCTCCGGCCTCGATTCAGCGTGCCGGTTACTTCGCCGCCGGAATCGGTCTGGTCTCTCTGGCGGGCGCGGTCTTCTACCTGCTGCGCGGGCGCGAATACAGCGAGGACGAAGTGCGTCCGCTCTATGCGCGCTATCTGGCCGAGCGCCAACGCCTTGAGGCCGAAGTGTCGGCCGCGCGCGAGGCGCAGGTGCGTCTGCTGCCGCAGACTCTACCGGAAGTGCCCGGTCTCAGTCTGGCGGCGGCCTGCCACCCGTCGCGCGTCGTCGGCGGAGACTTCTACGACCTGTTCACTCTGGGCGAACGCAGGCTCTCCATCTTCGTCGCCGAAGGGAGCAATCACGGACTCGGCGCGGCGCTGACCATCGCGTTTGCGAAAGGCTTTCTCATGCCGCGCATCGCTGCCGACCATACACCGGCCGAAATCGTCTGCTCGTTGCAGGAGCGACTCGCGCCGATGCTCGAAGAGAATCAGGAGATGGCGCTCGTCTACGCCGTCTTCGACGCTCCCACGCGCACGCTCACCTACGCGCGCGCCGGACATTATCCGCAGGTGAGGATAAGCCGCGCTGAGGAGGCAGACGATAACGGCCGCGCGGCGCGCGCCAAGAAGCGTGGACGACGCCGCGAGGTCGAGCCGACGGAAGAGGAGGTCAAACCTTCGAGCGTCAATCCGGCCGCCCAAAACTGCCTGATACGCGCCGCGCAGGTGCAACTCGCGCCGGGCGACGCCGTCTTCTTCGTGACGGACGCGGTGGTTGAAAGCTTCACAGCCGAACGCAAAGCGAGCGTCGAGACGTGGGCGGCGGAGGTCGTCGGCGGGCGACGCAAAGGTGCTTTGCAGCAGTCGCTCGACAAGGCGCTTGAGAAGAGCGCGCGACGGATAAAGAAGACGGGCGTCGAAGACGACTTGACGGCCGTCGTCGTCTACCTGAACTCGAACGGTTCCTGATGCGATGAGCTTACGCCGCCTGACAGTTCCGCTCCTGTTGGCCGTCGTCGGTTACGCGGCGTTGTTGCTGCTGGCACAACGCTTCGACCCCTCGACGAAGTGGGGCTACAAGTTCGACCGCGCGGCGGCCACCGAGCGCGCGCGTCAGGCTGCGAGAGAGTTCTACGCCATCGACACGACGGGTTGGGAAGCGTGGCTCACGGCCGAGCACCAACAGCAACAGGACTTTTATCTCAACCGTTACGGAGCGCCGGAAGGGATGCCTTTCGTCGGTGCGGTGCGAACGACCGTGCTGCTCGTCGAGCCGACGGGCGAGCAACGCCGGATACGCGTCCGCCTGAATCCGAACGGGCATGCCTACTCGTTCTCTTATCGCACCTACAAACCGCCGGAGGCCGCGCCGGAAACGCCGCCCGCCGTCTCGGAGGAGACGCGCCGTGTGGCGACGGAGGCGCTGGCGCGACTAGTCGGCAACAGCGAAACGGGTACGTTCCGGCTCGTTTCGGAGACGCCGCAAAAGAGCGGGGAGACGAACTTCCTGTGGGAGAGCGTGCCGCCCGTCGGCGATGGGTTGAAGCTGCAAGGCGTCGGCGTCGTGCGGGGGACGGAGGTCAGGGAGATGTCCATCTCGACCAATTTCGCGCCGCGCGTCTCTGAGGAGTACACGACCACGCGCGAACGCGTGACGGGCGTTGACATGCTGAACATCGTCGCCATCCCGCTGGTCGTGATGACGGTGGCCGTCTGCCTGTTTCTCGGTTTAATCCGCCGCGAGGTCTTGTATAAACAACCTCTGGCGCTGCTGCTCTGGGCATTTTTCGTCTACCTCATCTATCAAGTCTTCAGCGGCGGACACGAGTCAGACATGCTCGGCGACGTGTTCACGGCTCAAAGGGGGAGCGAGTCGAAAATCTATCTCTCGGCGGCCGTAGAACTGCTGATGCCGTCCTTCTTTTTCGCCGTCAGTCTGGCGTTGGTGTGGGCTGCGGGACTGATGCAGGCGCGGCGCACGAACCCGCTGCCTTATGCCTCCTTCGCCGCGCTGCTCAGAGGAAACCTGCTCTCAAGTTTCGTCGCCTCGCGCATCTGCACGGGGCTGCTGCTCGGCGGTGTCCTCGCGGCCATCCCGTACGTCGTGGCCGCGACCGGTCTGTTCGGGGCGTTGCCTGACGAGCCGAACCCGCGCACCTTCCTCACGTCGCTGCCTGCGCTGGCGACGCTGCCTTCGTTGCCTTTCCCAATCTTCACTATCTACGGTTTCCTTGTCCCCCTCTTCGGCAGACGCGGGCCGGGAACGACGACGCGTGCGGCGCGCACCGTCGGACTCGTCATCGGTTGTCTGTGGCTCGGCGAGGCTGCTCTATCGCAGCCTTCGAGCGGGGCGGTGTTGCTGGCCGGTGGTCTGCTGGCCGTCGCCGCAGACCAGATTTACAGGCGTTACGACTTCCTCACGCTCATCGTCGCAACGCTCGCCTCAGACATCGCCATCGCCGCCGCCGGTCTCTTTATCCAGACGCCGGAAACGCTCAGACGCGGCGGGATGCTGACCTTCGTCGGCCTCGGCGCGTGCATTGCGCTGACGCTCTTCGTGGCGCTCAAAGGGCGGGAGACGAGAGAAGCGGACGAGGCTGCCATCGCGCCTCCCGGCACGTCCGCTCTGGGGCAACAGGCCGAGCGCGAACGCCTGCTCGCGGAGTTCAACGTCGCGCGCAACGCGCAACAGCGGATGCTGCCCGAAGTGCCGCCGACCATTCCCGGCTACCGGATTGCCGCCGCCTGCCGCCCGGCGCGCGAAGTCGGCGGCGACCTCTACGACTTCTTCGTGTTGCCGGACGAGCGCGTCGGCATCGTCGTCGCAGACGTTTCCGGCAAGGGCGTCCCGGCGGCGCTCTACATGACGCTGACGAAGGGATTGCTCGCCTCCGTCGCCGAGCATGAGAGCGACCCGGCGGCTATCCTGCGCGAAATCAACCCGCACCTGCACGAAGTCTGTCGGCGCAAGGTTTTCGTGACGCTGATTCTCGGAGTCCTCGACCCGGCGACGCGCACGCTCACTTACGCGCGCGCCGGGCACAACCCCGGCATCTGGTCGAGCTCTTCGAGTCGTGAACTGAAACTGCTGAGCGCGCCGGGTC
>DASZCR010000231.1:0-9075 GCA_035942915.1 Pyrinomonadaceae bacterium | reverse complement strand
ACGCCAAGTCCGGCTGCACTTGCGGCCGAAAGCTTACTTGACGCTTTCGACTTCGCGGCTCTGTTCTTCGCGCAGGCGTCGCAGGTACTTGCCGAAGAAGCCGTTCCAGGGCGGAATCACGATGGAGACTGCGCCCGTGCTTTGTGCCTGACAGGAGAGGCGTATCAGCGGGTGCGTTTCGTCCGTGTCGATGTAGCCCATCTCCTTAATCTTGCGCGCCTCGCGCGCGGCCACCGGCGTCAGTTTCTCCGCGCCGCCCAGTACGCCCACCCAGCAAGTCCCGCATGAGGCCGAGCGACATTGCACGGGTATCGGCCCTTCGTCCACAGTGCAGCGCGGGTCAACGCTCGTCCAGTCGCGTTTGTCGGTCGCGGCGGCCGAAGCAATCTCCTGCATGTTAACCAACTTGAAGCGGCGGTCGTCCTTGTTCTCGTCCCAGACCACCGTCCAACGCTTGTCGTTCGTGCGTAGGAAGCCGAGCACGCCCTGCGAGTCGTCGCGTGCGCGCGCGCGCAGGATTTGTTCCGGCGTGCGGCGCGCGTGCTGCTCGTCGATGTGAACTTTGCCGGGCGCGGCGCGGAAGGCTGCGAGACCGACCTGCTGCAAGGTCATGAAGGCGACGGCCGCGACGCCGACGACGAGCGAACGCTCGACTTTGCGCGCGGCGGCGACGCGTTCGGCCACGTCGCGAATCTGGCTGCCGAGCAGAAGGTTGGCCGGTGCGGCCTGCGCCGAGGCCAACGCCTCGACCTCCTTTTTGACATCGGGCCAGAAGCGATGGCCGTAGAGAAAGACGTGCGAAGTATCAACCTGCTCGTGAAGGAAAAAGTTCCCCCGCATCTCAAGTTCGCGCGCGAGCTTTTCCGGGTCTTCCGCTTGCTGGAAGACCCGCAGCAGTTCGAGCGGGAAGAAGTGAAACCAGATGCGCGTGGCGTTGCGGTCAACTTCGTGAACTTGCGGCAGGAGGTCTGAGAGCACACGCTCCCATGCCTCGGCGTCGTGCTGATTGAGAAAAACCTCGAAAGGAGTCTGCGTGTCTGTGCTCATAGATTTCTTCTTCAAAATCCTCCGGGAATCGAAACGGAGAGTTTAACGATTCTCCGGCACAGGCACAAACCGCGCCGCCTCTATTTTCCGCCGCGCACGAGCACGCTCGCCGCCCACCTTTCGAGCGTCTGCAAAAACTCGTCGCTCACTTCGGTCGCCTGCTTGTCGGTCACGCTCTTATCAATCTGCGAAGGCGTGAAGATGTGCGTCAGGTTCGGGAAGACGCGCAAGGTGACCTGCCGGTTTCCGGCAGAGGCCGCCGCCTGTGCTAGTTCGAGTGCGTGATAGGGCAGGACGTTCGTGTCGCGCTCGCCGTTGAGGACGATGAGCGGGACGCGGACGCGGCGCGCCAGCGCGAGCGGGTCGCTCGCCATGTGCTCACGAAACCACGCGTAGTTGTCCCTAGACGGGTCTGCGGCCGATGGCGCGGCGCGCACATCGTCGAAGAGCTTTATCAACTGTTGCGCGGCCTGATTGAACTTCGTGGTGTCGGCAGGGTCGGCCGTCGTGTTGAGTGCGACGGCATAAAGCGATTGCTCGACCAGCACGCGGTCTAAGGGGCGCGAGGCTCCGGCCAGCAGGCCGATGGCGGCGATGCGCGCATCTTCCGCGCCCAACACGAGAGCCGTCTGTGCTCCTTCGCTGTGGCCGATGAGCGCGATGCGGCGCGGGTCTATCTCGCGTCTCGTGAGCAGGAACTCGAAGGCCGCGCGCGTGTCCGCAACGAGGTCGCGGTAGGAGGTCGGCTTCGTCGGTATCGAGCTTTTGCCGCTGCCGCGGTCGTCAACGCGGAGCACGGCGACGCCCGCCGCCGAAAGCCTCTCGGCCATGCGCCTGTAGATATCGAAGATGACCGAGCCGTCTCTGTCCTGCGGCCCTGAGCCTGTGATGAGCAGGGCGGCCGGGTGCGCGCCCGCGCCGCCCTTCGGGATGGTCAGCGTGCCCGCGAGTCTCTGTTCGCCGTTCTGAAACGTGACCTCTTCACTCGTGTAAGGGTCTGCGGCGGAAGGCTTGGCGGCGGGCGCGGGCGGCGGAAGGATGACGGCCGCGAGTGCTTCCGCGCCCTGCCTGACGGTCTTGACGCGCTGCGCGGGGACGCTCACGACGAGAGGCACGCGCGCCGCGTCCGTCCACATCTCGAAGGCGACGCCGAGACTCGTCGCCGCTCTGTAGTGCTCGGTCGCCACGCGCTGCCCGTTCACGTCAAATGACGGCGTCGCCAGACGCGTCACGGTGATGTCGAAGGGGAGCGCCTGCGTCACGAGCAGGGCGTTGAAACTTTGCGCGCCGCCGCGCGTGGCGTCGTACTGCGCGAGCAGGAAGATGAAGTAGTGCCAGACGCCGTTCTCAAGCAGGGCGGCGGGGTTCGCCTTGACCTCGCGCGCGGCCTGCCCCTGCGCCGTCAGACGGACGCCCTGCGCCGTGAACTCTGCGACGAGGCTGCGCACGCCGCCCGACTCCAACTCGAAGCTGACGGGACGGTTCTGCACGAAGGTCGTCGTCACCTTCAGTCGCGCGCCTGCAAACGAGGTGTCGGCCACAGACCTGCGCGAGCCGTCGGCCTGCGTCGTGATGTTGTAAGTCTCCGTGCCGAACGGCTGTTCGCCGACGAAGGTCGTGTAGACGCCGGATGAGGCAGGCGGCTGCGCGCCCGCCTGTGTCGTCGTCGTCGCTGCTGGCTGCTGCGGCTGCGCCCCCGTGGCCTGCGCCGTCGGCATCTGCGAGAAGAGCAAGCCTGCAATCACCGCGAGCGCGGCGTAGATAAAGTGTCTCATCGTTTCAACTCCGTGCCTTCAGAAGTCGCGTCTTTCAAGGACGCGCAAGGCCAGCATGTAGAGCGCGACGGCCAGAGCCGTGTAGGCCGCCAGCGCCGCCCAGGGCAACGCGCCCGTCTTGAAGTATTCCTGCCCGCTCATCAACGTCGCCACCATGTAGGGCGTCAGACGCGCGTCGAAGAGCGGCAGCAGACTGACGCCGAAGACGAGCACGACGCCGATGATGATGGCCTTCAACTGTTCGGCGAAGATGGTCGAAAGCAGCAGCGCCAGACAGTAGACCGAGAGGCCGCCGACAAACAGGATGAGCGAGTAGATTAAGACCTCGCTGACGGGATAGCTCTTGCCGATGGAGCGCGAGAAGAGTGGGATGAAGAGCGACGGCACGACGGCGAGCGCCAGCAGTTCCGCTGCGCCCATGCCCGCACGCACGCCGAAGAGCCTGCGCCGCGTGACGGGCAGAGAGAGCGTCCATTGTGCGCTGCCGCGTGCGCCTTCGGCGACGACGCCGCCGACGCCGATGATGACGGCGAAGAACATCCACAGTTGCAGCAGGTTCTTACCGAACCACTGCGACCAGACGTAGCCCGGATACGTGCTCGCCAGCCTCAGAGCCTCCTGCACCATCTTGTTCAACTCCGCGCCGAGGTCTGGGATACTAATCTGCATGTTCTCCGTCAAAGGCTGCGTGAAGATGACCACACCGCACGACGCGATGCACAACACAAGCCCCGTCAAAAATCTCCAACGCGTCTCCAACCACGCCTTATACCAAAGCATCACGACACCTCCATTCAAGTGATAGGTGATGGGTGATGGGTGATAGGACAAATCCTGTCTTCTCCCATCACCTATCACCTATCACCCATCACAGACTTCCTATCACCCATCACCCTCTTTAACGCTATCGAGGAAAATCTCTCTCAGCGTGACGGGGACGACTTCGGCTGAGACTGCGCCGGTCGTGCGCGCCTCAAGCGCGATGCGCTCGGCGTTGGCGCTGACGAGCAGAGAGAGCCAGCGCCCGTCGCGGCTCATGCGCTCGACGCCCGGCGTGGCGAAAGACAACTCGGACGCAGGCGGCGCGCCCTCGCCGAAGACGACGTTGACGCGACGGTAGTTCTCCTTCAAGTCGTCGAGTGCGCCTTCGACGACCGCGCGGCCACGATTGACGATGAGCACGCGGTCGGCCACCTGTTCGACTTCGGCAATCTGGTGCGACGAGAAGAAGATGGTCAGTTCGCGTTCGGCCGCGAGCCGGACGAGCGTCGAGAGCACCTCTTCAATCATCGCCGGGTCAAGCCCCTCGGTCGGTTCGTCGAGAATCAGCAACTCGGCGCCGCGTGCCAGTGCCAGCAGTAACGCCAGCTTCGTCCGCATCCCCTTCGAGAGCGCGCGCACCTTGCGCCCCTCCGGCAACTCGAACGAGCGCAGCAGCCTCGTTTCCAGTTCCTTCTGCCAGCGCGGGAAGAACGGGCGCGCGAAGTTAATCATCTGCCCGACCGTCATGTAGTCGTAAAGCCCTTTGTCTTCGCTGACGAAGCCCGTGCGCCGCCGTATCTCGACACTCGCGCCCGCGTCCACGATTGATTCGCCGAGGACGCGCCCCGCGCCCCCGCTCGGACGCGCCATGCCGAGCAGCATCTTAATCGTCGTCGACTTGCCCGCGCCGTTGCGTCCGAGGAATCCGTAAATCGAGCCGCGCGGCACGGCGAGGTCTAACCCGCTGACCGCCTCGACGCGGCCGTAACGCTTCACCAGCGCCTTCGTCTCAATCGCAAGTTCCGCAGTCATCGCCTCTCAACCTCGCTTCCTCGTCGTCGTCTCGGCCTCTTCATCGGCCGCACCCTCGACGCGCAGACGCGTCAACTCTCCCTCGAAGAGACGGCGCATCTCCTCCTCGCTCAGACCGAGCGCGTCGAGCCTCGTCGCCGCGCCGCGCACGACCGCTTGCGCCTTGCGCAGACGCTCCGCACGCGCCGACGGCGGCTCGGATTCGGCCGCCCCGGCCGTGACGAATGCGCCCGCCCCGTGCCGCAACTCGATGACCCCCTCGTGCTCAAGCTCTCGATAGACCTTCGCCACCGTGTTCGGATTGACGACGAGGTCTTCGGCCACCTTCCTAATCGGCGGCAATTGGTCGCCCGCACGCAGCGCGCCCGTCTCGACCGCGTGCTTGACCTGCTCCATCAACTGCACGTAGATGGGCACTCCCGACGTTTGGTTAGGCTTAAAAAACATATTTTCAAATTGTACTATTGAACTAGTACAATGGCACTATCCTCCCGGCCATCGAGTTTGTCAAGAGAATTTTTTTGGTGACGAAAACTTGAAGGAGATGACAAGGGGCGGGTGATATAGTTTGTGGTTTGAAGATGAACGACAACAACGATTTGAAGCGGCTCAATGAACTGACCATCGGCGACGCCAAGCGCATCCTCGTCTACGGCGTGGCGACGCTTCTGGCCGTCGCACTGTTTCTGATGCTGGTCGGCAAGGTGATGGTCGCGCTGCTGCTCGGCGTGGTGGCGGGCGGCTACCTGCTGCCCGTGCAGGAGCGTCTGGAGCGGCGTCTGGGGGCGCGTGCGGGAAGCGCGCTGATTACGATGGCTCTCATCGTCGTGCCGCTCGTGCTGGTGGCGAGCTACGCGTGGTACGAGTTATCCGGTTACTCGACCTTCGTGCAGGAGAAGAAGGACGACATCATCCTGCGCATCAGCGAGGCGCTCGGCAACTACGTGCAGGTCGAGAACACGCGGCGGGGTCTGAAACTGGCTTTCGGCGAGGCGTTGATGCGTTCGGGCGAAGCGATACAGGGCTTGCGCAGCCAGTCGGCTTTGATTCTGGCCTCAGCCTCAATCTTCTTCTTCACGATGTTCTACGTGCTGACGCAGCGCGTTCGTCTGGCGAGCTACATCAAGGTGCGCGTGCCCGGCGATTTTCTGCCGCTCTACGAACGCTTGACGGTCAACGTCGGCGGGGCGCTGCGCGGCGCGCTCTTCGCAGTTCTCGTTGACCAGGCCATCAAAGCCATCGTGATACTTGTGCTCAACTTCGTCTTCGGCGTCCCGCTGGCGGTCGTGCTCGCCATCGTCACGTTCCTCATCGGCTTCTTCCCGCTGCTCGGCGAGTGGGCGGTCTACATCCCCGTCAGCATCTACCTGCTGGTCTTTCAGGACGCGCCGACGAGCGCGGCCATCTACATGCTCGTCGGCATCACTCTGACGCTCTCCTCTTCGTTGCTGCTGCGTCCGCGACTGGCGGCACGCGGCGCACGCCGTTTCAATTTCTACTGGATGCTCGTCGCGCTCGTCTCCGGCGTCTACACCTTCGGCCTGCCCGGCATCGTGCTCGGCCCGGCCATCCTCGGCTTCGCCAAGGCCGTAATGGAGACGCTCGTCGGAGAGGTCAACTACGAGACTTCGTTGTTGAAGGAAGAGAAGGTGGCGAAGGCCGAAGAGGCGAACGAGAGGAAAGAAGAGAAAGTGGACGCCTCTGCCGAAGCGGAGGCGCGCCCCGTCGACCTTGTGGGTTGAATGTGTGCGCGCGGATGCAGCGGGCGCGTTCTGCTGCGGCGTTAGCCCGGAGGCCAACTGAGCGCGCGACCGCCGAGGACGTGTAGGTGGAGGTGGAAGACCGATTGACCTGCGCCCGCGCCCGTGTTGATGACGGTGCGATAGCCGCTCTCTGATAAGCCTTCCTGCTGCGCCACGCGCGCGGCGGCGCGCAACAGCCGGTCAAGCGGAGCGTCGTCTCTTTGCGCGGCCTCATGGAGAGAGGCGAGATGCGCGCGCGGGATGACGAGGACGTGGACGGGAGCTTGCGGGCTGATATCGCGGAAGGCGACCGTCTGCTCGTCGCTGTGGACGATGTCGGCGGCTATCTCGCCCGCGACTATTTTGCAGAAGAGGCAGTTCTGTTCAGACATAGTTTCAATAATGATACCTGCAAGCCAGTATTCTGATTTTATCCTTACTCACCTGATAAACGAGGCGATGCTCGCGGTCTATGCGACGCGACAGCAGCCCTGTAACTCGTGCTTTAAAGGCTCAGGCTTGCCTATGCCCTTGAACGGCTCGCGCTGTACATCTCTGATTAAGTCGACGATGCGTTGAGCCTTCTGGCGGTCGTTCTCCACCCACCACGCCAAATCCTCGAACGCCGCCGGGTCAAACTCCAAGCTTCTCACGAGCTTCCTCGAAAGGGACTCCGTCCTGTCGTTCTTTGGCCGCGAGGAGGCGGCGTCTCATGTTTTCGCTTTTGAGCAAGTAGGCCGTCTCCCTCTCTGACTCTATCTCCCGCCACAGTTCGATGGGCACGATGACCCCGACCGGGTTTCCACTTTCGTCCGACACGTACTGGATTTCAGTTGAGCTTATAAATCATCCTCCGAACTCTGTCGCGAAGGACTGTATCAACACTCCGGACGCACCGCAATGGTCGTTTAACCTCTCACGTCTACACCCGCGTCCGGCGACGTAATGGTTTCGACGGGCGGGAGCGGCGCGGTCACGGAATCGCGCACGCGTTCTATCTGCGCGCCCACCGAGCGCAGTTTCGATTCAATCTTTTCGTAGCCCCGGTCGATGTGGTAGACGCGGTCGATGATGGTTTCGCCGCGCGCGGCGAGTCCGGCCAGCACGAGGCAGGCTGAGGCGCGGAGGTCGGAAGCCTGCACGCGCGCGCCCATCAACTGCGACGGGCCTTCGACGACGGCCGTCGAGCCTTCAATCATGATGCGCGCGCCCATGCGCTGCATCTCTGAGGCGTGCATAAAGCGGTTCTCGAAAATCGTCTCGGTGATGCGCGCGCGCCCCTCGGCCTGTGTCATCAGCGCCATGTACTGCGCCTGCATGTCGGTCGGAAAACGCGGGTGCGGCTCGGTCGTCACGTCGCACGCCACCAAGCCCTTCGCCGAGCGGCGCACCTTCAGCGTGCTCGAATTAATCTCCTCGATTTCGACGCCCGACTCGCGCAGTTTCGAGATGACGATGGCCGAGTGTTCCGGCCGACAGTTCTTGATTTCCAGTTCGCCGTCGGTGATGGCGGCGGCGACGAGAAACGTCCCCGTCTCGATGCGGTCGGGGATGATGGTGTGCTCCGCTCCGCCGAGCGCCTCGACGCCTTCGATAGTCACGTCGGGCGTGCCCGCGCCGCGCACACGCGCGCCCATCCGGTTCAAGAGTTCGGCGAGGTCAACAATTTCGGGTTCGCGCGCGGCGTTGCGCAGCACGGTCTGGCCTTCGGCCAGCGCCCCCGCCATCATCAAATTCTCCGTGCCCGTCACCGTCACCTTCTCAAACTCCACTTCCGCGCCGCGCAGACGCCCCCCGCGCGGCGCGCGCGCCACAACGTAGCCCGATTCAAGACTGACCTCCGCGCCGAGCAGCTTGAGCGCTTCAAGGTGCAGGTCGATGGGTCGCGTCCCGATGGCGCAGCCGCCCGGCAGAGAGACCTTCGCCTTGCCGAAGCGCGCGAGCAGCGGCCCCAGCACGAGGACGGAGGCGCGCATCGTCTTGACCAACTCGTAGGGCGCTTCAAACAGTTCGACGTTGGCGGCCGTAATCTTGAACGTCCGCAGGTCGGGGACGAGGACGGTCGCGCCGAGGTCTTCGAGCAGGCGGCGCTGCGTCAGGCAGTCGCGCACGTAAGGGACGTTGTGCAGCGTGACGGTTTCGGGCGTCAGTAGCCCTGCGGCGATGCACGGCAGCGCAGAGTTCTTCGCGCCGCTAATGGTCACACGGCCGTGAATCGGCTGCCCGCCGGTGATGCGAAATTTGTCCATAAGATAGTAACTAAACAGTCGTCAGGAGTCTGAAGTCACGATTCTGAAGTCGGTTGCAGACGCGCTCTGTTTACTGATTGCTGATTGCTGTTGACCGTTTGAAGTTTGCCGGATTTTAGCACGCGGCGCGCGGCGCGGCTACTCGTTGAGTTTGAGGGCGACGGTGCGCGGGATTCCCTGCAAGTCCTTGTGTATGTCGAGGAGCGTCCAGCGCGCAGTGTCTATCAGACGATGCACCGCCTCGTGCTGGTTGAAGCCAATCTCGAAGAGGAGATAGCCGCCCGCGCATAGATGGCGCGGCGCTTCGGCGAGCAGGCGACGCACGACGCCGAGGCCGTCGCCGCCCGGCGTCAGCGCCACGCGCGGCTCATGTTCGCGCACCTCGCGTTGCAGCCCCGCCAAGTCCTTCTCGGCCACGTAAGGCGGGTTGGAGGCGATGAGGTCGAAGCGCGGCGCATCGTCTGTCAG
>DASZCR010000230.1:0-13015 GCA_035942915.1 Pyrinomonadaceae bacterium | reverse complement strand
GGCCGACGCTGTCCGAGACAAACGGCGTCGGCCGCCTCTCTCTCACCTCTTCATCTCGTGAGGACACATATGAGCGCAGCGGAATACGATTTCATTGTCGTAGGGTCGGGTGCGGGCGGTGGCCCGCTCGCCGGTAATCTCGCACGGGAGGGCTACAGGGTGCTGTTGATGGAGGCGGGCGGCGACCCTTGCGCCGACGATGCGACGGGACGCGGACGCTTCATGTACGAAGTCCCCATCTTTCATGGCCTCTCGACCGAATACCAATCCTGCCAGTGGGACTACTTCGTGCGCCACTACACGAGCGACGAGCAGCAGGCGAAGGACAGGAAACGTGTGCCGCCGGAGTCGCCGGACGGAAAGTATTCCATCTGGTATCCGCGCGCGGGCACGCTCGGCGGCTGCACGGCGCACAACGCGATGATTACCGTCATTCCGCAGGACAGCGACTGGGACCGCATCGCCGCTCTGACGGGCGATGACTCGTGGGTCGGCGAGAAGATGCGCCCCTACTTCACGCGCCTCGAAAACTGCCATTACGTGCCTCGACCGGGTTCGCTCAAGGCGGTCTTCAAGAGCATCCTCGCCGTCTTCAAGGCCATCGTCTTCGGCAACGGGACGCAGACCTACACCAGTAAGGGGCACGGCTTCACGGGCTGGTTGCCGACCTCGATGGCCGACCCCAAACTCGTGCTCAGAGACAGGACGCTGGTCGCCTCCATCCTCAACGCGACGAAGGGCGCGTTCCGCGAGCACGTCGGCGACCCTCTGCTCAACCTCAGGACGCTCTTCGACCCGAACGACATGCGCTACGCGGCTGATAGTCCCGAAGGGCTGATGTTTACACCGCTCGCCGTCGAAGGTGGCAAGCGGCGCGGGCCGCGCGACTACGTTTTGAAGGTCGAGCGAGAGTGTCGCGAAAGGCAGGAGCGCGAGGCGCGCGAGAACACACCGGAAGAGAAACGCTTTCGCGGCTCGCTGACCATCAAGAAGCACGCGCTCGCCACGCGCGTTCTCTTCGAGGGCAAGCGCGCCGTCGGCGTCGAGTACATCGACAAGGCGCACGTCTACCGCGCCGACCCGACCGCCGCCACAGAGACGCCCGACCCTTCGACGCTGCCGCGCCAGCAGGTGCGCGCCGCGCGCGAAATCATCCTCGCCGGCGGCGCTTTCAACACCCCGCAATTGCTGATGCTCTCCGGCATCGGCCCGCGCGAGGAGTTGACGCGGTGGGGCATCAAGGAGGTGGTCAACCTGCCGGGCGTCGGCCGCAATCTCCAAGACCGTTACGAAGTGGGCGTCATCTCGGAATACAAAAAGGATTTCGTCCTGCTCGAAGGCGCGTCGTTCGCTCCGCCGAAGGGCGGCGAGCCGCCCGACTCTTTCCTCGCCGAATGGGAGAAGAGCGGCAAGGGCATCTACGCTTCCAACGGCGCGCTCGTCGGCGTCATCAAGCGTTCGAACAAAGACCTCAAAGACCCCGACCTCTACATCTTCGCACTGCCCGGCTACTTCAAAGGCTACTTCCCCGGCTACTCGCAAATCTTCGAGGCCAAGCACAACAAGTTCACGTGGGCGGTGCTCAAAGCGCGCACCACGAACACCGGCTACGTGAAACTCAACTCGGCCGACCCATGGGACAGACCCTACATCAACTTCCAATACTTCGGCGACGGCGAACGCCAGCAAGACCCAGACCTCGATGCAGTCGTCGATGGCGTCAAGTTCGTCCGCAAACTGAACGAGCGTCTGAGGTCGCTCGGCCTCATCGTCAAGGAAGAAGTGCCCGGCGAGAGGGGCGAGAACGACGAACAACTGCGCGAGTTCATCAGGGATGAGGCATGGGGGCATCACGCCTCCTGTACCTGCAAAATCGGCGGCGACAACGACGAGATGGCCGTGCTCGACAGCCGCTTCCGCGTCCGTCAGACCGAAGGCTTGCGCGTCGTCGATGCCTCCGTCTTCCCCGTCATTCCCGGCTACTTCATCGTGACGGCGATTTACATGATTAGCGAGAAGGCTTCCGACGTTATCATCGAAGATGCGCGCGCGGCCGACGGCAAGTGAGGCCGCGCGCTCAGGCGAGAAAGTCTGAGAGCGCGTCCGTCAGTCTGGCCGCATCCTGCTCGCCGATACGGACGGTCGCTTCAAGGAGGTCTGGACGCGTGAAGTCCCAACGCTCGATGGGGAGCGGCTCGCGCGGTGCGACGTAGAAACGCGCGCCCTGTCGGCCGACGAGCGCGGACGGATAAGGACGCGTCAGCATCACGAGGTTGCGCGTCACTTCCGGCAACTCTTCGGCGAGGAAGGCCGGAGCGTTATCGACCACGCCGCCGTCGAGGAGTCTGCGTCCCGCGTAGCTGCCGACGGAGGTGAAGGGCGGCGTCGCCGACGAAGCGATGATGAGGTCGGCCAATTCGCGCGGCGTGCGGCAATCTCTGGCGTCGAAGGCGAGCGCCTTGAAGCCCGCGCGCCGCCCGTAAGTCGGGTGCAGCATCCCGTCGCGCAATCGCTTCTCAAGGTTATAAGTAAACAGTGCGAGGGCGACGGCTGCGGCCGCCGGGAGCGCGCGCGGAAAGGCTGTCGTCAGGACGAGCACGGGGAAGGGCTGCGCGCGGATGCGTTCAAGGCCGCCTTCGGCGAAGGCCTGAAGCAGCATGTCGCGGTAGAGCGGCTCGTGCGGCGTCGGTCGTTTGAGTGCGAGCAGACGCCGCCACTCGAAGTTCTTCGTCACCTCGCGGCAGCGTTCGCGCCAGTACTCACCGACCTCCTGCTCCCTGCCGCTTAACATCAACGCCGCCACGCAAGCCCCTGCGCTACAGGTCGCCAGACAACGGACGCGCGGTGCGAGGCGCTCAAACCACACGTTCATCAAACCCATCTGATAGAAGGCGCGGTTGCCGCCACCGGCGAACGTAATGGCGAGGTCTCTGTCGCTCATCGTCTCAAATAAGGTTTACATCTGTCTGATGAGATAGACGATGCCCCAGACGCCGCCGACGACGGCGAGCAGCATCAGGAGCAGGCAGCCGTAGAGTGTGAGACGCATCTTGCGGCGCGTCTTCTCGTCGGGCGGCGAGAGCGCGCCTTGCGGGAAGTAGGGCGGCGGCGTTTCCGTAGGCACTTCTGTTGTCTTCTCCTTCAAGAAAGTAGGTGCGCGCGAGGCGTCAACAATAACACCTCACGCGCCGCGCTCGCACGCCTTGCGCCGAACGGGAACGCCTGCTTGCCGACGCGCGCGGCCTCGTGCTACCGTTTTCGCTTTCATCCGCGCGAGGCGATGCAGACATGATTAGACCTTTTCGCGGCGTACACCCGCAAATCCACCGGACGGCCTTTATCGAAACGAGCGCGCAGATTATCGGCGACGTGACCATCGGCGAGCAGTCGAGCGTCTGGTTCAACGCCGTCGTGCGCGGCGACGTGTTCTACATACGCATCGGCGACCGCACCAACATTCAGGACGGCACGGTCATCCACGTCACCAACGGCACGCACGCGACCGTCCTCGAAGACGAGGTGACGGTCGGGCACAACGTCACTCTGCACGGTTGCCACGTCGAGCGCGGCTGTCTTATCGGGATGGGTTCCATCGTGATGGACGGCGTGAGAATCGGCGAGCGGTCTCTGGTGGCGGCCGGGGCGCTCGTCGCGCCGGGCACGCAGGTTCCGCCGCGCTCGCTCGTCCTCGGCACACCGGCGCGCGTCAAGCGCCCGCTCACGGACGCCGAGGTCGCCGGCCTCGACATCTACTGGCAGAACTACATCGAGTACACACGGCAGTACAAGAGCGAGTGATGGGTGATAGGTGATAAGTGATGGGATTGAAACCCCGTCTTCTCTTATCACCCATCACCCATCACCCATCACTATTCCTATGAGCAAGACACAACCGGCGCGCGGGATGCGCGACTTTTTACCGTTGGACGTGAGGCGGCGCGAGTATGTCATCGGCGTCATCAGGGAGGTCTATGAGCGTTACGGGTTCGAGCCGTTGGAGACGCCTGCCGTCGAGAACATCGAAACGCTGATGGGGAAGTACGGCGAAGAGGGCAATCAGCTTATCTTCAAAATCCTCAGGCGCGGCGAGCACGAGCGCACGGGCGAGGCCGACCTTGCGCTGCGCTACGATTTAACGGTGCCGCTGGCGCGCGTCGTCGCAGAGTATGGCGACCGGTTGCCGAAGTTCTTCAAGCGGTATCAGATTCAGCCCGTCTGGCGTGCCGACCGCCCGGCGCGCGGACGCTTCCGCGAGTTCTACCAATGCGACGTGGATGCGCTCGGCTCGCGCTCGATGACGGTCGAGGCCGAACTCTGCGCGGCGGCGGGCGAGGCTTTAACCGGACTCGGTTTCAACAACTTCACGATTCGGCTCAATCACCGACAGGTGCTCGCAGGCGTCCTCTCGTCGGCGGGCATCGCCGACGAGAAACAGTCGGATGCGCTGACGGCGATTGATAAGCTGGACAAGGTCGGGCGCGAGGGCGTCGCGCAGGAGTTTGCACAGCGCGGCATCGCGGCCGAGAGCGGCGAACGCCTGCTCGCCTTCTTCGCCAAGCTGGACGAGTTGCAACACGCAGCAGACCTCATAGATGTCGGCGAGCACGACTCTCAAACGTCGGCCTTCAACGCGGCCGTGCTCGGCCGTCTCGTCGAGTTCGTCGGCGACCACGAGGCTGGGGCGCGCGGCATCGACGAGTTGCGCAACATCGTCAAACTCTCTGCGGCTTATGGCACGGAGTCGAAGATTAAGATTGACCCAAGCCTTGCGCGCGGGCTTTCATACTACACGGGCGCGATTATGGAGATTGCCGTCCCAGACCTCGCGGGCAGTCTCGGCGGCGGCGGTCGTTACGATAATCTCGTCGGCATGTTTTCGGGACGCGACGTACCGGCCTGCGGCTTCTCGCTCGGCCTTGAGCGCATCATCGTCGTGATGAACGAGCGCGAGATGTTTCCCCCTGACCTGATGCGTGCGTCGGCCGACGTTCTGGTGACGATGTGGGATGCCGACTCGGCGGAATCTGCGCTCGCACTGGCGCGCGAACTGCGCGCGTCGGGTCTGCGCGTTGACCTCTACCCGGAGGCGGACAAGTTGGGCAAGCAGTTTAAGTACGCCTCGGCGCGCGGCTTCTCCTACGTCGTCGTCGCCGGGCCGGACGAGCGTGCGCGCGGCGAAGTCGCTTTGAAAGACTTGCAGACGGGTGAACAGCAGACGACGAGCGTCGCGGGCGCGGCCGCAGTCGTGCGCGAGAGAGTACATCACAGGTAAGGACAAGTAACGTGCTCGACAATCTGGGAGATTTGCGGCGGACACATTCGTGCGGTGCTCTGCGCGCCGCAGACGCGGGGCGGACGGTGGTCTTGATGGGTTGGGTCGCGCGTCGGCGCGACTTCGGGCCGCTCACCTTTTTCGACCTCCGCGACCGCGACGGGCTAACGCAAGTCGTCTTCAACGAGGAGACCGCCGCCGAGGCGCACGCCAAAGCCAAGCAGCCGCGCGGCGAATATGTGATTGCCGTGCGCGGCGAGGTCGTCCTGCGCGATGAAGCGGCGCGCAACCCGAAGATTGCGACCGGCGACGTGGAGGTGCAGGCGCGCGAACTGTGGATTCTCAACGACGCGCGCACGCTCCCTTTCCAGTTGGAAGTGGTCTCGTCGGACGCTCTGGCGAGCGAAGACCTGCGCCTCAAGTATCGCTATCTCGACCTGCGCCGGACGCAGCTTCAGAGCAACCTGCGCCTGCGCCATCGCGTCGTCTCCGAAATCCGTCGCTACATGGACGAAGAGGGTTTCACCGAGATTGAGACGCCGATTCTCATCAAGTCGACGCCCGAAGGCGCGCGCGATTACGTCGTCCCTTCGCGGCTCTATCCCGGCCGTTTCTACGCGCTGCCGCAATCGCCGCAGCTCTTCAAGCAGTTGTGCATGATTGCGGGCTTCGACAAGTATTACCAGATTGCGCGCTGCTTCCGCGACGAAGACCTGAGAGCCGACCGCCAGCCTGAATTCACGCAACTCGACGTGGAACTGAGCTTCGCTTCGACCGAGCAGGTCTACGCGCTCGTCGAGCCGATGATGGCGCGCGTCTTCCGCCTCGTCGGCGCGGAGCTTCAGACGCCTTTCCCGCGTCTGACATACGCCGAGGCGATGCGCCGCTACGGAAGCGACAAGCCAGACCTCCGCTTCGGGATGGAACTGCAAGACCTGTCGGGCGCGCTCGCGGAGACGACCTTTGCGCCCTTCGCTGCGGCGCTCGCGTCGGGCGGCGAGGTCAAAGGCCTCGTCGTCAAAGGCGGCGCGGGGCTGTCGCGCAAAGTCCTCGACGAGTTGCAGGAGTTCGTCAAACGCTACGGCGCGGGCGCGCTCGCGTGGGTCAAGTTGGGCGACGAGTTGTCGTCCTCTCTGCTCAAGGCGATTGGCGAGGAGGCCGTCTCGCGTCTCGCCGCAGAGGCGGGGGCGGAGCGCGGCGATGCCGTCCTGATTGTCGCCGGGCGCGCGAAGGTGGTGGCGGCCAGTCTCGGCGCGTTGCGCAACGAGGTGGCGCGCCGCGAGAAGTTGATACCCGCGAACACCTACGCGCCGCTCTGGGTGACGGAGTTTCCGATGTTCGAGTACAACGAGGATGACGGTCGTTATTATGCAATGCACCATCCGTTCACCTCGCCGCTCGACGAAGACCTCCCGCTCATGGTGCGCGCCATCGAACGGGGCGAGACCGACTTGCTCAAGGGCTTGCGCGCGAAGGCTTACGACACGGTCGTCAACGGCATCGAAGTCGCGGGCGGCTCGATTCGTATCCATCAACGCGACGTGCAGCGCATCATCTTCAAAGCTCTGGGGCTGACGGAAGAGAAGGCGCGCGAACGCTTCGGCTTCTTCCTCGACGCGCTCGAATACGGCACGCCGCCGCACGGCGGTATCGCCTCCGGCATCGAACGCCTGATGATGGCGCTCACAGGGATTGAGAACATCCGCGACGTGATGGCCTTCCCGAAGACGGCCTCGGCCGCAGACCTGATGATTGAAGCGCCCGGAGCGATAGACCCGCATCAGTTGGAAGAACTCGGAATCAGGATTGCCGACAAGGAATAGCCCCATCCTCATCGAAAGATGAGACGGGCGGACGCACGAAAGGGGTCAGGGCTTTATCATCACACACCTGCGCGCACAGGTCGAAGAGATGTATGCGCACGCGCGCGAGGCGTCGCCGTTGGAGTGTTGCGGCCTCTTGGGGGGCAGAAGCAGCGGCGGGCGCGCCACGACCGTCTACCGCCTGCGCAACGTCGCACGCGAGCCGCTGACGGCTTACGAGGCCGCGCCCGAAGAGTTGTTCGCCGCGCAAAGAAGGATGCGCGAGCGCGGCGAAGACCTGCTCGCCATCTACCACTCGCACCCGCGCGCCTCCGCGCCCACGCCCTCCGAGCGCGACGTACAGCTTGCTTTTTATCCGTCGGCGGTCTATTTCATTATCGGCTTCGAGCCGGGCGGCGCAGGCGTGCTCCGCGCCTTCCATATCAACGAACGCGAGGGGCGCTGGACGAGCGCGGACTTCCGCGTGGACGAAGACGACCTGAGGGGTTGACAGAACCGCGCGCGCAGATGTTTCGTAGAAGCAGTTATGTCAGAGAAGCGAAGTAAGTACGACACAGACCCGCTCGACCCCGGCTTTGCGCGCCGCACAGAGGAGGTCTTCGGCGGCCAGACGGGCGCGACCGACGCGAGCGCGCCCGCCGCGCCGCAGCCGGAGCGCGAGACTCCGCCTCCGGCGGCCGACGAGCCGACGCGTCGCTTTCAGGAAAAATATCCGACCTCTTATCCATCGGTCTTCGTGCCGCCGGTCTATCAGCCGCCGCCTCCGGCCGCGCGTGCGCCATACGCGCCGCCGCCTCCGCCGCAGCCGCAGGTCAACGTGCCGCCCCCGCCTGCTGCGTCGCCCTATCCGCCGCCGCAGTATCCGCCGCCGCCCGTTGCGCCCGCGCCGACGGCCTTCTATGCGCCCCAGTCGCCGCACTCGACGCGGCAGGTCGAAAAGCTCGGTCTGCCGGAGAACGTCGCCTGCGTGCTGCCTTACGTGCCGTTCTATATTGGCCTCGTCGCCTCAGTCATCGAACTACTGCTGGTGCCGCGCGCCGAGACCCGGACGCGCTTTCACGCCGCGCAGGGCATGGCCTTACAACTCGCCATCCTCGCGCTGACGCTCGTCTTCAACTTCATCGGCGCGGTCACCGGCAACTGGGCGGGCAGCAAGGCCATCGGCCTTGCCTCGATAGTCTTTCTCGTCTTCTCGATGTGGCGCGTCTGGGAAGGACGCCCGCACCACCTCGCTCCGCTCGACGAAGCGACGAACCTCCTCAACCAGAAGATAGCCCCGCGCCCGTAACACACAGCCACACTTCTTCGCCTCTGTGCGCGAAACTTTTTCTTGCCGACTGAAGAAGAAGTTTTGCGCACAGGCGCATCAGCGCACAGAAAGCGAAGACGCTTAAATCTGGACTCGGCACGCCCCTCCTGTGTTAATCTCGCGGGCGTGAAGTGACTCATCCGTCAAGCTATCGCTCTCTCCTTCAGCACTTCTTGTGGAGAATGGTTCGTTCGATGAAAAGGAAACTTTTCGCGCCGCTCCTCGCCCATGCGGCCTGCGCGGCGCTCTTGCTGCTGATGTGGCCGCCTGCCGCCGCTACCGCGCAAAGACGCTCGACGCGCCGCATCTCGCGTGCGCCGCGCTCGTCTCCCGTGCGCAGTCACGATGCGCGCCTCGCACAAATCGCCGACGCCTACCTGCGCGGCTATTACGCCTTCAACCCGACGGAGGCGACCGCCGCCGGTCTTCATGAGTACGATGCGCAACTCGAATCGCGTAGCGCCGAGTCGGTCGCCGCAGAGACGCGCCGCCTGCGCTCGACTCTCGCCGACCTTGCGCGCGTGCGCGAGTGGCTGCTCTCTTCTGAAGCGCGTTACGACTACCTCGTTCTGCAATCTCATGCACGCGCACGCCTGCTCGAACTCGAAGAGCTCAGGATGTGGCGGCGCGACCCGAACGTCTACGTCAATCTCGCGTCGGCCTCCATCGACAACATTCTCAAACGCAACTACGCGCCCGTCGCGCAGCGTCTCGACGCGGTGCTTGCGCGCGCGCGACAGATTGCGCGTCTGCTGAATGAAGCGCGCCTCAATCTCGATGCGCCGCCGCGCATCTACACGGAGACGGCTGTGGCGCAGGCGCGCGGCAGCGTCGAGTTTTTTGAGAGGGTCGTGCCGCAGATGTTCGAGCGGGCGGGCGGCGGGCGTCTGACGGCGGCGCGGCGCGCGGAGTTCGACGCGGCCAACCGCGAGGCGACCGAAGCCGTGCGCTCTTTCGCCGCATGGCTCGAAGGCGACCTGCTGGCGCGCTCGCACGGTTCGTTCGCCATCGGCGCGGAGAACTATCGCAAAAAGCTGCTCTACGAGGAGATGATTGAAACGCCGCTCGCGCAACTCGAACGCGAGGGCGAACGCGAACTGCGGCGCACGCAGGACGAGATGCGCGCGCTGGCCGAAGAGGTCGCGCCGTCGCGCGGCGTGGCCTTCGCCGTCGAGTTGCTCGGCCGTGAGCATCCGACGGCGGCCGGGCTTGTCGGAGAGACGCGCGCCGAGCTAGACCGCATCCGCGCTTTCGTCCGCGCCGAAGAGATTCTGACCATCCCCGCGCGCGAGAATCTGACGGTCGCCGAAACGCCCGAATACGCGCGCGCCCTGAGCTTCGCTTCGATGGACACGCCCGGCCCCTTCGAGCGCGTTGCCACCGAAGCCTTCTACTACGTGACGCCGCCCGACCCGGCGTGGAACGCGCGCCAGACCGAAGAACATCTCTCTCATTACAACCGTTACTCGCTGCCCATCGTCTCGATTCACGAAGCCTATCCCGGCCACTACTATCAACTGCTCGCTCTGCACAAGTCGCCCTCGCGCGTGCGCTCGGCGCTCGGCGCGGCCAGCTTCGTCGAAGGCTGGGCGCACTACTGCGAACAGATGATGCTCGACGAGGGTTTCGGCGGCAACAACCCGAAGCTTCGACTCGCGCAGTTGAACGCGGCGCTCCTGCGCCTGTGTCGTTATCTCGTCGGCATCCGCCTGCACACGGCAGGGATGAGCTACGAGCAGGCCGTCGACTTCTTCATGCGCGAGGGCTTGATGGCGCGCGCCAACGCCGAGCGCGAGGCGCGACGCGGCACGCTCGACCCGACCTATCTCGTCTACACGCTAGGCAAGATGGAGATTATCAAGCTGCGCGAACAGTGGCGCGCCGCGATGGGCGACTCCTTCCGCCTCGGAGATTTTCACGACCGTCTGCTGAGCTACGGAATGCCGCCCGTCAAAATCCTGCGGATGGCGATGCTCGGCGACGCGAGTGCGACGGCTGCGACGCGTGCGCGCGTGCCCGTTGACGAATCGCGTCCCGTAGATTTCTCTGTGCTGGCGACGGGAACGACGAGCGGTTACGAAGGCGCGCGCGCCGTCGAACTCGTGACGAACGAGAACGAGTGGCGTCGGGTGTGGACGCTCATCGGTGCGGGTCGCCCTGCGCCGGACGTGCCCTTCAGCACACGCGCCGTCGTCGTCGTCTTTCAGGGGCAGCAACCGACGGGCGGATATAGTGTCGAAGTGACCGGCATCAGGCGCGATGGCACTGTGCTTGCTGTCAGTATCAATGAGCGGCGACCGGCGTCCGAAGACATTACAACGCAGGTTATCACTTCGCCCTTCGTCGCCGTTTCGATTCCGCGCCCCGTCGCTGGCGCAACCGTCAGGTTAGACGGCACGGCGGAGCGAGGGGTCGAGCAAAAGTCATTGAATCGTAAGGAAATTGTGAAACCTCGCGGGCGAAAGGCGAGAAGGCGCGCGCGGCGCGGCGGGTAGAAAAAGGCCAACCCGACCGTGCAGCGATTCATCAAAACGTAGTCAAAAGATACGCCGCTGCGGTCGGCGAAATTTTGACTGGACAGTTTGATTTCTCTCTCCCTGACGCCGCCGTCGTCTCCGTCTGTTGTGAGGGACAGCCAGCGTGAAGCGTGTGAGAGGGAACAGCTTGCGGTAAAGAAGCGGCACAGCCTCTCGCGCTCGAATTGCAGAGAGGGACGTGCCGCTTTGAATTTACCAGACTTGAGTGGGAGCGTCGGTGAGGCGCTCCGGCTGAGGAGGGAAGATGAAATCGAGGAATTATCGTACAAGCAGTTTGATGGCGCTCTTGATGACCCTTGCGCTCTTCGCGATGCCCCTCGCGGCATTCTCGCAGACGCGCGTCTCCGCGCCGAATAATAAGTACAGAGTGAGCGACGACGTGCGCGCCGGTCAGGAGGCCGCGCAGCAGGTCGAGCAGCAAATGCCGATACTGCGCGACAGGGCTGTCGAAGACTACGTGCAGGAGGTCGGCCGTCGCTTAGTCGCGGCCATCCCGCAGGAGTTTCAGCACCCGGAATTTCGTTATAGTTTCCGCGTCGTCGATGCGCGCGACATCAACGCGTTTGCGTTGCCGGGCGGGCCGATGTACGTCAACCGGGGCATGATTGAAGCGGCGCGCAGCGAAGGCGAGATGGCCGGCGTGATGGCGCACGAAATCTCGCACGTCGCCCTGCGTCACGCCACAGCCAATGCGACCGAGACGCAGAAGTACCAGATAGGTTCGGTCTTGGGTCAGATTGCGGGCGCGGTCATCGGCGGCGGCGTCGGGCAGGTTATCGGCGCGGGCAGTCAAATCGGCTTCGGCGCGGGCGCTCTGCGCTACAGCCGCAAGTATGAGACGCAGGCCGACATTCTCGGCGCGCAGATTATGGCGCGCGCCGGATACGACCCGCGCGACCTCGCCAACATGTTCCGCACCATCGCGCAGCAGGGCGGAGGCGGCGGCCCCGAATGGCTGTCGAGCCACCCAGACCCAGGCAACCGTTATCAGCGCATCAATCAGGAAGCCGCGATGCTGCGCGTGACTAACCCGATTCGCGACACGCGCGAGTTCGACCAGATACAGGCGCGCCTGCGTGGCTACCCGCGCGCGCGCACCATGCAGGAGATTGCACAGAGCGGTCAGCGTTATCCTTCGGGCAGCACCGATGAACGCTACCCGACGGGCGAACGCGTCGGCTATCCTTCGACGCGTTATCGCTCCTACAACGGCGGCAACCTCTTCCGCGTGAGCGTGCCCGACAACTGGCAGCAACTCGGCGGTAGCGATTCGATTACCTTCGCGCCGCAGGGCGCTTACAGCTCGCAGGGCGAGTTCACGCACGGCGTCATGTTCGGCGTCGCCAACGCTCAGGGCGGCACGCTTCGTCAATCGACCGACCAGTACATACGTGGTCTGCTGCAACAGAACCCGTACCTGAGGGCGCAGTCGAACAACTACCAGCGCGGTTCGATAGGCGGACGCAACGCGCTGGCGATGACCCTGACGGGTCGCTCGAACCTGACGGGACAGACCGAAGTGGTCACCGTCTACACGACGCAGTTGCGCGACGGCAACATCTTCTACATGGTGGCCGTCGCCCCGCAGAGCGATTATCGCGCCTTCAATAACGCGTTCTCGAACATCCTGCGGAGCATTCAGCTTAACAACTAACCGGCGATGAGCCGTCTCAATTAACTAATCGGAGCGAAGGGGTTGCCCCGTCTGTGGGCAGCCCTTTCGCTTCGCCACTTTGGATTCCGACGGGAGGCGAGAGTTCAGATGGCGAGAGGTTGGGAGAGCAAGGCCGTCGAGGCTCAACTGGAAGCGACCGACGTGCGCGCGGCCGACGCGCGTGAACGTTTTGACGATTCGCCCGAAATGCGCGCCCGCCGCGAACGGCTCGAATCGCTCAGACTCTCGCAGGCGCGCACGCTCTCGCAACTCGAACGCGCCAGAAGCGCCGCGCATCGAGCCATGCTCGAACGCACCCTCAGTGCGCTCGAACGCGAGATGTCCGAACTCGTCTGACTTTCGCCCCGGCGAAACAGACAGCGAAGCGGATGAGAATGATGCTCCTCGCGAGCATCGCTC
>DASZCR010000229.1:0-7300 GCA_035942915.1 Pyrinomonadaceae bacterium | reverse complement strand
CCCATCACCTATCACTTCTACTGTGCAGCTTCGACGCGGTCGCGGCCGGACTCTTTGGCGTCGTAGAGGGCTTGGTCGGCGCGTGCGATGAGGTCGGGGCCTGATTCGGAGTCGCGTAGTTCGGCCGCGCCTGCGCTGAGTGTGAGTGTAAAGGCGCGTTCGCCGTCGCCGAAGAGGCGCGCGGCCGCCGCCTGTCGAATCTTCTCGCCGAGCGCGAGTGCGCCTTCGAGCGGAGTTTCGGGCGCGAGTATCAAAAACTCTTCGCCGCCGTAGCGACAGACCACGTCCGAGCCGCGCACGGCCTCCGACAGCACGCGTGCCACCTGCATCAGCGCCGTGTCTCCGGCCGCGTGTCCGTAGGTGTCGTTGACTGCCTTGAAGTGGTCGATGTCGAGCATCAGGCAGGAGAGCGGCCGACCGTAGCGACGCGCCTCGGAGATGTTGCGTTGCAGCGAGCGTTGCAGGCCGTGACGATTCATCAGACCCGTCAGCGCGTCCGACATCGACATCTCGCGCGCGGCCTCTGCACGCAGCCGCGCCTCCTCCGCGCTCAACCGCAGCGAGTCGCGCTCGCGCTTGAGCCTGATGGCGACGCGGACGCGCGCGAGCAACTCTTCGGCGCGGAAGGGCTTCGAGATGTAGTCGTTTGCGCCGACGGAGAGACCGCTCACTTTGGCGTCCGTGTCGTCTAAGGCCGAGAGGAAGATGACGGGGATGTCGCGCGTCCGTGCGCTCTCCTTGAGCAGACGGCAGGCTTGCAGCCCGTCGAGGCCGGGCATCATCACGTCGAGGATGACGAGGTCGGGCGCGACTTCGTGCGCGCGCTCGACAGCTTCTGCGCCGTCCTGCGCCGTGTAGACGCGGTAGCCTTCCCATTCGAGCCGCCGCTTGATGAGTGCGAGATTGACCGGCTCGTCGTCGGCCACGAGAATGACGGCCGAGCCTTCGGCTGTTGCACGCGTCACTTGCGCCTCCTCGCTCTCTTCCGTCTCCGTTTCCAATTGTGTGCTCATAACTTTGCGTTGCGTTCACCGCCCGCACGAAAACAGGCGCGGCCGAGCGCCTTTCCGCAAGTTCGATGCGTCCGAGGCTTCCGGGGTTGGGGCGGACAGAGAGCGAGGTGAGAAACTCTAACCGCAGGCCGGACGGGGGAAATCTGTTTTCGAGGCGCATTTTAAAATAGATTTCGCGCCGCCGCAAAGCGCCTCTTTGTGTTAAGCTTCGCCGCGTCTTGCGAAGAAAGCCGACGCGCGACCTCCCCGCCGCCGACGTGAAAGGACGAGCCACTTCAAGATGCGACGACGCAAAGGTGACGGATGCCCGGCGACGGGCGCGCTGCAAGTGGTCGGCGACAAGTGGACGCTGCTCATCGTGCGCGACCTCGCGCACGGCGCGCGCCGCACGACCGAACTGCTTTCGTCCCTCAGACCCATCAGCAGCCGCACGCTCGTCGAACGCCTGCGCGAGATGGAACGCGACCGCTTCGTTGAGCGACGCGAGTTCGGCAGCACGCCGCCGCACGTCGAGTACACGCTGACCGAGCGCGGGCGTCTGATGCTGCCTCTGCTCGCCGCCCTGCGCGAACTGGGCGAGGCGCTCCATTGCGACGATTGCCGCGAACGCTTCGCGCGCCGGGGCGCTTACTGCGAAGTCTGTCCGCAGGTCGAGGCGAATGGCACAGGCGACGGCGCGGAAGGTGAACGCGCGTCGCGTCCCGCCGCGCACCGCACACGCGCCGACGACTCCATCGTCTTACTCTGAACAACGAACGCGGCACGCACGCACGCGAAAATCATTTGATGGTTGAACCTGAAAGCGACGCGCCACGTTGGAGCCGGAAACGACGCGTCGCCATCAAACTCCTCGTCGTCTTCTGCGCCCTGCTCGTCGGCCTGTTCATCGCCGAAATCGCCCTCCGCATCATCGGTTATTCCTACCCGGTCTTCTACACGACCGACCTCGAACGCGGCTACGCGCTAAGCCCCGGCGCAGAGGGGTGGTATCGCAAGGAGAACAAGACCTACGTCCGCATCAACAGTCGCGGCCTGCGCGACCGCGAGCACGCGCTGGCGAAACCGCCCGACACCTTGCGCCTCGCCGTCGTCGGCGACTCCTACGCCGAAGCCCTTCAGGTGCGAGCCGAAGAGGCCTTCTGGGCGGTCATCGAGAGAGAACTTCAGACGTGCGGCGCGCTCGCAGGCCGCCGCGTCGAAGTCATCAACTTCGGCGTCTCCGGCTACGGCACGACGCAGGAGTTGCTGACGCTGCGCAAGCACGTCTGGGACTACTCGCCCGACATCGTCCTCCTCGCCGTCACCACCAACAACGACATCACAGACAACTCGCGCACGCTCAAGCAGACCGACGAGATTCCTTATTTTGTCCGCCGCGACGGCCGACTCGTCCTCGATGATTCCTTCCTGCACACGCGCGCCTTTCGTCTCCGCAACTCTGCCCTGAGCCGCGCCGGACGCTGGATAAGAGACCGCCTGCGCTTCGTGCAGGCCATACACGAAGGGCACGGCGCAATCAAAGCCGCCATCGCCGCGCGCGGCGCGCAAACGTCTCAGACGCAGCAGCAGCAGGAGAAGCAACAGGCGAAGGAAACGACCGGCGCAGCGGCGGCCGACGTTGGTGGCGCAGCGTCGGGCGATGTCGGCATCGATAACATGATTTACCGCGAGCCTGCGGATGAGGTCTGGCGAGAGGCTTGGAGCGTGACCGAGCAACTGCTGGTCTTGATGCGCGACGAGGTGGAGAGTCGTGGCGCGCGCTTCTTTGTCGCCACGCTCAGCAACGGCGGGCAGGTGCATCCGAACCCGAAGGCGCGCGCCGAGTTCGCCGCACGCGTCGGCGCAACCGACCTGCTCTACCCGGACTTGCGCCTGCGCGCGCTCGGCGAACGCACGGGCTTCACGGTCTGGAATCTCGCGCCGGAGTTACAGGTTTACGCCGAGCAGCAGAGGGTCTATCTGCACGGCTTCGGCAGCGACATCGGCAACGGCCACTGGAACGAGACGGGGCACAGGGTCGCAGGCCAACTGCTCGCGCAGAAACTTTGCGAGGCGCTCGCGCGTTAAAACGACTGCACGGCCTCGACACTCGTCCCGCAGGCTTTCTCTCTCTCTACTCCAAGGAGTCCACAGATGCGAAATATGACAGCCGTCGTCCTCTTTGTCCTGCTCGCTGCCGTCTGTCTCACAGCCCGCGCGCAGCAGGTCGCCGACCCGGACTTCAAGCCGCCTATCCCCAAGCCCGCCTACCGCGAGGGGCGCGGCCCCGTCGTGTTGATTGACGAGGCGCACAACAACTTTCACACCGCGTCGGGGCGTTATCAGGCGTTCGCCGAGTTGCTCCGCCGCGACGGCTACACGGTCAAACCGTCGCCCGCCAAGTTTACGAAAGAGTATCTGAAGACGGCGCGCGTCCTCGTCATCTCGAACGCCATCAACGAGCGCAACGCGGGGGGCGATTGGTCTCTGCCGACGCCTTCGGCCTTCACCGACGAAGAGATTGAAGCCGTGCGCGAGTGGGTCAGAGAGGGCGGCTCGCTCCTGCTGATTGCCGACCACATGCCTGCGGCGGGCGCGGCCGAAAAGTTGGCGCTCGCCTTCGGCTTCCGCTTCAGCAACGGCTTCGCGATGGACGAAAGCAAGAAGGACGGAACGCTCTTTTTCAAACTCGCGGACGGCTCGCTCAAAGAGCATCCCATCACGAAGGGACGCAACGCCGCCGAGCGCATCGACACGGTGGCGACCTTCACGGGGTCTGCCTTTCAACTGCCAGCGGCCGCGCAGCCGCTCTTCGTCTTCGGCAACAACGTCAAGTCGCTTGAGCCGGAAGTGGCGTGGAAGTTCGACGAGAAGACGAAGCGTGTGCCGGTCAAGGGTTGGGCGCAGGGCGCGGTGCTGCGCTTCGGCAAGGGACGCGTCGCAGCCTTCGGCGAGGCCGCCATGTTCTCGGCACAACTGGCCGGAGCGCAGCGCACGCCCGTCGGCATGAACTCACCCGTCGCCAAACAGAACCCGCAGTTCCTCCTCAACGTCATGCACTGGCTGACCGGAGTGCTCAAGTAAGACGCAAGCGCAAACGTTCAAAGGCACAAGCGAAGATGAGAGAGACGCTCCCTTCCATCTTCGCTTGTGCCTTTGAACTTCCGACGTTTGACCTTCGGCCTGTTACCTTGCTTCGGTGGCCTCTTCGGGAAGGTTGGGGACGACTTCGCCGTCCGGCATGATGACCTGTGTGTGGTCGGGCGTAACGCGTTCGCCTTCGATGGTAATCTCTTCGCCCGTCGGGATGGGGACGGGCAAACTGTCGAGGAAACGTTCGGCGTCGATGGCGGCCATGCAGCCCGTCCCGGCCGCCGTCACGGCCTGACGGTAGAAGGAGTCCTGCACGTCGCCGCAGGCGAAGACGCCGGGAACGTTCGTCGCCATCGAGCGACCGGCCGTGATGAGATAGCCGACTTCGTCCATCTCCAACTGTCCTTTGAACATCTGCGTGTTGGGCTGATGACCGATGGCGATGAAGACGCCCTCACACGCAAACTCCGACTCCTCGCGCGTCCGCGTATTTCTCAGGCGCACGCCCGTCACGCCCGTCTCCGGCGTGCCGAGAATCTCCGTCACTTCCGTGTCCCAGATGAAATCAATCTTCGGGTTGGCAAACGCCTTGTCCTGCATAATCTTCGAGGCGCGCAGGTGGTCGCGTCGGTGAATCACGGTGACGCGCGAGGCATAGCGCGTGAGAAAGGTCGCTTCCTCCATCGCCGTGTCGCCGCCGCCGACGACGATGATTGACTTGCCCTTGAAGAAGAAGCCGTCGCAGGTGGCGCAGGCCGAGACGCCGAGGCCGCCGAGTCCGTGCGGCGCAGGCGCTTCGCCGGGGATGCCGAGCCACTTGGCCGACGCACCCGAAGCGATAATTAACGTCTCGGCCTTGATGGTGTGCTCGTCCGTCTGAAGCGTGAAGGGACGACGGCTGAGGTCTACTTCGTTGATGTGGTTGACGAGGAACTCCGTGCCGAAGCGGCGTGCCTGTTCCTCAAACTCCTGCATCAGTTCCGGCCCCTGAATGCCTTTGGAGAAGCCGGGGTAGTTTTCGACCTCGGTCGTGATGGTCAACTGTCCGCCCGGCTGTGGGCCGTGAATGACGAGGGGTTTTAAGTCGGCTCGTGCCGCGTAGATGGCGGCCGTCAGCCCGGCCGGCCCTGAGCCGATGATGACGACCTCTCGGTGCAGCGTCTCTTTCGCCATGTGACTGTTTCCTGTGTCTCCTTCCGCGCCCGGCACGACGAGGCGAGCGCCGGTAGCCTTTTACTCCTTGCGTGTAGTATAACGTCTCCCGCAAACGTAGTCGAATCAGAGTTTGAGCCGAAAGCAGGCAAGCCCCGACCGAAGTATCTTGAGCACTCCCGAAAGCCCAAGCCGGACGAAAATCGAGACAATCGCCGTGCTCGGCGCGGGGACGATGGGGCACGGCATCGCACAGGTGGCCGCCTCGGCCGGTTTCCGCGTCGTCTTGAGAGACGTGAGCGAGGAAGCGGTTACGCGCGGTCTGCGCGCCATCGAGGCCAACCTCTCGAAAGGCATCGCGCGCGGCAAGGTGACGGAGGAGGAGCGCACACGGACGCTCCAACACATCCGCGTCGCGGTCGCGCTCGCCGAGACGCGCGAGGCAGACCTCTTCGTCGAGGCCGTCCCGGAGCGGATGGAGTTGAAGCAGGAGATTCTCAGAGAGGTCGAACGCCTCATCCCGGAGCGCCCTTTCCTGTTCGCCACCAACACCTCTTCACTCTCGATTACGGAGATTGCGCGCGCCTCGTCTCATCCGGAGCGCGTCGTCGGGATGCACTTCTTCAACCCCGTCCACATCATGCGTCTGCTGGAAATCGTCGTCGGCGAGCGCACCGCGCCGGAGACGGTCGAGGCGGCGCGCGAGGTCGGACGGCGGATGAAGAAAGAGCCGATTACGGTCAGAGACGTGCCGGGCTTTGCGTCGAGCCGTCTCGGCGTGGTGCTCGGTCTCGAAGCGATGCGGATGCTCGAAGAAGGCGTGGCGAGCGCGAAAGATATAGATACGGCGATGGAGTTGGGCTACAATCATCCTATGGGGCCGCTCAGACTAACCGACCTGGTCGGCCTCGACGTGCGCCTCGAAATCGCCGACTATCTTCACCGCACGCTCGGCTCGGAAAGTTTTCGCGCACCCGAACTGCTCCGCCGGATGGTCAGTGAAGGCAAACTTGGCCGGAAGAGCGGCGAGGGCTTTTATCGTTGGGAGCAGGAGTAAGAGAGAGGTCGCCCGCCCGCGTCGCGGAAGAGAACTTCTAACGCCGTCCGTTGCCAGAGCAGACTGACTTGCTGAATCCTATGAACACCCCGAACGACGCAGAGAGACGCGAAGAGAGACGTTTCGCGCTGCGCATGGCGCTGCGGCTGCCGATTGTCGTCTCCGGCCGCTCGGAGGATGGCGCGGCGTGGAGCGAGCCGACCGAGACCGACGATATCTCGACGATGGGCACGCTCTTCCATCTCAACCAGAAAGTCTCGCGCGGCGACCAACTCTACCTGCGCGCGCATCGTCCCGACGGCTCGCCCATCGAAGTGACGGCGCGCGTTATTCGCATCGCCCCCGCCATCTACGGCACGGCGCGCGTCGGCGTCCAAATCATGGAACCGACCGACAACTGGCTGCGCCTCTTCGTCTCCTGGGTCGCCGACGAGCAAGTGACCGAGGGCGAGGAGAAGTAATCAAGTGATGGGTGATGGGTGAGAGGTGATAAGAAGGAGGTGATAGGTGAAAGGTGAGAGGTGAGAGGAAGAAGACAGGTTTTCTCCTATCACCCATCACCTATCACTTATCACTCTTGTCCTATCACTTATCACCTCTCACCCATCACCATTTTTTAGGAGCACCCGCATGGCCTCATACGAAACGCTTTTAGTCGAACGGCGCGACCGCGTCGCTCTCATCACCATCAATCGGCCGCAGAAGATGAACGCGCTCAACATCCAGACGCGCGAGGAGGGCGCGCGTGCGCTCGAAGAGTTGCGCGCCGACGACTCCGTGCGCGTCGTCGTCTTTACGGGCGCGGGCGAGAAGGCTTTCGTCGCCGGGGCGGACATCGCGGAGTTTCAGGGGCGCACCCCCGTCACGCAGCGCGACGTGATGACCGGCCGCTCGCTCTTCACCGCCGTTGACACTTTTCCGAAACCCGTCATTGCAATGGTTAACGGCTACTGCCTCGGCGGCGGCTGCGAACTCGCGCTCTCGTGCGACCTCAGGGTGGCGAGCG